>DASSAD010000174.1:0-32662 GCA_035685725.1 Amycolatopsis sp. | reverse complement strand
GACGCTCGCCGATCTGCCCCGCCAGATACCCTGAGTGGCGTGTCTTCCCCTCGCCGCGTATCCCTGCTGACCCTGGGCTGTGCCCGCAACGAGGTCGACTCCGAGGAGCTGGCCGGCCGCCTGGCCGCCGGCGGCTGGGAGTTGACCGAGGACGCGGAATCCTCGGACGTGATCGTGGTGAACACGTGCGGTTTCGTCGAGTCGGCCAAGAAGGATTCGGTGGACACCCTGTTGGCCGCGGCCGACACCGGGGCGAAGGTGGTCGCCGTCGGGTGCATGGCCGAGCGGTACGGCGCCGAGCTGGCGGAGAGCCTGCCGGAGGCGGACGCGGTGCTGGGCTTCGACCACTATCCGGAGCTGGCCGAGCGGCTCGGGGAGGTCGTGGCCGGGCACCGGATCGCCGCGCACGTGCCCGCCGACCGGCGCACGTTGCTGCCGATCACCCCGGTCGAGCGGCCGGCCGCCAGCGCCGAGGTGGCGCTGCCCGGGCACGGCTGGGGGCCGCGCGTGCTGCGCACCCGGTTGGACGACGCCCCGGTGGCGGCGCTGAAGATCGCTTCGGGGTGCGACCGGCGGTGCTCCTTCTGCGCGATCCCGTCGTTCCGGGGTTCGTTCGTCTCGCGCCGGCCGGAGGAGATCCTGGCGGAGGCGGCCTGGCTCGCCGAGCACGGCGTCAAGGAGTTGTTCCTGGTCAGCGAGAACTCCACCTCCTACGGCAAGGACTTCGGCCGCGAGCACGGCGGCACCCGGGCGCTGGAACTGCTGCTGCCCCGGCTCGCGGCGGTCGAGGGCATCGAGCGGGTCCGGGTTTCCTACCTGCAGCCGGCCGAGACCCGCCCGGACCTGGTCCGCGTGATCGCGACGACCCCGGGCGTGGCCGGCTACTTCGACCTTTCGTTCCAGCATTCGAGTGAGACGGTGTTGCGACGGATGCGGCGGTTCGGCTCCACGGAGTCGTTCCTCGCGTTGATCGACCAGATCCGTGGGTTCGCGCCGGACGCGGGCATCCGCACCAACGTGATCGTCGGCTTCCCGGGGGAGAGCGAGGCCGACGTCGCGGAACTGGAACGCTTCCTCGTCGCGGCGCGGCTCGACGCGGTCGGCGTGTTCGGTTACTCGGACGAGGACGGCACCGAGGCCGAGGGCTTCGAGGGCAAGCTTGACGAAGAGGTGATCGCCAAACGGGTCGCCCGCGTTTCGGCGCTGGCCGAGGAGCTCACCGCGCAGCGTGCCGAGGAGCGGATCGGCGATCTGGTCGACGTGCTGATCGAGGACGTCGAGGACGAGATCTCCGGCCGCGCGGCGCACCAGGCGCCCGAGGTCGACGGCGCGTGCGTGCTGATCGAGGCCGACATGGCCGGTTTCGAGGTCGGGCGGATCGTGCGGTGCCGGGTGGTCGGCAGCGAAGGCGTCGACCTCATCGTGCGGCCTGACACCGATACCGATACGGGCAGCGACACGGAAACCGGAAGATGAGCGAGGCGACGGGAAACCGCGACGTGCCCGGCAAAGGCACGCGGTCGAACGCCCGCGCCGAAGCGGCGCCTCCGGTTGTCTCCGGCCCGTCGCTGACCGGCTCCGGGGCGGCCGATTCGAGGGCCCGGGTCCCGACGCTCAACGTCGCGAACGTACTGACGTTGTCGCGTCTGGTCCTCGTGCCGGTGTTCGTGCTGGCGCTGTTCGCCGGCGGTGGGGACACGCTCTGGTGGCGGGCGGTGGCGACGGCGCTGTTCGCGATCGCCTCGCTCACCGACCAGGTCGACGGCTGGGTCGCCCGCAGGTACGGGCTGATCACCGACTTCGGCAAGATCGCCGACCCGATCGCGGACAAGGCCCTGATCGGCGCGGCGCTGATCGGGCTGAGCGTGCTCGGCCAGCTGAGCTGGTGGGTCACCGCGGTGATCGCGGTCCGGGAGATCGGCGTGACCCTGCTGCGGTTCTGGGTGATCCGGTACGGGGTGATCCCGGCCAGCCGCGGTGGCAAGGCCAAGACCCTCACCCAGATCGCCGCGATCGTGGTCTTCCTGCTCCCGCTTCCGGCGGGCGCGGGGACGGAGGGCGCCCGCTGGATCCTCATGGGCGTCGCGGTGGCGCTCACCGTCATCACCGGCATCGACTACGTGTTCCGGGCCGTGCGGCTGCGGTCGGCGGCGCGGTCATGACCGCTGGGCTCGTTCCCGGGAAGTCGGACTCGGCGGCGAACTCGGTGTCGGCCTCGGAGCTGGTCTCGGTGCTGGCCGAACGTGGTGAAACCGTGGCCGCCGCCGAGTCGCTGACGGCCGGATTGGTCTGCGCCACGCTCACCGACGTGCCCGGGTCGAGCGCGGTGGTGCGGGGCGGGCTGGTGGTCTACGCGACCGACCTCAAGGCCCGGCTCGCGGGAGTCGATCCGCGGCTGCTCGCCGAACACGGGGCGGTGCATCCCGACGTCGCCGCGCAGCTGGCCGCGGGCGCGCGGGAGGTGTGCGGCGCGGACTGGGGGCTGGGCCTGACCGGGGTGGCGGGCCCGGATCCGCAGGACGGGGTCGAGCCGGGGACGGTGCACATCGCGCTCGCCGGGGCCGGTGTCCGGCTTGTCCGCAGTCACCGGTTCGAAGGAGATCGCGGTGCCGTGCGCGCGGCGTCGGTGCGGGCCGCGCTGGAGCTGCTGAGAAGCCGCCTGGACTGACCCCGGCCGGGCGTGCGCGACGGCCGCGACACGAGCACGCGAGCCCGGTCGCGGATCTCCTACCAGCGCAAATGGTAGACTCGGCCGCGGGTCGCGCCCCTGCCACAGGATCGCGTCCACCTGCGGTCCGGCCAGGAATACGGGGAACAACCACAGTGATCGAGGCGTTCGCCCTTGGCGTACGGCCGTGTCAACCGATGCGGTGAGGGCCTCGGTCTGGGTAACGTGTTCCGTATCAGGAAGGGAGGCGCGCGATGACCGTGCTGTTGCGCGAGGCGATCGGTGATCGGCTCCGTCATGCTCGCACCAACCAGCGTCGAACGCTGCGCGACATCTCCCGCGCCGCCAAGGTGAGCCTCGGTTACCTGTCCGAGGTCGAGCGGGGGCAGAAGGAGGCGTCGAGCGAACTGCTGGCTTCCATCTGCGAAGCGCTGGAGCTCCCGCTGGGGGAACTGTTGCACAACGTGGCCGCCGACATCTTCGCACTGGACCACGTGGAAATCGCCGAAATGCCCGCCGACGCCGAGCGCAAGGGCGAGCGGGAAGAACGGCGCACCGAGGCCACCGGTCAGCTCGAGGGCGGCCGCCTGGTCGAGGGCGCGATCGGCAACGACCTGGCGGACCTGCGGGTGTCCGCCCAGCGCATGGGCCCGACCCTGCGCACGACCATCCACGCGCCGAAAATGGTCGCCGCCTGATCCGATCAGGGCGGAGTCGATCCGGGCCGATCCGGCAGAAAGGCCACCTGGGGGTATTCCGTGCCTCTAAGGTGGCCTTGATGGCTTTCCGGGGTACTCAGGGTGGTCCCTGAATTCTTCCGGGGTCGCCTGGAACCCGGCGTCCTGACCTGACACGATGGAACCCACGCCGGGGGCGGAGCGTTGCTCGGACAAGGGGAGAGCGGCGCCCCACACGATCGCCAGGCAACTTGAGACAAGTGGGACGTAAGAAGGCAGGCGGAGCAGATGGCCAACCCGTTCGTAAAGGCCTGGAAGTACCTCATGGCGGCGTTCTCGTCGAAGATCGACGAGCACGCCGACCCGAAGGTGCAGATCCAGCAGGCCATCGAGGAGGCGCAGCGCCAGCACCAGGCGCTTTCCCAACAGGCCGCCGCCGTGATCGGTAACCAGCGTCAGCTGGAGATGAAGCTGAGCCGGCAGCTCGGCGAGGTCGAGAAGCTGCAGGCCTCGGCCCGGCAGGCGCTCGTGCTGGCCGACGAGGCGCGCGCCAAGGGTGACAACGACAAGGCGACCCAGTACGAGAACGCGGCGGAGGGCTTCGCGACCCAGCTCATCACCGCCGAGCAGAGCATCGAGGACCTCAAGACCCTGCACGACCAGGCACTGCAGGCGGCGGGCCAGGCCAAGCAGGCGGTCGAGCGGAACTCGATGATGCTCCAGCAGAAGCTGACCGAGCGCACCAAGCTGCTCTCGCAGCTGGAGCAGGCGAAGATGCAGGAGAAGGTGTCCGCCTCGCTGAGCCAGATGTCCGAGCTCACCGCGCCTGGCAACACCCCGTCACTGGACGAGGTCCGGGAAAAGATCGAGCGGCGTTACACCACCGCGCTCGGCCAGGCCGAGCTGGCGGGGAACTCGGTGCAGGGCCGGATGCTGGAGGTCCAGCAGGCGACCACCCAGCTCGCCGGGCATTCCCGCCTCGAGCAGATCCGTGCCTCGCTCAAGGGCGACTCGGTGGCGCAGGTGACCGACGGCTCGGCGGCGTCGTCGAGCTCGGGTTCGGCCGACATCCAGCGCGAGATCCAGGCGCGCGTGCAGGCCGAGCAGCAGAAGAACGAGGCTTGACCGGGGGAGTGGCCGGAAACGGCCGGAGACCACCGTGGCGGGTGGGGCCGGGAGGTTAACGGTGTCGGGTAGGCGGGACTTCGAGCAGTTCGCCGCCAAGGTGGAGAAGTACGTGGAACGGCTGCCCGACTACGCGCAGCGCGCCCAGGAGAAGCTCCAGCGGTACCTGCCGCCCGTGCAGGCGCCCCCGACCGCCCGCGCGGGCGAGCCGCCACCGAATCCGCTGCGACGGCCGGTCATGCGGCCGCCGTCGGTCGCGGATGTGCCGGTCTTCGCCGAGGCGCGCGCGAAGTGGATGCGCTGGAACGAGCCGGCGGCGAAGCTGGAACGCCGCAAGCGCCGGACGTCGCGCGCGCTGACGTTGTGGATCCTGCTCACCCTGTTGTGCGGGTTCATGGCGGTCCTGGGCTTCACGGTGCTGCTGGCCAGCGGGATCTCGTACGCGGCCACGGGTGTCGCGGGTGTGCTCGTGTTCGCCACGCTCGGCGTGCGCTCGGGGATGCGGCTGCGGGCGCTTCACCGGGTCCAACTGCCCGTGACCGTGACACCGGCTCCGCTGCCGTCACCGAGTTCCGCGGCGTACGAGCCGATGAAGCGACTGGCCGAGTGTGAGGCGTCGCTGGCCGAGCTGCTCCGTCAGCTTTCCGTCCCCTCCGCCGCGGGTACGACGGCGGTGCCGGAGATGTCCGTCGAGGACGCGCGCGTCACCGCCGCCGAGGCGGCCACGGCGCTCCGCGCGCTCGCGGCCCGGCTGCAGGCCGTCGAGCGTGCCCGCGACGCGAGCCCGGCCGGGCAACGGGGCGCGCTCGACGCGGCCGTGCGCACCCTGCGTGAGCAGCTCGACGACGGTCTGGACGGGTACGGCGCGCTGATCGCCGCTGCCGGTCACGCGGTCGCCGCCAGCAGCTCGGACATGCGGCCGTCCAAGGAGGCGCTGACCGACGCCACCGATCGGCTGGCCGGGCTCGCGATCGCCCTGCGTGAGCTGCCCTAGCGGCCGGGTCGAATGTTTCCTTCCGTCCGCCGTGGCTTCCGCGGCCACGGCACGCGGAAGCCCTTCGTGCCGCAATCGCGACTCCCCACCACGACCCAGGGCGACAGGTGATACCTGTGCGTAACGTTACACACCTTTCAGTTGGAATATCCGCTCCGTAACTTCGGAGGTATGAAACCGCTGCCATTGCCACCCGAGCCCGTGCCACCACCCCCGGCACCGGTCAGCGCGCACCGGCAGGTCCTGGCCGCCTACGACCGTATCGGCGAGGTGGACCGGCCGGAATTGTGGATCACACTGCGTCCCTGTGAAGACGCGCTCGTAGACGCCAAGGCCGTCGACGAACGCGTCCGCGCGGGGGAATCCCTTCCGTTGGCGGGGATGCTCATCGCGGTGCAGGACAATGTGGACGTCGCCGGGATGCCGACCACCGCCGGCTGCCTGGCCTACGCCTATACCCCCGACGCGACCGCGACCGCCGTTCGCCGCCTGACCCAGGCAGGCGCGGTGGTGCTCGGCAAGACGAACCTCGACCAGTTCGCCACCGGACTACTCGGCACGCGCAGCCCGTTCGGTGCGGTGGCCAGCGCGAAGGATCCCGCCAAGATCGCCGGAGGGTCCGGTTCGGGCTCGGCGGTGGCCGTGGCGCTGTGCCTGGTCGATGTCGCGATCGGCACCGACCTGGCCGGATCGGTCCGGGTTCCGGCGGCGTGCAACGGCATTGTCGGGATCAAGCCGACCCTGGGCCTGGTGCCCAGGACCGGTGTGGTGTCCACGGCGCGCTCCTACGACTGTGTGGGGCTCTTCGCCCGCACGGTCGCCGCGGCACGGCGGGCACTGGTGGTCATGACCGGGCCTGATCCCGCCGACCCGGCGAGCCGGGCCTGGCCGCAGGAGGTCCGGCTCGCGGCCGGGCAGCCGGCCACCGTCGCGGTTCCGGACGCGGCCGGGCTGCGGGTGCTGTCCGAGGAGGGCCGGCAGGCGTTCGCCCACGTGGTAGGGGAACTGCTCGTCGCGGGCGTGGCGGTCCAGACCATCGGGATCGCCCCGCTCCTGGAGGTCGCGAAGCTGCTGGACGACGGTGCGCTGGCCGCCGAACGCTACGCGGCCCTCGGGGAGTTCGTCGAACGGGACTCTCCGGACGTGGACCCCGCGGTAGCCGCGGCCATCCTGGCGGCACGGGAGGTGCCGGCGCACCGCCTGGCCGCCGACCGGGAGCGGGTCGAGGAGGCGAAGCTCCGGGCGGCGGCCGCGCTGGCGGGCATCGACGCGCTCCTGCTCCCGACCGTGCCGGAACACCCGAGTTTCGCCGCGGTCGAGGCCGATCCCGCCGGGGCCGACCGGCGGCTGGGCACCTACACCACGTTCGTCACCCTGCTCGACCTCGCCGCGGTCTCCGTCCCGGCCGGGCGAGCCGACGGAAGCCCGTTCGGCGTCAGCGTGGTCACGCGGGCCTTCGACGACCAGATCGCGCTCGATCTGGCGGCGCTGTTGGCCGGCGAGCAACTCAAGGACCCTTACCCGTCCGGCGGCACCGACCTGGTCGTGTTCGGCGCGCACCTGCGCGGTCAGCCGCTGAACCACCGGTTGACCGCGCTGGGCGCGCGGTTCCGTGACGAGGTGCTGACCGCCGAGCGGTACCGGATGGTCGCGCTGCCGGGGACTCCGCAGCCGGGCGTGGTGCGCGCGAAACCCGGTGCCGCGCTGACCGGGGAGCGCTGGACGATCTCGCCCGGCGGGCTCGGCCGGTTCCTCGCCGGGTTGCCCGAGCCCCTGGTGCTGGGCGAGATCGAACTGGAAGACGGCGGCACCGCGATCGGTGTGCAGTGCACGGCCGAAACGGCCGCCACGGCGAAGGACATCACGGAGTTCGGCGATTGGCGCGCCTACCTCCGGCACCTCACCGCGACCCGGCCGTTGCGACCGGAGCGTGCACCAGCGTCCGGTTGATCTCGCGGACCAGGCCGGGGCCGCGCAGCGCGAAGCCGGTGTAGAGCTGGACGAGGCAGGCCCCGGCGTCGAGCAGGCGCCGGGCGTCCTCGCCGCTGAGGATCCCGCCGACACCGATGACGGGCAGCCGGCCCTCGGTCCGGTCGTGGATGAACCGCACGACCTCGCGTGCCCGCGCGGCCAGCGGACGGCCGGACAGCCCGCCGGCCTCGGCGCCGATCGGGGCCTCCCGGGGTGCCAGCCCGCCCCGGGACAGCGTGGTGTTCGTCGCGATCAGGCCGGCGACACCGTGCTCGTCACAGACTTCGAGCAGTTCGGCGAGCGCGCTGTCCGAGAGGTCGGGGGCGACCTTGACCAGCAATGGTGTTCGCCGGCCGGTGCCGGCGAGCGAGGCGGAGGTCGACTGGAGCTCGGTCAGCAGCTCCGCGAGTGCCGACTTGTCCTGCAGCGCCCGCAATCCCGGCGTGTTGGGGGAGCTGACGTTGATGGCGAAGTAGTCGGCGTAGGGATAGAGGGCGCGCAGGGAAGCCTGGTAGTCGGCGACCGCCTCGGCCAGAGGCACCACCTTGGACTTGCCGATGCTCACCCCGAGCGGGACACCGGGCTTTCCGCCCGCGGCGAGCCGTTTCGCCAGCGCGTCGGCCCCGGCGTTGTTGAAGCCCATCCGGTTGATCACGGCGTCGCTGCCGGGGAGGTGGAACAGGCGCGGCTTCGGGTTTCCGGGCTGCGCGAGCCGGGTGACCGTGCCGACCTCGACGAAGCCGAACCCCAGCGCCGGCCAGGCGCGCAGGGCACGCCCGTCCTTGTCCATGCCGGCGGCCAGGCCGACCCGGCTGGGAAACCGCACCCCGAACACGGTGACCGGGTCGTCCACGCCGTAGCGGCGCCGCAACCCGGACAGCGCCGGCGCCACCGCGCCGAGCACGCGCAGGGTGCGCTCGTGGACGAGTTCGGGGTCGTTGCGGCTCAGCCGGTAGAGGGCGGGACGGGCCAGGTTCTCGAACAGCACGTACTACATCTTCGCTCAGCGTCTCCGCCATTCGGACGCCAGCATCGCGTAGACCAGTTCGTCCGTCCATTCGCCCTTGACCAGTTCGTTTTCCCGCAGGTGCGCCTCCCGGCGCATCCCGAGGCCTTCCATCAGCGACGCCGAGGCGATGTTGCGTCCGTCGCACCGGCCGAAGATCCGGTGCAACCCGAGGTCCTCGAACCCCAGCCGCAGCAGCTCCGCCGCGGCCTCGGCCCCGTAGCCCCTGCCCTGGTGCTGGGGATGGAACACCAGCCCGATTTCGCCGCTGCTGTGCTCGGCACTCGTCCACCGCAGGGTCAGATCCCCGATCAGTTCCCCGGTCTCCACCAGCTCGACGGCGATGGACAGGGAGCCACCCGGTTCGCACAGGGTGGCGTTGTCGATCTTCTCGGACAGCGCCTTCGCCGTCTCGGCCCGGGAGCGGGGTTCCCAGTAGAGGTATTGCGTGGCCTCCGGCCGGGTCTGGAAGGAGTGCAGGGCGGCCAGGTCGTCCCGGGCGAAGGGGCGCAGGATCAGCCGGGCGGTCTTGACCGGGTAGGGGGGCTGCAGCACACGGCGAGGATATCGGGTGCACGTGCATCCGTGTAGGTAATTCGGCCGGGATTATGAAAGAACCCCCGGCGAGACTCCGGAGCGCCGTCAGTCGCTCCGGCCCGAGCCGGACTGGTCTCGGGACGCCGGGGGTCCGGTGACTGTCTGGTTTTCACCAACGTCACTCGTGGGATCCGCTAGCGGACAGCCACCTCACGAGTCCTGTAGTTACACAACTTTGGACCACCTCCTTTCCCGTGTAAGGGCAACGCTAGGGAAAAATCCGTGTGCCGGCAACAAGATTATTAGCCGTCCGGTGATCGTCGTCGTGCGCTTCGGGCGCGGTCGCCGGACGCTCGTCGCCCGAACACGGGAGGCGACCGTGGCGCGCTGGGTTCCTCCGCGGCTACTCGACCTGGCCCGCTATCGCAGGGTGGTGGAACCGTCGCTCGACGGCCCTGATCTCGGCGATCAGGGCCGTCCTGGCGGCCGCCGGAAGGAACGACACCTCGACCGCGTCGCGCGCGAGCGCGCCGATTTCGGCGGGCGTCAGGCCCAGTGTCTCGGCGACCGTGGCGTATTCACCGGTGAGGGTCGCACCGAACATCGGCGGGTCGTCGGTGTTCAAGGTCACGATCACGCCGTGGTCGAGCAATCGCCGGATCGGGTGGGCGGCGGGCGAGGTCACCTGCCGGGTGCGCACGTTGGAGGTCAGGCAGACCTCCAGGGCGATCCGCCGCGCCGCCGGATGATCCAGCAGATCCGGATCATCGGCCGCGCTGGTGCCGTGCCCGATGCGTTCCGCGCCGAGATCGCGCAGCGCGGACCAGATCGTCGCCGGCCCGGTGGTTTCCCCCGCGTGGGGCACGCTGTGCAGCCCGGCGTCGCGGGCAGCGGTGAAGAACGGTTCGAACTGCGCCCGCCCCACCCCGTTCTCCGGGCCGCCGAGGCCGAAGGAGACCACCCCGTCCGGCCGGTCACGCAGGGCGAACGCGAGCGTTTCCCGGGCTCCGGAGATTCCCTTTTCGCCGGGAATGTCGAAACACCAGGCCAGCTCCACGCCGAAGTCCGCGGCGGCGGCCGCGCGGCCACTCGCCAGGCCTTCGAGAAGTTCGTCCCCGGGCATGCCGTCGAGGAGGTGGTTGTAGGGCGTCACGGTCACTTCGGCGTAGCGCGCGTTCTGTGCGGCCAGGTCAGGCCAGCTCCTTGGCCAGGCCGACGACGAGGCGGTGGATGTCGTGCCGGTCCTTCACCAGCGAGTGCACCGCCAGGTAGCCCTTCAGGAAGTGGTCGAAGTCCCGGAAGGTGAAGAAGGCGGCCAGTTCCGCCCGGGTGCCGGGCACTCCCGCGCCCGGATGACGGCGGGCCAGGTCGGCGACGGTGTCGATGCCGGCTGAGCCGACCAGGTGAACGTGTAGCTCCACTTTCGGCAGTGCGCGGATGAATTCGCGCATGAAACGGCTCCCTGACCGAGAAAAGGAATTCGACGGCGTGGCCGGCCGCGGGTTCAGGGAGCGAGATCGCCGCGTGCCCGATCGTTGCCCTACAGCGGGAGCTTGTACCGCGTCATCGTCGGCACACTAGCAGCGAAACCTCCGGTTGTGCCGGTTTCGCGTCCGATTATCCGGAAGTCGCGCTCACCTCGGCGGCGGGGCCGGCCCGGACATACGCTCGGGCCGGCCCGGTGTCAGGGATGCAGCCGGTGCAGATCGCGCGGAAACAGGGTGGCCTGGCGGATGTTGGCCAACTCGAGCAACCGCGCCGTCCACCGTTCGAGGCCGAGGGCGAAGCCGCCGTGCGGTGGCATGCCGTGCGCGAAAACCTCCAGATAATCGCGGTAGGCCGCGGGGTCTTCGCCGCGCGCGGCGAGCGCGGCGAGATAGTCGGAGTGCCGGTGCAGGCGTTGTCCCCCGGTGACCAGCTCCATCCCGCGGAAAAGCAGGTCGAAGCTGTTCGAATAGGCCGGCCGCGCCGGTTCCGGGTGGGTGTAGAACGGCCGCTTCGCCATCGGATAACCGGTCACGAAGAGGAATTCCGACCCTTCCTCGCGCCGCGCCCATGCCGAGAGCCAGCGCTCGTGCTCGGGAGCGAGGTCCGGTTCTCCCCGCGGATCGCGCCCGGTGTGCCGGGCGAGCAGTTCCTGTGCCTCGGCGAAATGGATCGCCGGGATCTCGGCGGGAACCTCGGGAAGCGCGGCCTCCACCAGCGAGACCGCCGTACTCGCCCGCTCAGCGACGGCGCCGACCATGCCCGCCACCGTGTGCCGCACCAAGGCCATGACATCGCGATGGTCGGCGATGAAACCGAGTTCCGCGTCGAGGCTGGTGTACTGCGCGAGATGGCGAGCGGTGTCATGCGGCTCGGCGCGGAACACCGGTCCCACCTCGTAAACCCGTTCGAACACGCCCACCATGGCCTGTTTGAAGAACTGTGGGGACTGCGCCAGATAGGCGCGGCGGCCGAAGTAGTCGATGCCGAACACGTTCGCCCCGGACTCGGTGGCCGATCCCACGATCTTGGGCGTGTGGATCTCGGTGAAGCCCCGTTCCGCCAGCGCCGCGCGGAACCCGGCCACCCCGGCCGCGGTGATCGCGAACCGTGCGCGCAGGCGCGGATGGCGCAGCGCGACCGGGGCGTGGTCGAGGATCGTCGGCAGCGTGGCCGTGGGTTTCGGCCGGTAGAGGTCGAAGGGCGGCGGTGCGGCGGGCTCGCCGAGCGGGGCGATCACCGGCTCGGTGAGTTCGACGCCACCGGGCGCCTGCGGGTTCGCGGTCACCACACCGCGTACCTCGATCACGGTTTCCTCCGGCAGGTCCGCGGCGTGCTCCGCGGGTTTCCTCGCCACGACCTGGGCGAGTCCGGAGCGGTCCCGGACGATGACGAAGGTCAGGGATTTCAGCTGCCGCCGGCGGTGGACCCACCCGGCGATCCGTACCGGGGCGCCGACGTGCCGGGGCAGGTCGGATGCCAGAACACGGGAGATCATCACACTCCTTGCTGGATATGCGCGACCCCTTGGGAGTGCGGGCGAGAAGGGAACTCGCGGTGCCACCGCACTTTCGCCGCGCGATACCGGCAAGCCGGGCGCGGCCTCGTGGTAGCCCGGTGACGGGGGCCGGCCGGCGGGGCATGGGGCGGTCGATGAGGCATGGCGGCCGCCGTTCCTCCCCGCACTCGGGAGGGTCTTCGCCCAGGGACGCGAGGCCGCCTTCCCAGCTCCCGGCGGCTCTCTCCGGCTCGCGCTGTCCCCGGCTACTCGTCTCCGTCGACGCGTTGCCGAGCAGCATAGGGGTTTCCCGGTTGCCGCGCGCGCCGATTTCCGCTCCCTTGCGGGACCGGGCCGGGCTGACAGCGGGGGCAGAACCACGCGGGCCGCCGTTCGACGCCCTGACCCTGCTCGCGGACCAGGACCCGGCCGCCACACCGGAAACAGCCCTGCCTGGTGCGCTCGTAGACCCAGGTGCGCCGGCCTCGGGCGAGTTCGCCGGTGGTGCTCCGCGCGGGGCGCCACGCGTTGGCCACCAGCAGCTTCCGGGCCAGCGCCACCGCCCTTGCGGTGTCTATTTCGGACACCGGGGTCCATGGCGAGACGCCGAGCAGGAAGCAGATCTCGGTCTTGTACAGGTTGCCGACACCGGCCATGACCTGCTGGTCGAGCAGGGCGAGGCCGATCTCCCGTGCCGGCCGCGCGCCCAGCGCGGTCACCGCCCGCGCCGCGTGCTCGTCCGTCCACTGTGGATCGAGCAGATCCGGTCCGAGCCGGCCGACCAGGCTTGCTTCATCGCCCGTCGGCAACAGCTTCAGCTCGTGCAACCGGAACCCGACGGCCTGGGCGTCGGCGGTGGTGAGGATCACGCGGATGAAGTGCGCGGGGTGCCGCCACCGGGCACCGGGCCGGTAGACCTCCCAGCGGCCGTCCATCCTGAGGTGGCTGTGCAGGCTCACCTCGCCGGAGAACCGGGTGAACAGGTGCTTGCCGACCGTCCCCACCGCCAGCACCGACCGCCCCGTCAGGTCCGCCGTGGCCAGCTCCGGGTGCCGGAAGTCGGTGCGGGACAAGGTCTTCCCGGCCAGTGCCCGGTCCAGGGTCCGGCCGGTGCGGAAGACCGTGTCACCCTCGGGCATCGCTGCGCACGACCTCGATCGGTCCGGTCCGCTCCGCCTCGGACTCCGGTTCCACCTCCGCCGCGATGCGGTGCCGGCCCGCGCGGGTGGACCGCAGGATCTTGGCCAGCACCATGTTGAAGGTCAGCGCGATCTCCTGGGCGCCGGGGGAGTGCCACTCGTGGATCGGGCTGCACGCGCCCTGAGCCTGCTGGACCGCCAGCCGGTCCGGAATGGCGGTGGGCATGACCAGCGGGCCGAAGGACTCGCGCAGTTCGGCGATCCGGAACTGGTGCTCGTGCGAGCGCGGGCGCAGCCGGTTGACCAGCACGCCGACCGCCCGCAGATCGGGATTGTGCTCGTCCCGGATCCGCTCGATGGCCTCCAGCGCACGCTGTGCCCCGGCGACGGCGTACATCGTCGGCTCGGTCACCAGGATCGCCGTGTCCGCGGCGACCAGCGCGGACTTCGTCAGCCTGCCCAGCGAGGGCGGGCAGTCCAGGATCACCAGATCGTAGGGCTTGCCGTTGCGCGGCGCGTCGTGCAACTCGTCCAGCGCACGGGACAGGTTGCCGAGCCTGCGGTCCTCGGTGCCGGGCTCGTTGAGCAGTTCGAGATCCTCGGTCCCCACCAGCACTTCGAGCTCGTCGTTCCACACGCTCGGCGCGATGGCGCGGTCGAGGACCGCCCGGTGGGGCGTTTCCAGCACGTCGGCGAGGGTGGCCTCGGTGTAGGGCGGATCCAGGGAGGCGGTGGCGTTACCCTGCGGATCGAGATCGGCGACCAGCGCCCGGATGCCCCTGCGCAGGGCGGCCGAGGCAATCCCGAGCGCGACCGTGGTTTTGCCGACACCACCCTTCAGGCTGAGTACGGCGACCGTGTGCACGGGTCGAGCGTAGCCGGGAGGGCACGGTTCCCGGCAGCCTCTGTGCTCTCCGAGTGACCTTGCGCCTGCCTGCGAACGGAGCCTTGACTAGGCTGTCGGCCCATGCGAACGGACACGGGTACGGTGCGTGGCTCGAGCGCCGTCTGGCGGGTTCTCCAGGACGAACTCGCCCGCGCCGGTGGCACTGAGCCGCACGTCGTCGACGTCGGCGGCGGCAGCGGAGTCTGGGCCGTGCCGCTGGCCGCGGCGGGCTGCCGGGTGACCGTCGTGGAGCCCAACCCGAACGCGCTGGCGACCCTGCGGCGACGCGCCGAGGAGACCGGCGTGTCCGCCCGGATCACCGCGATCGCCGACGACACCGACGCGCTGGGTGAGCGGATCCCGGCCGGTTCGGCCGATCTCGTGTTGGCGCACGGACTGCTGGAGGTCGTCGACGATCCGGCCGCGGTCGTCGCCGCGCTCGCCACCGCCGTGGCGCCCGGGGGCGCGGTGTCGCTGCTGGTCGCCAACCGCCACGCCGCGGTGCTGCACCGGGCGCTGTCCGGCCGGCTCGGCGAGGCCAGGAGGTTGCTCGCCAGCGCCGGCGGAGTGCTCGAAGACGACGGGGAAAACCTGGTACGGCGCTTCGGCACGGAGGAGCTGAAGTCCCTGCTGGGCGCGGCGAGCCTGGACATCGAACTGCTCCACGGCGATGGCGTCGTGGCCGATTTCATCGGTGAAGCCGAGTCGCGGCTGTTCACCGGCGAGGAACTCGCCGAATTCGAGGCCGCCGCCGCGGTGGTCCCGCCGCTGCGCGATGTCGCCACCCGCCTGCACGCCCTGGCACGCCGCCCCGCCTGAGACCGGGCATTCCCGGCCGGCGAGCGGAGGCGCCCGACCCGGCCGCCCTGTCACCGGTCCGGCCTAGCGGCTCGACCCGACGCCGGGGTGGGCGGCCTGACTTCGCACGGCGGCTCGGCCTTCGGCGGTGACTCCCGCCATTGCCCGCTCCATTGCCCGGAAGTGTCGGTGGCGGGACGTAGGCTCTGCGGCGATGGGAAAGAAACCGGGGCTACCGGCCGGCTACGAGCGGTTCCGGGTCACCGAGCGGAACACGCCGGAGGACACCGGGTGCGGCCTGCTGCATGTCGACATGGATGCCTTCTTCGCCGCGGTCGAACTGCGGACCAGGCCGGAGCTGGTGGACAAACCGGTCATCGTCGCCGGCGCGGGCGCGCGCTCGGTGGTGAGCTCGGCCAACTATCTCGCGCGGGAGTTCGGGGTGCGCGCCGCCATGCCGGCCGGCGTCGCCCGCAGGCTGTGCCCGCACGCGGTGTTCATCCCGCCGAGCCACGGCCTCTACGGCGAGGTTTCCCGCGGGGTCATGGGGATCTTCCGAGACCTGACACCATTGGTCGAACCACTGAGCCTGGACGAGGCGTTCCTCGACGTGAGCGGTGCCCTGCGGCGGCTGGGCGCGACCCCGGTGGAGCTGGCCGGACTGATCCGGCGGCGCGTGCGGGCCGAGCACGGCATCACGTGTTCGGTCGGGGTCGCCGGTGTCAAGTTCGTCGCCAAGCTCGCCTCCGGGATGGCCAAACCCGACGGTGTGCTCGTCGTCCCGGTCGCCCGGACACTGGAGTTCCTGCACCCGCTGCCGATCGCCGCGTTGTGGGGAGTCGGCAAGCGCACCGAGGAGAACCTGAAGCGGTTGGGACTCACCACGATCGCGGACATCGCCGACGCCCCGTTGCCCCGGCTGCGGCGCGCGGTCGGCACCGCGGCGGCGGAACATCTTCACGCGCTCGCGCACGGGCACGACGACCGTGGCGTGGTGGTGGACACGCCGGACAAGTCGATCGGCGCGGAACACACCTTCGACACCGATCAACGCGATCCGCACGTGCTGGAGCGCGAACTGCTCCGGCTGTCGGAGCGGGTCGCGGCGAGCCTGCGGGCCAAGGAGTTGCGCGGCCGCACGGTGTCGATCAAGGTGCGCTTCGCCGACTTCCGGACGATCACCCGCGCCCGCACCCTGTCCTCGGCCACCGACGTCGCCCGGGCCATCCACGCCATCGCGGTGACCCTGTTCCGAGAAGCTGTTTCCGGGGCGGAAATCCGGTTACTGGGTGTCCGGGTCGAAGGACTGGGCGGGGAGGACGAGCCGGAACAGCTCAGTTTCGAACAGGACGAGCCACGATGGCGTGACGCGGAGATCGCCGCGGATGTGGCCCGGTCGAAGTACGGGGCGGCGGCCGTGCGCCCCGCGTCACTGCTTTCCGCCCAGTCTGATAAACCTACATGAGCCGAATGGGGCAAACCTTCGTGGGGAGATCGGGTAGTCCTGAGGGCGCTGGACTCGTATCCTGGTTGGTGGCGCCCCGCGGTGAGGGTGCCTAGTTGGGTCCAGGACGTTGCGCGGCCCGGCGCCCGTGACGAAGCTGTGCCGGAGGAGGAAAGATGCCACTCTCCGAGCATGAGCAGCGGCTGCTCGATCAGATCGAGCGCGAGCTCTATGCCGAGGACCCCAAGTTCGCGTCAACGGTACGCGGTGTCCGGTTACGCCGGCCCGCCCGTCGCCGTCGAATCCAGGGGATCGCGCTGTTCATCGTCGGGGTCGCGCTGCTTGTGGTGGGCGTGATGATCAGGGCGCTCTGGGTAGCCGATTTCCCGCTGATGAGCGTGGTCGGGTTCCTGGCGATGTTCTTCGGGGTCGTTCTCGCGATCATGTCCGGTCGTCATCCGGGCGGCGCCGAGGCCAAGAAGGGGCCGGCCAAGCCCAAGAGCTCCTTCACCCAGCGCATGGAAGAACGCTTCCGGCAGCGGTTCGAAGAGTAAGCGGCTCGAACAGCAGAGGCGGTCTCCCGCCGACGAAACTGCCCCCCTCACTCCCGAGGGCGGGCACTTTTGTGGCACCCCACCCCGTGTCCCCTCTTCCCGTCGCCGTGTCCCCCCTTCCGGCCGCCGAGTTCTCCCGTCCGGTCGGTGAGTTCCCTTGTGCGGTCAGCGAGTTGCCGTGCCGGTTCACCGAAGGTGTCCGCCGGACGGACGGATTCGCGGGCCGGGCAGGAAGGCCGCCGACACGTGCGCGGCGCCACTCCCGACCGGTCGAGGGAACTCGCTGACGGGACGGGCGGACTCGCTGACGGGACAGGCGGATTCGGCGACCGGACCGGGGACTCGTTGACGGGACGGGCGGACTCGGCGACGGGACCGGGGGACTCGGCGACCGGAGGGGAGGACTCGCCGACCGGAGGGGAGGACTCGGCGACGGGACCGGGGGACTCGGCGACCGGAGGGGAGGACTCGCCGACGGGACCGGGGGACTCGGCGACCGGACGGGAGGACTCGCCGACCGGAGGGGAGGACTCGGCGACGGGACCGGGGGACACGCCGAGCGGTCGGGCGGTGGCCGGGGTGGGCCGGGTGGGGTGGTTGTCAGGGGCGGGTGCGGCGGCGCAGGACGGAGCGCGGGAACAGTCGGCCGCGCCAGGACATCGGCGCGTTGCGGCGCAGGCTTGCGCGTAGTCCTTCGAAGGCCGGGATGAAGCCCGGGTCGTCGACGGTCGAAGCCGGCGCGTACCACGACCGCTCGACGACCCCGACCACGGTGCGCAGGTCGTCCCGCCCCGCGTCGTCGAGACGGTGCTCCTGCACCACCCGCTGCGCGGCCGTGCGGACCGTCGAGGTCGCCGGGATCGGCACCCCGCGGTCGGCGCACTCGTCGAGCAGTTCCGCCCAGGCGGCACTCGCCGCGCCGGGATCCCGGGCCGCGATCACGCCCAGCCGGCGCCGTCGGTTGATCTCGCGGATGACCGCCGGTGCCAGCCCGCCGCCCGCCAGCACCAGCAGGGCCAGTGACAGCGCCCAGTGCACCAGCCACGCGGTGAGCAGCACCGCCAGCACCCAGGTCGCGGCCGCCACCAGCGGGAGCCACCGGCCCACCGCCGACCTGGCCCGCGCCGAGCGGCCCACGAAGAACGCCGCCAGGCTCAGCGCGATCGCGGCCAGTACGACGGCCAGCGCGCCCCACCCGGTCCATCCGGGGGCCGATCCGGCCGGTGTGGCCTGTCCCGGGCCGGGGCCGGTGGTGCCGTTCTGCACCTGCGGCACCCCGGTCGGCGCGACGTGGGTGGTCGACACGCTCGGCACGTCGTTCTGCGTCTGGCCGGAGGAACCGGAGGTGTTGCCCGCCTGCAGGTACGGCGGCACGTAGCCGCGGCCGTCGGAACGCGGTGTCGGATCGAAGCTGACCCAGCCCAGATCGCCGAAGTAGACCTCGACCCAGGCGTGTGCGTCCTGCGAGGTGATCAGCCGGGTGTCGCCGTCGGCGAAGCCGGTGGTGAAGCCGACCGCGACCCGCGACGGGATGCCGAGGACCCGCAGCATCACCGCCATTGCCGAGGCGAACTGTTCACAGAAGCCGCGCTTGCCGTTGAGGAGGAAGTCCGCCAGCGCGTCGGAGTCGGCCGCCGGGGCGGTGCTGGTGTCGTAGGTGAACCGGCCCTCGGCGGTGAAGAACCGCCACAGCGCGCTGGCCTTGTCGAAGGTGGTGGTCGCGTTCGCGGTGATCTGCTGGGTGAGCGCGACGACCAGCGGGTCGACGCCGCTGATCTGCGTGTAGACCGCCGGCACCCCGGAGGCGTCGGGCGGGCCCAGTGCTTCCAGCTGTGCCTTGGTCGGCTCGGCCAGGGACGCGCTTTCGCTGTAGGAAGGCGGGTGCTGCTTGCGCTCGCTGAAGACCGCGCCGCTTTCCGGGTCGTAGAACCAGCCGGGCGGGATGCCGGTCAGCCCGCGCAGCGCGCCGTAGACCGGCAGCCACACGTCGTTCCAGTTCAGCGGCTCGATGTTGATCTGTCGCGACTCGGCGGAGCCGTCGTCGCCCGGTGCCGGCGGCAGCGGCTGCAGGGCCGGGAAGCCGGCCGGCATCGGACCCGCGGGCAGGCTCCAGCCCTGGTTGGGCAGGTAGGTGTCGAGCGTGAAGGCGCGGAGCAGACGCTGGTCGTTGCCCAGACCGCGCACCCGGAACAGGTCCACGGTGGTGCCCTGGTCGAGCATTCCGCGGAGCGAGGTGAACGGGTTGACGCCGAGCCCGCCCGGGCCGGCGGACTGTCCGCGGCCGCTGCCGGGAAGCCGCCCCACGGTGCCGACCGCGGTGAACGTGCTGCCCACCACCAGTCCCATCACCAGGGCCAGCACCACGACGGCGACCGGGGCCGACGCCGTGGCGGGCGAGCCGCCGAGGCCCGGTGCCTCCCGGTTGCGCCAGCGCCGGTGGCGGTGGTTGCCGTCCACCGCGAGCAGGCCCGCGAAGGCGGCCGCGCCGAGCACGAAGGTCCACCACGGGAGCATCGTGTCCGACAGCGACGCCGGAACCGCGTACACGCACAACAGCACCAGGCCGGTGGCCGCGGGCGCCGACGCGGCGACCGTGAGCGTGTCGACGAGCACCGCGACCAGGCCCATCGCGATGGTGACCAGACAGAGGATCTGCGGTGTCGCGTCGACCGGTGGCAGGCCGGTGCGGATCTGCTCGAAGGCGCCGGCGAGGACCCCGTTCAGATCGGAGAAGGCGGCCGGCCCGGGGAACACCGCGAGGATGCCGTGGCTGGTGAACACACCCGTGACCAGCAACAGCTGCACGACCAGCTGCGCCAGGCCGACCACCAGCGTCGGCGTGTGCACCGAGCGCAGGGCCAGTCCGGTGCAGGCGACGAGCACGACAGCGACCGCGACGTAGCCCAGCCAGGACATCCCGGCCACGACGCCCACCAGCGAGGTGGCCGCGCACAGGGTGGCGATCGCGGCGGCGGCCGGCGCCAGGACGGTGCCGCGCCAGGCCGGCGGCGGGGTGACGACCCGCTTGGTGGGGGTGTGCAGTCGTGGCTTCCCGGGCGGGGGACCGCCCGTGGACTGCCGAGGCGGCATCGTCGCGGTCACGCGTGCCCTCCGATCAGCATGCCCCGGCCCGCGCCGGTGCGGCAGAGTTCGGCCCAGACCTGGGGCATCGGCGCGCCTTCGCCGGCGACCACCACACCCCAGCCGGCCGCGCGCAGCAGGGCGGCCGATTCCTCGGTCGCCGCGGCGCGATGGTCGGGAACGCCGGTCCCACCCGTGAAGGCGGGGGTGTCCAGCAGGACGGCGAGGCTGCGGGTGCCGCGCCGCCGGTACTGCGCGAGCTGGCCGACCGCCTCGTTGCTCACCGTGCCCAGGACGGCGATGAGTTCCTGCCCCTCGGCGGGGTCGTGGCCGACGGTGAGGTCGCGCTGGTGCGTCGGCTGCAGCGCGGCGAGCGTGTCCAGGATGACGTTGTCCGCGGTGTCGCTGCTCTCGCCGCCGTACGCGGCGACGTCCGCGAGAACCCGGCCGTGCTCGGTGACCAGCCGGATGCGGTGCCCCGAGCGGCGGATGTGCAGGCAGACGCTGGCGGCGAAGGAGATCGCCCATTCCAGGCTCGCCGCCGGGCCGCTGCCGTGGTGGGCGGCCGCGCGGTGGTCGAGCAGCACGGTGGTGCCGCCGCGCCAGGGGCGCTCCTCCACCCGCACCATGATCTCGTCGCGCCGTGCCGTCGACCGCCAGTGCACCTTGCGCAGATCGTCACCCTGCCGGTAATGGCGGACGATCACGTCGGGCTCGCCCTGTCCGGCGTGCAACCGGACGCTGCCGTCGTCGCCGGAGCCGAGCCCGGCGCCACCGGGCAGGCCGAACAGCGGGACCACCTGGGGCACCACGACCAGGCGCGAATGCCCGATCAGTTCGCGGTCGAACTCGCAGAGGCCGAACGGGTCGGTCAGCGTCGCCCGCAGCGGGCCGACCTGCTGGATCCCGCGCAGCATCGGCTGGATCGGGTAGCGCAGCGCGACGGCGCGGCCCTGGGGCAGGCGCTCCACCACGAAGCGGGGACGGGAGCCCAGCGCGTAGGGCACCCCGTCCTCCAGCAGCACTTCGCCGGCGGGCAGTTTTCCGTTGCGCCACAAGGAAAGTTCGACCTCGCTGGCGGAGCCCGCGGAGACCCGGTCGGGCAGCAGCGCGCGGGCGGCGCCGATCCGCACCCGCGACGCCGCGATGAACACCGCGACGAGCAGGGGCAGGCCGACGACGAACACGGCCACGCGCAACAGGTCGCGCTCGTTGAGCACCACCGCACAGACGCCGGCCGCCACGCCGGCGGCGAGCAGGCAGCGGCCTCGCGTGGTCAGTCCGGACAGCGAGCGCACCACGGCCGGCTACCGGTGGACCTGGCCGTTGCCACCGCCGGGTCCCTGGGGCACCGCCACCCGGCTGAGCACGGCGCGCACCACGTCGGTGGCCGAGCGCCGGGCGGCGTGCGCCTCGGTGGTCAGGACCAGGCGGTGCGCCAGCACCGGGATCGCCACGGCGTGCAGGTCGTCGGGGACCACGTAGTCGCGGCCGGACAGGGCGGCCTGTGCCCGCGCGGCCCGGACCAGTTGCAGGGTGGCCCGCGGCGAGGCGCCCAGCCGGATCTCGGGCACCTGCCGGGTGGCGGCGGCCAGCTCCACCGCGTACCGCCGCACCTCGGGGGCCATGTGCACGCCCCGCACCGTGCCGATGAGACGGCTCACCGTCGCGGCGTCGGAGACCGGCTTGAGGTCGGCCAGCGGGTTGTGGCCGGCGTGCTCGTCGACCATGGCCAGCTCGGCCTGCTGGTCGGGGTAGCCGATGGACACGCGCGCGGTGAACCGGTCGCGCTGCGCCTCGGGCAGGGCGTAGGTGCCCTCCATCTCGATCGGGTTCTGCGTCGCGATCACCATGAACGGGCCGTCCAGCCGGTAGGTCGAGGTGTCGACCGTGACCTGCTGTTCCTCCATGCATTCCAGCAGCGCGGACTGTGTCTTCGGCGACGCCCGGTTGATCTCGTCCCCGACCACGATGTTGGCGAACACCGGGCCGGGCCGGAACTCGAAGCCGCCGGTCTGGCGGTTGTAGATGGAGACCCCGGTGACGTCGCTGGGCAGCAGGTCGGGGGTGAACTGGATCCGGCTGACGGTGCAGTCGATCGAGCGGGCCAGCGCCTTGGCCAGCGACGTCTTGCCCACCCCGGGAACGTCCTCGACCAGCAGGTGACCCTCGGCCAGCAGCGTGACCAGCGCGACGCGCACGACCTCCGGCTTGCCGACCAGCACGCGTTCGACGTTCGCGGCGATCCGCCGCATGGTGTCGTGCAACTCGCCGAGTGAGTGACCGTTGTGGGCGGCGGCCGTGTCCGCGGTCGCGCCGCCGGGCAGGTAGTACTGGGGTTGCCCGGGTGCCTGCTCGCCGGTGTATTCGCCGGGTGTCGCAGGCTGTGTCCTCGACGTCACTCGACCTCCTGGTGCCGAAGCCCTTTTGCGTGTGGCGGGAGTGGCCCGCGGACCGGTTTTCGGTGGCGCGGAAGACCCTCATGGCCTCTGCGGCAGCTCTGGTTGCCCTCCAGTGCCGCCCAGCCTGCCATCAAGTGTGTCAAACTCGCGCCAACCGCGGTGCGCGAACCCACTTTTATCGTATGCTGCGGGATGGATCCGGCCGGCTACCGAGAGGCGTGGGGCGCAGACCGATGACCGACACGCAGGCCGTGCCGAGCGTGAGTCCGGGCGCGTTCGCGGTGTCCCCGGACCTCGCTGCGAGCGCTTTCACCGAGATCAGCCGGCTGCAGGACGCGGTCGGGGAGATGGTCCGGGAGGCCAGGGTGCTGGGCCGGACGGTGCCGCTGGGCGGAGGCTACGCCGAGGAGATCGGCCGGTTCATGGCGCAGTACGGGATCAGCGGGCCCTCCTCGGCCGCCGACGCGCTCGTCGGGTTCGGCCAGGAGCTGCAGAAACTCAAGGACAACATCCAGAAGTCCCTGGACCGGTACCGGGCCGCCGACGATGCCGCGGCCGGCGGCGTCGACTGTCACGGCGGTTAGGCGGTGTTTTCCGGCGTTTCCCGGTGTTTTCCCGGGCGGTGCGGTCCGCGCGCGGCCGACCGGCGACCGGGCTTGCGGTGGCGGGCCGTGGCGATGCCGGTGGCGGCCGGGTTCGTGGTGCTGGTGGCCGGGTGTGGGGCGCATCCTCCCGCGCCTGCCGCGGTCTCGTCCGCCCGGCCGGACCCCGGCGCGGCGCCGTCGTCGTCCGTGACCGGCCTCGCGGCGTTGGATCCGTGTGCACTTTTGTCCACAGTGGACCGTTCGACGGCCGGGCTGTCGGCGCCCGGCCAGGGCCGGACCATCGGCGGGAACCGGGCCTGCGACTGGACCCAGACCGGCGTCTACGGGCTGACGATCACGCTCGACGACCGCACCGCGCTGGCCGATCTCACGGTGGCCGAGGGCACGGGACAGCGGCTGAGGATCGGCAGGCACCCGGCGATCAAGGTGTCGGACACCGCGGCGGGGGACGGCACCTGTGCGGTGCTGCTTTCGGCCGGCGACAACGCCAGCGCGCAGGTGGATGTCACGAACTCCGGCTTCAGCGACACCACGCTGGCCTGTGACCGGGCCGGCACGGTAGCCCGGCTGATCGAGCCCGAGCTGCCCTAGCCGGAGCGGAAGAACGAGAAGGAGCCAGCGATGCAGGCGGTGCCCGAGCCGGCGCGGCGCT
Source organism: Amycolatopsis sp. (assembly GCA_035685725.1). Classification (GTDB taxonomy): domain Bacteria; phylum Actinomycetota; class Actinomycetes; order Mycobacteriales; family Pseudonocardiaceae; genus Amycolatopsis_E. The sequence goes on along the minus strand of DASSAD010000174.1, from coordinate 9,140 downwards.
ACGAGTCCTACACCCACGAGGCGATGGTGGCCGAGGTCGAGACCGGCAACGATCCGGCGGCCGCGGGCGAGATCGGCGCGGGATGGGGCCAGCTGGGCGCGCGGCTCCGGGAATCCATGCAGGCGCTTTCCGCGATCTCGCTGCGCAGCCGGGAGATGTGGCAGGGCACGGCCGCGGACGCGATGCGGGAGACGATGGGCCGGGCGGCGGACTGGTCGGGCCGGGCCACCGAGGCGTCGTACGCGATTTCCGCCGCCGTGAGCGATCAGGCCGGGATCGCCGCGAGGGCGCGCGCCGAGATGCCGCCGCCGGTGCCCTACGACCCGCTCGGCATGATCCGCGCCGCCGCGTCCGGCGGGAGCCTGCTCGACCTGATCGGCCTGTCCGAAGCGCTCTCGGCCCGGAGCGAAGCGGCCGAAGCGGCGCGCCTGAAGGCGATCGACGTGCTGAACGCGCGGGACGCGGCGCTGCGGGCCGCGGTGCCGAGCCAGTCGTTCGACAGCCCGCCGGATCTGGGGACGTCGTGATCCGGGTGTCGGCCTCGGCCTTCGACATCCTCTGGGCGGACCTCCCCCACGCCACCGGCCACACCCGCCCGCCGCGGCCCTTGCTGGTGCCGAGCGTGGGCGCCACCGGGGAGGACCGCGCCGCGGTTCGCGAGGCGGTGTACCGCAATCTCGCCGAACGAGGCCTCTATACCGGCGGCCGGGTCGATCCTGACCTGGCGGCACGGCTGGAGACGTTGGCCGCGGCGGACCTTTTCGTCGAATGCGAGGCGCTGCCCGATTTCGCGGGGGACACCGGGGTGCGGGCGGTCGCGGCGGCCGCGGGAAGGCAGGCGGTGCTCGCGGTCCAGCCGGGCCGGACGATCGGGCTGACCGCGATCCGCGACACCGGGGTCTGGGCGGCGATCGTGGCTCTGCTGCCGCCCGCCGAACCCGGACCGGGCCACGGCGCCAGCCTCCCGGTCTCGGTGCTCGGCTCGAAGATCGCGGATCCGGTCTTCGACCCGGCCCCGGCCGGGTCCCCGGCCTATGCCCGCCAGCTCCAGGAGGTGCTCGCCATCCAGGCGCGGCCGGTGCTGGGTGCCGGGCAGTTTTCGGTGCGGGTCCGCCAGGGGGCCCGCGTTCGCCGCGTCGGCGGGGTGAGCTGGTTCCGCACCGATGCCGGTGCCTACTTCGGCGCCATCGCCCCCGGGCGCGGCGGAGAAGACTGGGCGAGCGTGGCGCCCGCCGACCCGCGGCGCCTCGCGGCCCGGCTCGCGGACCTCGTGGACCAGGTTGTGGAATAGCGGCCACGGGATCCACGGTTCGCGGCGGCGGTTCCCCACTTCGCCCCCTTCCGGTCCACCGGGTCCCGGACCGGCCTGCGGAAACGGGCATTCTGGGCGTCCGGTGCGGCGGGGGATCGGGGGTGCGACACGGGGCGCGGCCGATGTCCCCCACCCTGTCCCCACTCGGCCCCACCTATCCTCACCTGCGAAAACGTCGGAAAGTTCGCTCGGAAGTGGGCGTGGGCGACGTTGACTGTGGGGAAAAGTGGGGTACGGTGGTGCGCAGTGGGGCGGCAGGGAGCCCCGTGGGAGGTGGCCGGTGTTTCTCGGCACCCACACCCCCAAGTTGGACGACAAGGGGCGGCTCACGCTGCCCGCCAAGTTCCGGGACGCGCTGGCAGGTGGGCTGATGGTGACCAAGGGGCAAGATCACTGCCTCTATGTCTTCCCCCGGGCGGAGTTCGAGCAGATGGCACGCAAGGTGGCCGAGGCGCCCTTCACGAACGAAGCGGTCCGGGCCTACCAGCGCTACCTGTTCGCCGGAACCGACGAGCAACGCCCGGACGGGCAGGGCCGGGTCGTCATCGCGCCCGAGCTTCGCCGTTACGCCGGGCTCAGCAAGGAGTGCGTGGTGATCGGTGCGGTCACCAGGCTGGAGATCTGGGACGCCCAGGCGTGGCAGTCCTATTTGGAGGAACACGAGGACGGCTACGCGCAGGCACAGGAAGAGGTTCTGCCGGGCGTCTTCTAGACGCCTTGTGGAGGGGTACCCCCGTCGTCGGGGGACGAGGGTACCGAGGGGAGCGGGACTGACCCGGATGTCGTGAGGCCTCTGTCCGCTCAGCGGCCCTGGTGCACCTTCCCCGGCACCAGGTTCGCAGCGGGCGGGCGGGGACCTGACGGCATCCGAGCCAGAGAAAGGGGGTAGTGATGACCGAGCACGTTCCGGTGCTGCTCGAACGGATTCTCGAGCTGTTCGCCCCCGCGTTCGCCGACCGTCCCGCTGTCCTGGTGGACGCGACCGTCGGTCTCGGCGGTCATTCCGACGCGCTGCTGTCGGCCTATCCCGAGCTGGAGTTGATCGCGCTCGACCGCGATCCCGAGGCCTTGGCCCGCTCGGCGGAGCGGCTCGCCCGGCACGGCGACCGGGTGCGGTTCGCGCACGCGGTCTACGACCGCCTGCCCGAGGTGCTGGCCGGGTTTGGACTGTCCTCAGTGGACGGTGTGCTGTTCGATCTCGGTGTCTCGTCGATGCAGCTGGATCTGGCCGAGCGCGGTTTCTCCTATGCCAGGGACGCGCCGCTGGACATGCGCATGGACCCGACCGCCGGGCTGACCGCGGCCGAGATCCTCAACACCTATCCGGTCGGCGAGCTGACCAGGATCCTGCGCGACTACGGCGAGGAACGGTTCGCTCCCAAGATCGCCAAGGCGATCGCGGCGGAGCGGGCACGCGCTCCGTTCGAGCGCAGTGAGCGTTTGGTGAAGCTGCTCTACGACACGGTTCCGGCGGCGACGAGGCGCACCGGGGGGCATCCGGCGAAGCGCACGTTCCAGGCGTTGCGGATCGAGGTCAACGGCGAGCTGGAGGTGTTGCGCCGGGCGGTTCCCGCCGCCCTCGGCGCGCTGGCGCCGGGTGGCCGGATCGTCGTGGAGGCCTACCAGTCGCTGGAGGACCGGATCGTGAAGCAGGCCTTCGCCGAGTGGGCGAAGTCGCGCACGCCGCCGGGGCTTCCGGTGGAGCTGCCGGGGCACGGTCCCCGCCTGAAGTTGCTCACCCGGGGGGCCGAACTGGCCGGCCCGGCGGAGGTCGAGCACAACCCGCGGGCGGCCTCGGTGCGGCTACGCGCAGCGGAGAGGATCACGGAGGCGGACACTTGATCGACAATTGCGGGGCTGTGATCGAGTGTCCTGCCCGGGTGCGGGTGTCCCGCGTGGGCGCTGTGGGCGGACTCTTGATCGACAATCGCGAAGCCGTGATCTCGCGCGGGAAGCGGGCAGTGGCGTGACGGCGCCCGCGCGGACGCGGCGCAAGGCCGCGGAGAACACGAAGTCCACCAGCAAGGCGAGCGCCAAGACAACGGTTAAGACGGCCAAGACGGCCAAGCCGACCGGCAAGACGGCCGCACCGTCGAAGGAGACGCAGGCTCCCGAACGGCGTCAGGGCGCACGCCGCACCTCCGCGGCCGAGCGCGCCTACGCGCGGCGTGCCCAGCGGGTCGAAGGGCGGCGGCGTCCGGCGGAGCGGCCCGAGAAGGTCCGCCGGTTCCTGGTGCTGCCGCGGTCGCGGGCCAGCTTCGTGCTGACCGTGATGGTCTTGTTGGCGGCCGGGGTCGCGACCACGCTGTGGCTGTCCACTCAGGCGATCGCCGACTCCTACCGGCTGGAGCAGCTCCGGGAGGAGAACTCGAACCTCGCCGAACAATCGGAGCTGTTGCAGCAGGACGTGGCGACGGCCGATTCCCCGTCTTCGCTCGCCGCGCGGGCCAAGGCGCTGGGCATGGTGCCGGCGGGGGAGCCGGCGCATCTGGTGCAGAACCCGGACGGCTCGATCACCGTGGTCGGCACGCCGGAAAAGGTGACGCCACCGCCACCGCCACCCCCGCCGTCGACCCCGGCACCCCCGCCGGCTCCGGCCGCGAACGGCGCGACCCAGGGGATGCCGGTCGAGGGTGACGCGCCGCAGGCCGACCCGCAGCAGGCCGACACCTCGCAGAACCCGCAGAGCGCACAGACCACCCAGACGGCACAGACCCCGCCGGCCGGGACGAGCGGCCCGGGAGCCGGCCGGTGACCGGCGGGCGGGACCGGGTCGAGCAGCGCCGCCGGGCCTATGCGGCGCGGGTCCGCCGGGTGGCCGGGCGGCCGCGGATCGCCACCGGTAAGGGCCGGTACGTCGGGGTGCGCGTGGCGCTGGTCGGCGTGCTGGTCGTGGCCGTGCTGAAGCTGGTCGAGGTGCAGGGTTTCCAGGCCGCGGCGCTGTCGGCGAAGGCGCAGGACCAGCGCACCACGGTGATCACCCTGCCCGCGCAACGCGGAGCCATCGAGGACCGCAACGGGGTCAAGCTGGCCTTCAGCGTGGAGACCCGTGCGCTGTCGGTGAACCTGCGGCTGATGCGCCAGAGCTGGACCCAGTTCGCGCAGCAGAATCCCACGAAGGGCCAGAACTTCGACACCCGGGCGGCCGCGGCGGCGAAGTTCATCGCCGCGAAGCTGCCCGGCAAGGTCACCGAGCAGGAGCTGCTCGCCGACTTCCACAAGAACCAGGACTTCACCTACCTGGTCAAGGACGTCGAGCCGTCCGTCGCCGACGAGATCACCAAGCAGTTCCCGGAGATCGGCGCCGAGGTGCAGGCCGCCCGCGAGTACCCCGGGGGCACGCTGGCCTCCAACGTCATCGGGCTGGCGAACTGGCGGACCGACGATCCGGACGTCTCCAAGCACGCCCTGCACGGCATCGACGGACTCGAACTGTCCTACGACTCCGAGCTCGCCGGCACGCCGGGGCAGGAGATCGCGGACACCGCGGAAGGCGACAACAGCGTCGTCATCCCGGGCACCGAACGGGACGTGCAGCCCGCCATACCGGGCAACAACGTGGTGTTGACGCTCGATTCGGACGTCCAGTACATGCTGCAGAACGAACTAGCCGACTACGTGGCGCAGTCGCACGCCAAGGACGGCCAGGCCGTGGTCATGGACGCGAAGACCGGTCAGATCTACGCGCTGGCCGACGACAAGACGTTCAACCCGAACGATCCGAGCACCTACACCGCGGCCCTGATGAACGACATGGCGGTGAGCACCCCGTACGAGCCCGGTTCGGTGTTCAAGATCGTGACCGCGACCGCGGCGATCAACTCGGGCATGGTCACACCGACCTCGGTGGTCCAGGTGCCCGGCTCGATCCAGATCGCCGACCGGACGGTGCACGACGCGTGGGTGCACGGGACGCAGAACTACTCGGTCACCGGGATCTTCGCCAAGTCGTCGAACGTCGGCACGCTGGAGCTGGCGCAGCGACTGGGCCCGGACCAGTACATGGCCATGCTGCAGAAGTTCGGGGTCGGTCAGGCGACCGGCCTCAACCTGCCCGGGGAGAGCCGCGGCTACGTCCCGGCCCGCGACCAGTGGAGCGCCAGCACCTTCGGCAACCTGCCGATCGGCCAGGGCCTGTCGATGACGGTCGTGCAGATGGCCGGGATGTACCAGGCGATCGCGAACAACGGGCTGCGGGTGGCACCGAGCATCATCAAGGACCAGGTCAAGCCGGACGGCACGGTCATTCCGGCGCCGCCGCCCCAGACCGTCCGGGTGGTGAGCCCGCAGACCGCGGAGACGGTGCGGAACATGCTGCGGGCGGTCACCCAGAAAGGGAAGACGACGGGCAACAGCGGCACCGCACCATCGGCGGCGCTGGAGGGTTATCAGATCTCCGGAAAGACGGGTACGGCGCAGCAGGTGAATCCGGCGACCGGCGCTTACAGCGACTCGCTCTACAACATCACCTTCGCGGGTATTCTTCCGGCGGACAATCCACGGTTCGTGGTCGGCATCCGGCTGGACTCGCCCGACACCACATTGCCGGTGGTGGGAGATTCCGCGGGGCCGCTGTTCCACGAGATCGCCTCCTATCTGGCCCAGCGTTACCAGATTCCGCTTTCGAACGGTCCCTCCCCGTACGTTCAGCTGGTCATGCCCTGATCAACGGGGCCCCGGCCCGCCCCGGCGGGTTCGGGGGGAGTGCGGTGTTCGGCAATGAGCGCCGTACTCCCGATTCCCACGCAGTACACAAATCACCGGTTCCGGTTCCTTTATCATGCTCGATCACTTTCGTTCCACAGGCCATACCGCCTGCCGGTGCGGGTATGGCGCGTGGGTAACCTTCCGCCCGTGTCTGTCAACAAGGACGGGCCCGCCGCCTCCGGGGGGCAGGTCCCGGACAGCCCGGCGAAACCCACGCACGCGCCCGTGCGACCGCGGCGGATCGAACCGGTCCCACTGACCACCCTGGTGGCCCGCGCGGACGCCCGGCTGATCGCCGACGTGCACCACCCCGAGCTGGCGGTGACCGGGGTGACGTTGCGTGCCCAGCAGGTGCTGCCCGGTGACCTGTTCGCGGCACTGCCCGGCGCGCGGTCGCACGGCGCCGACTTCGCGGCCGAAGCGATCTCCTCCGGGGCCACGGCGGTGCTCACCGACGAGGAGGGCGCGCAACGCCCCGGGCTGCGTGACGGGCGCGTGCCGGTGCTGGTGCACGCCGAACCGCGGGGCGTGCTGGGTTCGGTGGCCGCCTGGATCTACGGCGAGCCCTCGCTGGAGCTGGCGGTCCTCGGCGTGACCGGGACAGCGGGCAAGACGACCACCTCCTACCTGGTGGAGTCGGGGCTGCGTGCCGCCGGCCGGACGACCGGCCTGATCGGGACCGTGGAAACCCGCATCGCGGGGGAGCGGCTGGCCAGCGCGTTCACCACACCCGAGGCGCCGGATCTGCAGGCGCTGTTCGCGGTGATGGTCGAGCAGGGCGTCACGCACGCGTCGATGGAGGTGTCCAGCCACGCGCTGGCGCTCGGACGGGTGAACGGGACCCGGTTCGCGGTCGGCGCGTTCACCAACCTTTCCCAGGACCATCTCGACTTCCACCGCGACATGGAGGAGTACTTCGCCGCCAAGTCGCTGCTGTTCGACGGCCGGTCCACCACCGAGGTCGTCGTGGTGGACAGCGCCTGGGGCCAGGCGCTGGTGACCCCGCAGACCATCACGGTGTCCACCGAGCCGGGCACCGACGCCGTCTGGACGGCCAGTGACCTCGACAGCACGCCGACCGGCGAGATGTCGTTCACGCTGCACGGCCCCGGCGGGCGCACGGCACGGGCGACGCTGCCGATGCCCGGCGAGTTCAACGTCGCCAACGCGGTGCTCGCGGCGGCGATGCTGGACGCCACCGGTGTCGAGTTGGCGGAGATCGTCACCGGGCTGGCGACCGTCGAGGTGCCGGGCCGGATGGAACGGGTCTACCTCGGCCAGGACTTCGCCGCCGTGGTGGACTACGCGCACAAGCCGGCGGCCGTCACGCAGGCGCTGGACGCGCTGCGCGCCCGCGCCGAAGGACGCGTGATCACCGTGCTCGGCTGCGGCGGCGATCGCGACACCGGCAAGCGGCCGCTGATGGGCGAGGCCGCGGTGCGCCGCAGCGAGGTGCTGATCGTCACCGACGACAATCCGCGCTCGGAGGATCCGGCACTGATCCGGGCGGCCATGCTGAGCGGGGCCCGGTCCGCGGGCACCGCGGGCGGCCAGGTGCTGGAGATCGCCGACCGGCGGGCCGCCATCGGCAAGGCGGTGGAGCTGGCCAAGCCCGGCGACGTGGTGCTGATCGCCGGCAAGGGACATGAGACGGGGCAGGAGGTGGCCGGTGTGGTCCACCCCTTCTCCGATCGGGACGAGCTGCAGGCCGCGATCCGCGACCGGCTCGAAGGACATCCGTGAGACGCGAAACGAGGTGGCGGCCCGTGCGAAGAGCACCGCGTGAGCCGGCCGCCGCCGGTACAGGAGAGGACGTTTGATCTCGCTCACCTTGGCGGAGATCGCCGACATCGTCGGGGGGCGGCTGGACGCCACCGATGGGACACCGACCGTCACCGGCACGGTCGAGTTCGACTCGCGCCGGCTCACCCCGGGCGGGCTGTTCGTGGCGCTGCCCGGCGAACAGGTCGACGGCCATGCCTTCGCCGCGCGTGCGGTGGCGGCCGGCGCGGCCGGGGTGCTGGCCGCCCGCGAGGTCGGCGTGCCCGCGGTCGTGGTGCCGCCGCTGCCGCCCGGAACGGCACACGACCGTTCGGTCGCGCTGACCGGCGACGCGGACGGGTCCGGCGCGGCCGTGCTGGCCGCGCTCGGCCGGCTGGCGCGGCACGTGGTGACCGAGCTGAGCCGCCGCGGGCTGATCGTCGTGGGTGTCACCGGCTCGTCCGGCAAGACGTCCACCAAGGACCTGATCGCCCAGCTGCTGGAACCGCTGGGCCCCACGGTGGCGCCGCCCGGCTCGTTCAACAACGAACTCGGCCACCCGTGGACCGCGCTGCGTGCCGGCAGCGACACCCGGCACCTGGTGCTGGAGATGTCGGCCCGCGGCCCCGGTCACATCGCCGAGCTGGCCGAGATCGCGCCACCCGGGATCGGGGTCGTCCTCAACGTCGGGAGCGCGCACGTCGGCGAGTTCGGCTCGCGGGAGGCCATCGCGAAGGCCAAGGGCGAACTGGTCGAGGCGCTGCCCGAGCACGGCGTGGCCGTGCTCAACGTGGACGACCCGCTGGTGGCCGCGATGGACGGGCGCACGAAGGCACGCGTCGTGGGCGTCGGAGAGAACCCGGCCGCGTCGATCCGCGCCGCGGACATCACGCTGGACGAGCAGGCCAGGGCTTCTTTCGACCTGGTGACACCGCACGGGCAGGCCCGGGTGAGCCTGCCGCTGCACGGCGAGCACCACGTGGGCAACGCGCTGTCGGCGGCCGCCGTGGCGCTCGAACTCGGGTCCACTGTGGACGAGGTCGCCGCGCGGCTGTCCGCGGTGCAGCGGCGGTCCGCGCGCCGGATGGAGGTCTCCACCCGCGCCGACGGCGTCACCGTGCTCAACGACTCCTACAACGCCAACCCCGAATCCGTGCGCGCCGCGCTCAAGGCGCTGGCCTCGATGAGCCGCGGCCGGCGATCTTGGGCGGTCCTCGGTGTGATGGGTGAACTCGGAGCCGATAGCGTGTCCGCGCACGACGGGATCGGCCGCCTCGCGGTCCGGCTCAACATCAGCCGGCTCGTCGTCGTCGGCGAACAGGCCGCGGCCATGCACTCCGGCGCCAGCCACGAAGGCTCG
>DASSAD010000173.1:0-11492 GCA_035685725.1 Amycolatopsis sp. | reverse complement strand
GCCTTCCAGGGCTTCGACATCGGGCAGTCCTCGGCGATGGGCGTGGTCGTGGTGATCCTGACCCTGATCGTGGCGACCTTCGCGCTGCGCCTGATGTTCCGCACCTTCGACGTGAGCGGCAGGAAATGACCCGGGGAGCCCGTCCAGTGACCACCGATGATGTCGTCGATCCGGGGCGCGGCGCGGCCATGCGCTCGCCGTCCGCGGAGTTAGCCGGGAGTGTGAAATGACCGCGCGGAAGAAGTTCGGGTCCGCGTCGCTGACCACCGCGACGTGGGTGATCGCGATCCTGTTCGTGTTCCCGCTGCTGTGGATGGTGCTGACCTCGTTCAAACAGGAGGCCGACGCCTACACCGATCCACCGCGGGTGGTGTTCAGCCCGACGCTGTCCCAGTTCGCGGGGATCATCGAGCGGGGATTCCTGCCGTATCTGGCCAATTCCACGTTCGTCACGGTCATCTCGACCCTGATCGTGCTGGTACTGGGCGTACCCGCGGCGTTCGCGCTCTCGCTGGCCCCGGTGCCGAAGACGAGCAATGTGCTCGGATTCTTCTTGTCCACCAAGATGTTGCCGGTCGTCGCGGCGATCATCCCGCTGTATGTGATCGCGCAGAAGACGCAGCTGCTGGACAACGTGTGGGCACTGGTCATCCTCTACACGGCGATGAACCTGCCGCTGGCGATCTGGATGATGCGCTCGTTCTTCCTCGAAGTGCCCACGGAGATGATGGAGGCGGGACGGGTGGACGGCGCGCGCCTGCCCACCCTGCTGTCCAAGGTGATCCTGCCGGTGGTCGCTCCCGGAATCGCGGCGACCGCGCTGATCTGCGTGATCTTCTCCTGGACCGAGTTCTTCTACGCGGTCAACCTCACCGCGGCCAGGGCGGGGACGGTGCCCGTGTTCCTGGTCGGCTTCATCACCAGTGAGGGCCTGTACTGGGCACAGCTCGCTGCCGCGGCGCTCCTTGCGTCGCTGCCGGTGATGATCGTCGGCTGGGTCGCGCAGAACCACCTCGTGCGCGGCCTGTCCATGGGCGCGGTGAAGTAGCCGGTTGCGAAGCGGGGGGAGCGGGCGGTACCTGCTCCCCCCGCTACCGGTCAGTCTTCGACGAGGGAAAGCGCGCCACTGGGGCAGATGTTCACCGCTTCACGAGCCTTCTCGACATCGGCGGGGCGCTCGTTCAGCAGGATGACGGTGCCGTCGTCCTGGCTCTGGTCGAACACCTCCGGATCGGTGAGCACGCACTGGCCCGCGCCGACGCAGGTGTTCGTGTCCGCGATGATGCGCATGAAAGTCCTTTCCTACCAGGTGACGGGAAGCTGATACAGACCATAGATGGTCGAGTCGGTCTTGTACGGCAGTTCGTCCACGGCCGCGGCGAGTGCGAGCCCCGGGACGCGGGCGAACAGCGTATCGAAGACGATCTGCAGCTCCAGCCGGGCCAGGTTCTGGCCGAGACACTGGTGTGCGCCGAATCCGAACGCGATGTGGTGCCGCGCGCCCCGCTCGATGTCCAGGCTCATCGGGTCGGCGAAGACGTCGGGGTCGTGGTTGGCCATGTTGGCCAGCGACACCACGCCCTCGCCCGCTTTGATCTGGACGCCGCACAACTCGACATCCTCCGTGGCCAGGCGGGAGGGCGCGAAGTCGACGATCGTGTAGTACCGCAGGAGTTCCTCGACCGCGGCCGGGGTCTTGGTGGGATCGGCCTTGATCGCCGCGAGGTCTTCGGGGTGCTGGAGCAGACCCACGGTGCCGAGCGAAATCATGTTCGCCGTCGTCTCGTGCCCGGCGATCAGCAGCAGGAACGAGAGGCTGATCAGGTCTTCGCGGTCGTAGCCACCCTCGGCGCGCCGCTTGCGAATCTGCCGGCCGAGCAGGTCGTCGGGCAGTTCGGTTTCCTTCGTGGTGATCAGGTCGGCCAGGTAGGCCTTGAGGTCCAGCAGCACTCCCCGGCGGGCTTCGAGCGCGGTCTCGCGGTTGAGGAGCTTGGCCGACCGGGACTGGAAGAACTCGTGGTCGGCGTAGGGAACGCCGAGCAGTTCGCAGATCACGAGGGAGGGCACCGGCAGCGACAGCGCGCGCACCAGGTCCGCGGGCCGGGGTCCGGCGAGCATGGCGTCGATGTGCTCGTCCACGATCTGCTGGATGCGCGGGCGCATCGCGGTCATCCGCTTGACGGTGAACTCGCCGAGCACCGCGCGGCGGGCGGGCCCGTGTTCGGGCGGGTCCATGGAGATCATGCCCGGCTTGAGCGCGCGGGTGGCGTCCTGCTGGGTCTTGAGCAGGGTGGGAAAGTCGGGGTTCGTCCGGTCGGCGCTGAACCGGGGATCCGCCACCATGGTGCGGACGTCCTCGTGCCGGGTGAGCGCCCAGGCCTGCTTGCCGGTGGGCAGGGTGACACGCGAGATGGGCGCTTCTTCCCGTAACCGCAGGTGCTCGGCATGCGGAGCGTGTGGGCACGTGCGGGCGACGGGCAGGGTGGAAGCGGTCGTGTCGGTATCGGTCATTGTCCGGCCCCAATCCTACGAAGAGTATGCGGAAGAACACCCTCCACTTGTTCGCCACGCTACCGAAGCGGAGGGTTTTCGTCCAGCTTTGCCGTCGCAGACGGGCTCCCGGCGCCGAACGCCGAGTTCAGGCGGTTACCGGTGGGTTGGGCAGGCCACCATCCTGATGCGACAATCGGCGCATGACGGCTGATGCTGAGTTGCCGCTCCGGGCCGACGCGCGGCGTAATCGCGACCAGATCATCGCCGCCGCCAAGAAGATCTTCCTGGAGTTCGGCCCGAACGAACCGATGGAGGAGATCGCCCGCCGGGCCGGGGTCGGCGTCGGCACCCTCTACCGGCGCTTTCCCGACCGCGACTCGCTGATCCTCGCGGTGGCCAGGGAGACGTTCGAATCCTTCGCCGTGGGGGCGCGCGCGGTCGCCGCCGAGGAACCGAGCGCCTGGGAGGCGCTCGTCCGGCTGCTCCACAAGTCCCAGGCGCTCAAGCTGATGGTGCAGCTGGCGATCCTGTCACCGCTTGCCTGGGCGATCATCAGGGAAGACGAGCGCACCCAGCAGTGCCGGGACGAAATCCTGCAGGTGCTCGACGATCTCGTCCGGCGCGCGCAGGCGGAAGGTTCGATGCGCGCCGACGTCGGCGCGGGCGACGTGGCCGTGCTGTGCTCGTTGCTGCTGCGCCGAATGGAATTCGGGCCGCAGACCAACGACCTCGTGCTGGAGCGCGCGCTGGTGCTGATCCTCGACGGGCTGCGCGCCAGCTCGCGCACCCCGTTGCCCGGTCGCCCGATCACCGGGCACGACCTCCGGCACCGCTGAGTGGGTCGGAAACCCCCTCACAGGCCCATCGGATGCCACACGGTTTTCGCTTCGAGGTAGCGGCGCAGCCGGGCGAGGTCTCCTCGCGCGGTCCAGTCGGGTTCCTCCGCGGGCACGGTCAGCACCCGCTTGATGTTGCCCGCGGCTTCGCGCGCCAGCTCGGCGCGGGCCTCGACCGTGGCGCCCGTCGGGTCCAGCGCGTCTACGTCGCCGTGCGAAGCCAGCCACGGGCCCAGTTCCGTTGCCCGGCCGGTCAGCACGTTGGCCACCCCGCCCGGCACGTCCGAGGTCGCCAGGACCTCGGCCAGGCAGACCGCGGGCAGCGGCCGTCGCGCGCTGCTCACCACGACCGCCGTGCAACCGGCGGCCAGCACCGGGGCGAGCACGCTGACCAGCCCGAGCAGCGACGACCGCTGCGGCGCGAGCACACCCACCACGCCGGTCGGCTCCGGGACGGTGAAGGAGAAGTACGGCCCGGCGACCGGGTTCGCGGCACCCAGCACGCTCGCGATCTTGTCGGTCCACCCGGCGTAGTACACCCACCGGTCGATCGAGGCGTCCACAAGGGACTGTGCCCGGCGGGCCGCGATGCCCTCGGCGGCGGCCACCTCCGCGGCGAACTGGTCGCGGCGGCCCTCCAGCAGCTCGGCCACCCGGTACAGCACCTGGCCGCGGTTGTAGGCGGTCGCGCCCGACCAGCCAGGGAAAGCCTTGCGGGCGGCGGAAACCGCGTCGCGGACGTCCTTGCGCGAGGCGTGCGCCACATTGGCCAGGAACGCGCCCTTCCCGTCCTGGACCGGGTAGACGCGGCCGGACTCCGAACGCGGGAACTTCCCCCCGATGAACAGCTTGCAGGTCTTGGCGACCGAAACCCGGTCAGACATTCAGGTACGCCTCCAGCCCGGTTCGGCCGCCTTCGCGGCCGAATCCCGATTCCTGATAACCGCCGAACGGCGCGGTGGGATCGAAGCGGTTGAAGGTGTTCGCCCACACCGTTCCCGCACGAAGCGCCCCGGCGATCGCGAGGGCGCGGGACCCCTTCTCCGTCCAGACTCCGGCGGACAGGCCATAAGGCGTGTTGTTCGCCTTGGCCACCGCTTCGTCCGGGGTACGGAAGGTGAGCACGGACAGCACCGGGCCGAAGATCTCCTCACGGGCGATCCGCATCGACTGCTCGACGCCGGAAAACACGGTGGGCGCGAAGAAGAAGCCGCGGCCGGGCAGTGCGCACGGGCTGGTCCAGCGGCGCGCGCCCGCGGCGTCACCGGTGTCCGCCAGCTCCCGGATCCGGGCCAGCTGGGCCGCGGAGTTGATCGCGCCGATGTCGGTGTTCTTGTCCAGCGGATCGCCGAGCCGCAGCCGGGCGATCCGCCGCCGCAGCCTGTCCAGCAGATCATCCACAATGGACTCCTGAACGAGCAGCCGCGAACCGGCGCAACACACCTGGCCCTGATTGAAGAAGATCCCGTTGACGATCCCCTCGACGGCCTCCTCCAGCGGCGCGTCGTCGAAGACGATGTTCGCGGCCTTCCCGCCCAGTTCCAGGGTGAGCCGCTTCGGCGTGCCCGCCACCTCGCGCTGGATCAGCTTGCCGACCTCGGTCGACCCGGTGAAGGCGATCTTGTCCACTCCGCCGTGGCGGACGATCTCGCCGCCGACGTCGCCCGCGCCAGGCAGGATGTTCACCACGCCCGGCGGCAACCCGGCCTGCTGGCAGATCTCGCCGAACACCAGCGCGGTCAGCGGGGTGGTCTCGGCGGGCTTGAGCACCACGGTGTTCCCGGTCGCCAGCGCGGGCGCGACCTTCCAGGCCAGCATGAGCAACGGGAAGTTCCAGGGGATGATCGCTCCCGCGACCCCCAGCGGTTTCGGATCGGGACCGAATCCGGCGTAGTCCAGTTTGTCCGCCCAGCCCGCGTGGTAGAAGAAGTGCGCGGCGACCACCGGCAGGTCCGCGTCACGGGACTCCCGGATGGGCTTGCCGTTGTCCAGCGTTTCCAGCACGGCCAGCTCACGGGAGCGTTCCTGGATGAGCCGGGCGATCCGGAACAGGTACTTCGCCCGCTCGGTGCCCGGCATCGGACCCCAGACCTTGTCGAACGCCCGCCGCGCGGCCCGGACCGCGTTGTCCACATCGGACGGTCCGGCGGTGCTCACCTCGGCGAGGACCTCCTCGGTGGCGGGGTTGATCGTCTCCAGCGGCGCCCCGGTCCCGTCGACGAACTCACCGTTGATCAGCGGCCGGTAGCTCGGTTTGAGGTTCGCGACCTCGCGCGATTCCGGTGCTGGTGCGTACTCGAAGAGCGCCATGGCTGGTCTTCACCGTGTCCCATCGGTGTCGGGGTGATCGCCGGTCACGCCGGCACCTGGCCGGGTCCGGTGTAGTGACCGTCGAGCTGGGTGCGCCGCTGCAGCAGCAGATCGGTGAGCAGGCTGGAGGCGCCGAGCCGGAACAGCGCCGGGGTCAGCCACGCCTCGCCGCCGACCTCGTGCACCGCGACCAGGTAGCGGATCGCCTCCTTGGTGGTCCGGATTCCGCCGGCCGCCTTCACTCCCCGCAGCTCGCCCGTGCTCCGGTGCCAGTCGCGTACGGCCTGCAGCATCACGTGCGTCACCGGCAGCGTCGCCGCCGGGGAGACCTTGCCCGTCGAGGTCTTGATGAAGTCGCCGCCGGCCAGCAACGCGAGCCACGACGCGCGGCGCACGTTGTCGTAGGTGACCAGTTCGCCCGTCTCCAGGATGACCTTCAGCTCGGCCGTGCCGCAGGCGGCCTTGACCGCCTCGATCTCCTCGAACACCTGCCCGTAGCGGCCTTCGAGAAACGCGCCGCGGTCGATCACCATGTCGATCTCGGTCGCCCCAGCCGCCACGGCGAGCGTGACCTCGGCGAGCTTGATCGCAAGGCTCGACCGGCCGGCGGGGAACGCCGTCGCGACGCTCGCCACGCCGACTCCGCTGCCCTTGAGGCTTTCCGCCGCGATCGCGACGAGATCGGGGTAAACACAGACCGCCGCGACCGGTGGGGTCCCCGGGCGCGCGGGGTCGGGAAGCTTCGCCCTGGCGGCCAGCGCCGTGACCTTGCCACGGGTGTCGGCGCCCTCCAGCGTGGTCAGATCGACCATCGAGATCGCCGTGTCGATCGCCCACAGCTTCGCCGCCTTCTTGATGCTGCGGGTGGCCAGCGCCGCCGCCCTCGCCTCCAGGCCGACCTGATCGACGCCGGGAAGGCCGTGCAGAAACCGGCGCAGGCTCGCCTCATCGCGGATCGCGTCGGCGAGTTCGGGCGCGAGTGCGGTCATGGAGGGGAGTGTAAATCAGGTAGTGCAAATCAGGCGCCGTGTGCGACGTCTCGCTTTTGGCGAGCGGACCACGGTGCGGGCGCGTCGAGCGCCGGTCGTACTCGTGGTCCCGACCGCTACGGAGTCCGGGGCTTGCGGATGACCGTGACCGCGCCCCAGAAGGCCAGCCCGTTGACCCGGACCACCGGCGAACCGGGTGGGGGAGCGCCGGCGCCCTCACGGTCCTCTGTTTCGAACGCGCCCATCAGCCCGAAGCCGCCGACTTCGACGACGATGTCGTCGGGGACCACGATGTCGATCCCGCCCATGATCGCCACCGCGGTGATGCTGGACTCCCGCTCGGCGAACCGCGCGCTGCGCAGATCGATCTCGACGCCGCCCCAGAAGGCGAAGCTGGTGTGCCGGGCGGGCAGTACCCAAGCGCCCTTGCGGCTCGCGCCGGACATGATGGCGACCGAGGTGGCCGAGCCGGGCATGCCGCCGATGCGGTTGTCCGGGGTCAGCGCGTGCGGCAGGACGGGCTGCACGGTGCCGGCCGAAACGCCGGGCAGGTCGGCCACCGGCGGTTCGAGTTCGGCGAGTGTTTTCGCCGCGTAGACGGTGCTGAGGCGTTCTTCCAGTTCCGTGACCGTGATGCGGCCCTCGGACAACGCGTTGTGGAGGATCTGCGCGACCCGTTCGCGGTCGGCGTTGGAGGCGCGCATGGGTGGTTGCGGCTGTCCGGTCACGGCGCCAGCCTAGCGCTCTCCGGGGCCGAATCAGGGGCGAACGGCCACGGATTTTCCCGTCGGTGACGACGATCCGGGCGTTGGTTACCGCTCGGGAACGGATCGGTGACTTTCCACCGTGGAAGTTTCGCGCCGGACGCGGATCAGGCCATCGTCTGACACGTATGTCCACAATGGATAGTAAATATCGGTGACGGTGCCAAGATCCGCGATATGCTGGTGATATTGCCCGGATGGGCGCCACAGTGGACAGTGCGGAAGTCGCGGTCGAAACGGAGCCGTCCGGTCGCTTTTCGGGCGAGGTGTCTTCCCCTGGGCTTGTTACCGGCTTGTTACTAATCCGACCAAAAGTAGGCCGACCCCGAGCAGTACGTAACCGTTGCTACGCAAGCCGGATAGCCGTGACTGTGGTCGGATTAGTAACGAACAGCACTGTATGCGAGGTTCAAAGAATCACGTTTCCCGGACGGAGTGTTACCGTGACGACTCATGGACGTGCTCGTCGTCGATCACCCGCTGGCCCAGGACAGGCTGTCGACCATGCGCGACGCCCGCACGGACAGCGCGACCTTCCGTGCCGCGTTGCACGAGCTGACCGTCATGCTGATCTACGAAGCCACCCGCGACGCCCCGGTCCGCACCGAGCGCATCCACACCCCGGTCGCGCGGGCCGACGCCTACCGGCTGGCGAACCCGCCGCTGCTGGTGCCGGTGCTGCGCGCCGGGCTCGGCATGGCCGACCAGGCGCACAAGCTCATCCCCGCCGCGCAGATGGGATTCGTCGGCGTCGCCCGCGACGAGGAGACGCTCGACCCGGTGCCGTACATGGAGTCGCTCCCGGACAGCCTCGCCGACCGCCCGGTGTTCGTGCTCGACCCGATGCTCGCCACCGGCGGCTCGATGGCGTACACGATCCGGCTGCTCACCGGGCGCGGCGCCACCGACGTCACGGCGATCTGCGCGCTCGCCGCGCCCGAGGGCATCAAGCACCTGGAGGACTCCGGCCTGCCCGTGCGGGTCGTGACCGCCAGCATCGACGAACGGCTCAACGACTCGGGTTTCATCGTGCCGGGCCTCGGCGACGCGGGGGACCGCCAGTACGGCGCCCGGTAATCGCCGCGCCCGGCCGCGGGCGGGTACCGGTGCCGGCACGGCCCGGCCGGTTACGTGCTCGTTTCGAAGGCGGGCGAACATCGGGCTTACTGCCGAAACAGCGCGTGGACGGCCATCGTGGAGGTGCTCGGAGAGTCTCGCGACAGTGCTTCGGAAACTCCCGAAACGGGATTTGACCTGGAGTGCGCTCCAGGTCGTAGTGTCGGCCCCATGAGCTACTCGATAGCGGAAGCCGCACGACGGAGTGGCCTGTCCATAGACACCCTCCGTTATTACGAGCGCATCAAGCTGGTGGATCCGCCGGCGCGCGACGCGGCGGGGCGCCGGGCCTATTCGGACGACGACCTCGCGTGGCTGGAGTTTCTGACCAAGCTGCGCACCACCGGCATGCCCATCAAGATGATGCGGGAATACGCCCAGCTCCGGCGGCACGGCGAGGCCTCCTCCGGCCGGCGCATGGCGATCCTGGTCGAGCAGCGCCGGTCGGTGCGCGCGCGGATCGCGGAACTTCAGTCCTGTTTGGACGTTCTGGACTACAAGATCGACAACTATGAGCGCGTGTGCGGGGGCCTCGTCTCCTCCGGCGTGCTGAGGGAGGAAATCTCCGCGTGATCCCCACCAGGAAGCTCGGCGAACTGGAGGTCGGTGCCCAGGGCCTCGGCTGCATGGGCATGAGCCAGTCCTACGGTGTCCGCGGCGACGACCAGGAGTCGATCGCGACGATCCACCGCGCGCTCGACCTGGGTGTGACGCTGCTCGACACCTCGAACGTCTACGGCACCGACGGCGCGAACGAGGAACTGGTGGGCCGCGCCATCGCCGGCCGACGCGACCAGGTGGTGTTGGCGACCAAGTTCGGCGTCGTCTTCGGGGAGCAGGGCCTGACCGCCCGTGGCGACGCCGCCTACGTCAAGCAGTGCTGCGAGGACTCGCTCCGGCGGCTCGGCGTCGACCACATCGACCTGTACTACCAGCACCGGGTCGACGTCGAGCGGGTCGAAGAGACCTGGGGCGCGCTCGCCGAGCTGGTCGCCGAGGGCAAGGTGCGCCACCTCGGCATCTCCGAGGCCTCGGCCGCGACGATCCGGCGGGCACACGCCGTGCACCCGGTCACCGCCTTGCAGAGCGAATGGTCCTTGTGGACGCGGGAACTCGAAGACGAGATCGTGCCGACCTGCCGCGAGCTGGGCATCGGCATCGTCCCCTTCTCGCCGCTCGGCCGGGGTTTCCTGACCGGCGCGATCACCTCGGTGAACGATCTTCCCGCCGACGACATGCGCCGGCGTCTGCCGCGGTTCACCGACGAAAACCTCGACCGCAACCTGGCGATCGTCGAGGCCCTGCGCGCGCTCGCCGCTCGGAAGGGCGTGACCGCGGGGCAGCTGGCGCTGGCCTGGGTGCAGCACCAGGGTCACGACGTGGTGCCGATCCCGGGCACGAAGCGGCGCAAGTACCTGGAGGAGAACGTGGCGTCCGTCGGGCTCGAACTGTCCGAGGAAGACCTCCGGGCCATCGAGTCGGCCGCGCCGGCGAGCGCCGTCGCGGGGGCGCGCTACCCGGAGGCCCTCGCCCGCGCCGTCAGCAAGTAACCCGCCGGAACTGGAGGAAGGGGTGTTTCCTACGGACTATCCGTAGGAAACACCCCTTCCTTCATGACGAGCTTGCCGACCGGGGGTCCGGTTCCGCCACTGCCCGCGGCGCGCGAGGGGCGCCGCCGGCGGAGGCGTCGGACCGGTCTAGTCGTGGAGCAGCGCGGCGAGCGCCGCCGGGGCCTCGTCGAGCGGGACCTGGTTCTGCTCGCCGGTCGCGAGGTCGCGGATGGTGACCTGCCCGCTGTCCCAGTCCTCGCGGCCGACGATGACCACCGCCCGCGCCCCCGCCTTGTCCGCCTTGCCGAGCTCCTTGCCCAGCTTGCGCAGCTCCAGCGGGGTCGACGTGCGCAGCCGCGCGCCACGTAGCCGGGTCGCCACCGTGCGCGCGGCACCCGCCAGCTCCTCGGCGACCGGGATCACCACTACGTCGACCTCGCTGCGCGGCTTCGGGGTCAGCTCGTGCGTGCCGAGGAAGTCCATCAGCGTGACGTCGCCCATGCCGAACCCGATGCCGGTGATCTGGCGCGAGGTGAACAGCCCGGCCAGGTCGCCGTACCGGCCGCCGCCGAACAGCGCCCGGTTGTTGTCCGGCGAGACGTCGAACACCTCGAACACCGTCGACGTGTAGTAGGCCAGGCCGCGCACGATCATCGGGTCGAAGCGCACCAGGCCGGCCGCTTCGCTGGAGAGCACCTGGACGAGGTTGGACGCGTCCTTGACCGGGGCCGGCAGTTCGTCGAGCAGCGCGGTGCCTGCGCCGAGCACGTCGCCCAGCTTCTCGAACTGCTTGTCCGCGAGACCGATCCCCTCGGCCTGCTCGGCCAGTGTCGTGCGGTCGTACTTCTCCCAGCGGTCCACCAGCGCGAACACCTGCGGCAACTGCTCGGCCGTGACCCCGACGAGATCGGTCAGGGCCGACGAAAGCAGGTTCCGGTCGTTCGCGCGGACCAGGAACATGTCCTCGGTCGCGCCGACCGAGCGGAGCAGGTCGTGGATCAGCTCGAACATCTCGATCTCGCAGTTCGGGCTCTCCGACCCGAAGATGTCCGCGTTGATCTGCCAGTGCTCCCGCACCCGGCCGCGCTGCGGCCGCTCGTAGCGGTGACAGTTGGGGTGGCTGTACCAGCGCACCGGGAACTGGAGCGAGCCCGCGTTGCCCGCGATCATCCGCGCGGCCGTCGGAGTCATCTCCGGCCGCAGCGCCAGCCGTCGGCCGCCCCGGTCGGTCAGCGTGTAGAGCTGCTGGTCGGCGATCTCCTGGCCGGACTTGCGCTCGTAGATCTCGGCCGGTTCCAGCACCGGCCCGTCGTAGCGCAGGTAGCCGTACCGTTCGAGGACCTCGTAGAGATGCTCGAACACCTGCGTCCGGACGGACATCTCCGGGGGCAGGAAGTCCCTGGTCCCCCGGTAGGGCGCGGTCGGCAGGTACTC
>DASSAD010000172.1:0-9991 GCA_035685725.1 Amycolatopsis sp. | reverse complement strand
GACGCCGAGCGGTGCAAGAACATGTTCGCGCTCGGGCTGCTTTCGTGGATGTACCACCGGCCGACCGAAGGCACCGAACGGTTCCTGCGCGAGAAGTTCGGGCGGAAACCCCAGATCGCCGAGGCCAACATCCTGGCCTTCCGCGCGGGCTGGAACTACGGGGAGACCACCGAATCCTTCGCGACCACCTTCGAGGTGGCACCGGCGAAGCTGGCGCGCGGCACCTACCGGCAGATCACCGGGAACACCGCGCTGGCCTACGGAATCGTGGCCGCGGGACAGCGGGCGGGTCTGCCGATCGTGCTGGGCACCTACCCGATCACCCCGGCGTCGGACATCCTGCACGAGCTGTCCAAGCACAAGAACTTCGGCGTGCTCACCTTCCAGGCCGAGGACGAGATCGCCGGCATCGGCGCCGCGCTGGGCGCGGCCTATGGCGGCGCACTCGGGGTGACGTCCACCTCGGGTCCCGGGATCGCGCTCAAGAGCGAGACCATCGGGCTCGGCGTGATGACCGAACTGCCGCTCGTCGTGATCGACGTGCAGCGTGGCGGCCCGTCCACCGGACTCCCGACCAAGACCGAGCAGGCCGACCTGTTGCAGGCCATGTTCGGACGCAACGGCGAGTCTCCGGTACCGATCGTCGCGCCGCAGTCCCCGTCGGACTGCTTCGAAATCGCGCTGGAAGCCACCCGGATCGCGCTGGCCTACCGCACCCCGGTGCTGCTGCTTTCCGACGGCGCGATCGCCAACGGCTCGGAGCCGTGGCTGGTCCCGGACGTGACGGAACTGCCCGACCTGAGCGTCGAATTCGCCACCGAGCCCAACGCCACGGACGGTTCGGACGAGTTCTGGCCGTATGTGCGCGATCCGGAAACCCTCGCGCGCGCCTGGGCGATCCCGGGCACCCCCGGCCTGCAGCACCGCATCGGCGGGCTGGAGAAGCAGGACGGCAAGGGCAACATCTCCTACGACCCCGACAACCACGAGAAGATGGTTCGCCTCCGCCAGGCCAAGATCGACGGCATCAAGGTGCCCGACCTGGTGGTGGACGACCCCACCGGCGGCAAGGCCCGTGTCCTGGCGCTGGGCTGGGGATCCAGCTTCGGGCCGATCGGCGCGGCCTGCCGCCGGGTGCGCAACAACGGGATGCCGATCGCGCAGGCACATCTGCGCCACCTCAACCCGTTGCCGGCCAACCTGGGCGACATCCTGCGCAGCTACGACAAGGTCGTCGTCCCGGAGATGAACATGGGCCAACTCGCGCTGCTCCTGCGCGGGAAGTTCCTGGTCGACGTCCACTCCCACACGAAGATCGCCGGCCTGCCCTTCAAGGCGGAAGAGCTGGAACACGTCTTCACCGACATCATCAGCGCCCAGGAGGTTCGATGAGCCACACTGGCGAAGCCCTGATCATCGAGACCGACCGGGTGCGGGTGTCCCGCAAAACACAGGAGGTTCGATGAGCCACATGAGCCACACCGGCGAAGCCCAAGATCATCTTCTGGAGGTAGTGGCAGCATGACCGCCACCGACCTGGGTCTACCCGCCGCGGGCGGCCTGGACCTCGTTCCGACCAGCGACGCGCCGCAGAAGGCCAAGGACTACAAGTCGGACCAGGAGGTCCGCTGGTGCCCCGGCTGCGGTGACTACGTGGTGCTCAACACCGTGCAGTCGTTCCTGCCGACGCTGGGACTCAAGCGCGAGAACATCGTCTTCGTGTCCGGAATCGGTTGCTCGTCGCGGTTCCCGTACTACCTCAACACCTACGGGATGCACTCGATCCACGGCCGCGCGCCCGCCATCGCCACCGGTCTCGCCACCACCCGGCCCGACCTGTCGGTGTGGGTCGTGACCGGCGACGGCGACGCGCTGTCGATCGGCGGCAACCATCTCATCCACGCGCTGCGCCGCAACGTGAACCTGAAGATCCTGTTGTTCAACAACCGGGTCTACGGGCTGACCAAGGGCCAGTACTCGCCGACCTCGGGTCAGGGCATGGTCACCAAGTCCACCCCGATGGGCTCGGTGGACACCCCGTTCAACCCGATCTCGCTCGCGCTGGGCGCGGAGGCCACGTTCGTCGGCCGCGCGCTGGACAGCGACCGGGCCGGGCTCACCGAGGTCCTCACTGCCGCCGCGCGGCACCGCGGATCGGCGCTGGTGGAGATCTACCAGAACTGCCCGATCTTCAACGACGGTGCCTTCGACGTGCTCAAGGACGCCGACGAGGCGGCACAGCGGCTCATCCCGCTCAAGGCGGGTTCGCCGATCACGTTCGGACCCGCACAGGAGTACGGCGTCACCACGACCGGCTGGGGTGGCCTGGAGATCGGCAAGGTCGAGGAAATCACCGCGCGTGGCGGCGACATCGTCGTCCACGATCCGACGATCACGGACACCGCGTACGCCTTCGCGTTGTCCCGGCTCGGTGACCAGAACCTGAACCACACCCCGACGGGCATCTTCCGCCAGGTCGACCGCCCCACCTACGACGACCAGGCCCGCGCACAGGTCGACCAGGCCAAGGCCGCCAAGCCGGCGAACCTGCAGGCCCTGCTGACCGGGAACGACACCTGGACCGTCGTCTGATCCGCTCTCGGTGAAGTCTCTCGGGTGAGTGAGGCCTCCCGGCCGGCCGCGCGCCGCCAGGAGGCCTTACGCGTGCGCGGTCAGGCGAGCGGGCGGAAGCCGACACGTTCGGCGTCCGCGGTGGTCAGGAACCACACCTCGGCGACCATGCGCGCGAACTGCGGCGATTGCGCCGTGCAGTAGCGCAGGGCGGTGACGCTCGCCTTCACGGTGAACTCCTCCGCGGGCCGTCCGCCGCCGGGGCGCGGCATGGCCGAACCCGGGCCGAACGGACCAGGGGGCACCGTGGATTCGTGCTCGTGCGGACGAACCGGCGGTGCTTCGGGAACCTCGTCCTCGGCCGCGCCTCGGCCGTTCGAGCGCACCGCGGGTTCGAACAGCGAACCGCTACGCCCGCCTTCGTCCGAATCCCCCCGCGGTTCGATGGCCCGCATGGACGGCTGGATCACCCGGACCTCGGAATCGTCGCGGGCGGACGGCCGGGGCTGGCGCCGGGGAAGGACCTGGGTGGTCTCGGCCGCCGACTCGTCGTTGCCGGGCGCGTCGCCGCCCCCGAACGCATAGGCGGGCGGCCGCGGTGCGTGCTCCTGGACTCCAGGGGCGTATTCCGGGGTGTCTGCCCCGTCGAACAGCGATCCGTGCTCGGCACCCTCGTCCTCGACGGGATGTTCCTCGACCAGCTTGAAGACCGAGGTCGTCTCGACCGCCAGCTCGGGCTCCAGCACGGAACTGACCCCGGCGAACTCCTCCGGCGGGGGCCCCGCCTCGGGCCGCTCCTGCTCGGGCCGCCCGACCCGATCACCGGGTTCCTGGTGCCGGACCTCGGTGTACTCGTCGTTCCCGATCGGCTCGCCGTAGCTGTCCCGCTCGAACCAGGCCGGCTCACGGTGCTCCCCGGCCGGTTCCGGTTCGGGCCGGAGCAGGTGCTCGAACGGCTCGGGTTCGACCGGAGACAGGAAGCTCTCCGGCTCCGGCTCGTACCGCTCGACCGGTTCGGGCTCGACCCGCGGCTCCGGCTCGTAGACCGTCTCGGGCGGGGTAGCGGGGCGTTCCGCCGCCCTCGTTGCGCTCTGCAGGGCACGCAGTCTTCGCTCGAGCGCGCGGCTTCTGGCCTGCGCGGGACGGACCAGCGTCACCCAGGTGAGCAACACCCCGATCAGGAACGCCGCAGCGCTCCAGAGCCACACCTGCCCGAAGATGGACATAGTGCTGTCCTTCCTTTCCCGCCGCATCGGCCGCAACGCTGCGTAGTCCCGCTACGACTCGCCCGCGACACAGCACCGCTGGGCCAGCTCGTCCCCCTCGCTACCCCCAACGGAGACGCTTCACATCGATCGGCCCCAAACTTAACGTGTGCGTGCGACGAGATAATCGGCGACCGACTCACACGCGTCCCGGGCGGGCGACGGCGGCAGCGCGGACAACTCAGCGCTTGCTCGCCGAGCGTAGTCGGAAAGTGTCGCCGAAGCCCGATCGAGACCCTTCGATACCCGCAGCAGCTCCAGCGCCTCCTCGACCAGCTCAGTGTCGCTGATCGGGCCCGCCAGCAGCTCGACCAGCCGCGGGTCGGTGCCCGGATCGGCCAGCGCGTAGAGCATCGGCAGGGTGCGCACGCCCTCGCGCAGGTCCGTGCCCGGGGTCTTCCCGGACTCGTGGGACGGCGAGGCGATGTCGATGATGTCGTCGGAGATCTGGAACGCGGTGCCGACGAGCTCCCCGAACCGCTGGAGCGCCTCGACGCGAACGGGCTCCGCGCCCGAGACCATCCCGCCGAAGCGGCCTGCGGTGGCGATCAGCGAACCGGTCTTCTGCGCGATCACGCTCAGGTAGTGCCGCACCGGGTCCTCGCCCTCGACCGGCCCCGCGGTCTCGCGCATCTGGCCGGTGACCAGTTCGGCGAAGGTCTCCGCGATGATGCGGGCCGCGTCCGTGCCCAGCTCGGACACCAGCCGTGAGGCGTGCGCGAAGAGGAAGTCACCGGTGAGGATCGCGATGCTGTTGCCCCAGCGCGCGTTCACGCTCGGCGCGCCGCGGCGCATGGTGGCCTCGTCCATCACGTCGTCGTGGTAGAGCGTGGCCAGGTGCACCAGTTCGACGGCGGTCGCGGCGGTCACCACGCCCTCCTGGTTTCCGTTGCCGAACTGGGCCGCGAGCAGCGTGAACAGCGGACGGAAGCGCTTGCCACCGGCCTCGAACAGGTGCGCGGCGGCGTCGTGGACCTCCTTGACCTCGCTGCGCGCGGTCTCCCGCAGCAGGTCCTCGACGGCGGCGAGGCCGGCGGCCAGCGTGCGCAGCAGTCGCTCATCGGCGATGCGCAGCCCGACGGCCGCGCGCAACTCCTCGATGGCGTCACTCTGAACCGACAACGTCCTCGCCCTCCGCACTCCTGATACCGGTCCTCACCAGCGTAATGGCAACCCGCACAAGCCCGTTTCACCACTCGTCCGGGTGTAATGGTGACGAACACGACAAGCGTGCTGGTCACGCGGGGCGCTTTTCGGGAGCCCCACGATTCACGCATTTCGTATCAGTAGCGAGAAGGATACGCTCCGCATCAGGCGATTCCCCGAACCTCGATCTCCACCACAGGTTCAGACAGCCTGAAGAGAAAAGGGTCTCGTCATCGGGCCGCCATGGCCCCGGTTCGCCGACCCACGTTCACGGTGCGCTCGCCGCCCGGTGGGGAAAGGACCGGCGCCCTTCCCCCACCGGGTTCAGAACGCGAAAGTGCCGGCGTTCGCCCAGTTCAGCGCGATCGAGGGAATGACGCCGAGCACGAGGGTGACCACGACGCCGAGGGTGATCGCGGCCGTGGTGAAGGCTCCCGGGACGGTCACCGTCGGCCCCTCGGGCGACGGCTGCGAGAAGTACATCAGCACGACCACCCGCAGATAGAAGAACGCCGCGACCGCGCTGAAGACCAGCGCGATGACCACCAGCGGCGCCATCCCGTCCCGTAACGCGGCCGAGAACACCACGAACTTGCCGACGAAGCCGCTGGTCAGCGGGATTCCCGCGAGGGCGAGGAGGAGGAAGGTGAAGACGCCGGCCAGCAGCGGCGAGCGTTTCGCGAGTCCCGCCCACGCCGAGAGGTGCGTCGCCTCACCCGTCGAGTCGCGGACCAGCGAGACCACGCCGAACGCGGCCATCGTCGTGAATCCGTAGGCCAACAGGTAGAACAGCGTCCCGGAAAGGCCTGAACCGGTCAGCGCGATGGTCCCGACCAGCAGGAACCCGGCATGCGCGATCGACGAGTAGGCGATCATCCGTTTGACGTCGGTCTGGGTGAGGCCGAGCACGGCGCCGATCACCATCGACACGATCGCCACCGCCCACAAGACCCCGCGCCACTGCCAGCTCGTCGACTCGAAGCCGACGGTCAGTACCCGGAGAATCCCGCCGAAGGCGGCCACCTTCGTACACGCCGCCATGAACGCGGTCACCGGGGTGGGCGCACCCTGATAGACGTCCGGGGTCCAGGTGTGGAACGGGCCGACCGAGCCCTTGAAGAGCAGCCCGACGACGAGCAGCCCGAGGCCGGCGAACAGCAGCGTGTCGGAGCGGTCCGAACCAGCCGCCGCGTGCGCGATGTCGGCCAGTTTCACCGAGTTCGCATAGCCGTAGAGCAGCGCCAGCCCGTAGAGGAAGAAGGCCGAGGAGAACGCGCCGAGCAGGAAGTATTTCACCGCCGCTTCCTGCGAGAGCAGCCTGCGCCGCCGGGCGAGCCCGCACATGAGGTACAGCGGCAGGCTCAGCACCTCCAGCGCGATGAACATGGTGAGCAGGTCGTTGGCCGCGCAGAAGGTCATCATGCCGCCGAGCGCGAACAGCGTCAGCGGGAAGACCTCGGTCTGCATCACCGCGGTCGCCTGCGCCTGGTCCTGGATGGTGCCCGGCCGGATCGAAGCCTGCGCGGCGAAGGCGCCACCGCGCTCCACGGATCGGTCCGCGATGAGCAGGACCGCGCCGATCGCCAGCGCGAGCAGGGTGCCCCACAGGAACAGCGCCGGCTTGTCCACCGAGATCGCGCCGCTGAGGGTGGTCAGCCCGGCCTTCGGCGAATGGCCGACGTAGAGGATGAGCGCGATGCCCGCCACCACGATGCCGGCCAGGCTCAGCATCACCTGTGCCGGCCAGCGCTGGGGGCGGGGGAGGAAGGCTTCGAACAGCACGCTCACGCAGGCCGTGGCGAGCACGATCAACACCGGCAGGATC
Organism: Amycolatopsis sp.; assembly: GCA_035685725.1. GTDB lineage: Bacteria > Actinomycetota > Actinomycetes > Mycobacteriales > Pseudonocardiaceae > Amycolatopsis_E. The sequence goes on along the minus strand of DASSAD010000172.1, from coordinate 3,184 downwards.
GCCGGGTATTCGACCTGGGGGGTCGAGATCTGCTGCGCGAGTATCATCTACTGGCCTCCTTGGATGGCCGACAGAGTCGCGTTGACCGACGGGGTCACGGTGTTCAGCACCGGTTGCGGGTAAAAGCCCAGACCGATGATCAGCACGACCATCGGCACGAGAATCGCCAGCTCCCGGCCGCCGAGATCACGGATCGCCCGCTTCGCCCCGAGCTCCGGCGCGATCGCCGTGCCCGGTCCGCCCACCCGTCGCCCACCGCCACCCGCAACGGAGGCGCCGCGCGCCACAGGTTCTCCCGTGACCCCCACCAGCGCGTTGCCGCGCACCGGGCCGGTCATGATCCGCTGGTAGAGCCACAGCACGTAGGCCGCGGCCAGCACCATCCCGACGCTGGCCAGGATCGCGTACACCGGCCGTGTCTGGAAGGAGCCCAGCAGCACCAGGAACTCGCTCACGAACGAGTTCGTGCCCGGCAGCGACAAGGTCGACAGCCCGGCGATGAGCACCATGCCCGCCAGGAGCGGAGTCACCTTCGCCAGCCCGCCGTAGTCGGAGATCCGGGTGGACCCGCCGCGCGCGATGACCAGCCCGAGCACGACGATCAGCATCCCGGTGGCGATGCTGTGATTGAGCATGTAGGTCACCGAACCGACCTGCGACTGACTGGTGAAAGCGAAGATGCCGAGCGCGATGAAGCCGAAGTGGGCGATCGACACGTAGGCCACGAACCGTTTCATGTCCTGTTGCCCGGCCGCGAGGATCGAGCCGTACAGCACGCCGATCACGGCCAGCACGAGGACCAACGGCGCCAGCGTCTTGCTGGCCGCGGGGAACATCGGCAGGCAATAACGCAGGAAGCCGAAGGTGCCGACCTTGTCCAGCACGCCGACGAGCAGCACCGCGACGCCGATCGGCGCCTCCCCCGCCGCGTCCGGCAGCCAGGTGTGGAACGGCACCAGCGGCGCCTTGATCGCGAACGCCAGGAAGAACCCGAGGAACAACCAGACCTGAGTGGACAGCGGCGCGTTGTGGACGACGCTGACCAGGGTGGCCCAGTCGAAGGTGCCCTGCCCGGGAACCAAAGCATAGGCCCCGATCGCCGACGCCAGCATGATCAGGCCGCCCAGGAACGAGTACAGGAAGAACTTCACCGCCGCGTACTGCCGGTTCGGGCCCCCGTATCCGCCGATCAGGAAGTACATCGGGATCAGCATGATCTCGAACAGCACATAGAACAGGAACACGTCGGTCGCCGCGAAGACGCCGATGGTCAGCGCCTCCTGCACCAGGATCAGCGAGAAGAACCCGGCGGCGCTGCGGCCTTCGGGCAGCCGGTCGGCGGTGCCGAGCGCGCCCAGCACGATCGGCACCAGAAACGCGATCACGGCGATCATGATGAGCGCGATGCCGTCGATGCCGAACGAGATGTGGATGCCGAAGCTCGGGATCCAGTCCATCGACGAGGTCTGCTGCAGGCGCGGTCCGCCCGGCGAGTACCCCGCCCACAAGGGAATGATGAGCAGCAGTTCCACGAGCGCGAAGGCGAGCGCGACCCGGGTCGCCACCCGGTCGTCACGCTTCAGCGGGATCAGTACGAGGGCGCCGGCCAGCGGCAGCAGGATGAGGGCGAGCAGCCAGGTCATGATTCCTCGCAAAGCGGTGTCGCGGTGGGCGGAACACGGCGTGCCCGCGGGGCGGTGGGAACGATCATGAGAACCTCACCAGGAGAAGCGCCGCGACCAGCACGAAAGAGCCCGCGAGCATGGACAGCGCGTAGGAGCGGACGAACCCGGTCTGCAGTCTCCGCAACCGTCCCGAAGTGCCGCCGAGCGCCGCGGCGAGCCCGTTCACCGCGCCATCGACGCCCCGGCTGTCCAGATAGACGGAGAACCGGGTGAGCCACAGGCCCGGCCTGGCCACGAGCGTCTCGTTCAGCGCGTTTCCGTAGAGATCGTTGCGCGCGGCGCGGACCAGCGCGGACACCGGCTCCGGCCGTTGCACCGGGGTGTCGCGCCGCCCGACGACGAGCCAGGCGATCAGCACGCCCAGCGCGGCGAGCACGATCGTCAGCCACGGGATCAGCGCCACGGGCAGCACCGAGTGGTCGGACTCGGCCAACCCGCCGAGCGCGGGCGCCAGCCAGTCGGCCAGCCGGTGGCCGAGGGAGAAGAACGCGCCGGCGCCGACCGAGCCGATCGCCAGGATGATCATCGGCACGGTCATCACGCTGGGCGACTCGTGCGGGTGGAATTCCTTGCCCTCGCTGGTGCGCAGCGTCTTCCAGCGTTCCTTGCCGAAGAAGGTCATCAGCACCAGCCGGGTCATGTAGAAGGCGGTCAGCGCCGCGCCGAGCATCGCCGACAGGCCGAACACCCAGCCCTGCCAGCCCGGCTGCCCGAACGCCGCCTCGATGATCGCGTCCTTCGAGTAGTAACCGGAGAGGAAGGGGAACCCGATCAGCGCGAGGTAGCCGAGCCCGAAGGTGACGAAGGTGATCGGCATCCACTTGTACAACCCGCCGAACTTGCGCATGTCCACCTCGTCGTTCATGCCGTGCATGACCGACCCGGCGCCGAGGAACAGCCCGGCCTTGAAGAAACCGTGGGTGAGCAGGTGCATGATGCCCAGCGCGTAGCCGAACGGGCCGAGCCCCACGGCGAGCATCATGTAGCCGATCTGGCTGACCGTGGAGTAGGCGAGCACCTTCTTGATGTCGTCGTACGCGCAGCCCACCACACACCCGATCAGCAGCGTGACCGTGCCGACCAGGGCGACCACCAGGCGCCCCGTGGCGGTCTCGTTGAAGATCGGGTTGGCGCGGGCCACCAGGTAGACCCCGGCGGTGACCATGGTCGCCGCGTGGATCAGCGCGGACACCGGGGTCGGGCCCTCCATCGCGTCCGGAAGCCACGCCTGCAACGGGAACTGGCCCGACTTGCCGCACGCGCCGAGGAGGAGCAGCAGCGCGATCGCCGTGATCACCGCGGGCGGCGCGTGGCCGATGTTCGCGAACACCCCGGCGTAGCTGACCGTGCCGAGGTACTTGAACATCAGGAAGATCGCGATGGCCAGGCCGACGTCGCCGACCCGGTTCATCAGGAACGCCTTCTTCGCCGCGGTGGCCGCCGACGGCCGGTCCTGGTACCAGCCGATCAGCAGGTAGGAGGCCAGGCCCACCCCCTCC
>DASSAD010000171.1:0-3735 GCA_035685725.1 Amycolatopsis sp. | reverse complement strand
GGCCGACTCGTCGTCCTCGTCGTTCCACCCGGTGTTGCCGATCTGCGGCGCCGTCTGCACCACGATCTGGCGGTGGTAGGACGGGTCGGTCAGCGTCTCCTGGTAACCGGTCATCCCGGTGCAGAACACCGCCTCGCCCAGTGTCCGGCCCCGCGCCCCGTAGGCCGCGCCGCGGAACACCCGGCCATCCTCCAGCACCAATGCCGCCGGTGTCCTCACCGGGCACCTCCCTTGATACGCATCCTGTCGATCCACTGTGGATAGACATCGAGATCGTCGCCGCGGAAGCCGGTGTCCAGCTCGGCGTCCCCGGCACGCCACGTGATCAGCAACAGGCTGTCGGTGCCCATCACCTTGCCCGCGATCGCCGCGCCCACCCGGGCGTCCACAATGGACTCCCGGGGAATCCAGAACCCGGGCGCCCCGGCCCGGTCCACCGCGACGCCGCCCGGGTGGAGCCGCAGCCGCGCGCGCCCGCGCATCCCCACCCCGCGGGTGACGATCCGGTCCTGCCAGTCGCCGGCCGTCGTGGTGCTCACGTAGAGGCCCGCCGCTTCGAGCTCCGGTTCGCCCGGCTCGTCGGGAATCTGCGGGAACGGCGGCACGAGCACACTCTGCGACCGTGCCTTGCGGCGCCAGCCCAGGCGCATCAACAAGAGCAACAGCACAAGGCAGGCCGCCACGATCAGGCAAAGCACGAAACGTTCCATCAGGCTGTCCTTCCCGGCGAGCGCGGACTTCTCGCTTCCCGCGCGCTCACCGAAGTTTCCCGTCCCGCGCGGTGATACGCCCGCGCAGCAGCGTGAGAGTCACCACGCCCGGCAGCCGCATGCCCTCATACGGCGTGTTGGCCGAGATGCTCGCCAGCTCGGCGCCCCGCACCGTCCACTCGGCATCGGGATCCACCAGAACCAGGTTCGCCGGTTCACCCGCCGCGAGCGGGCGGCCGTGATCCGGCAGGCCCGCGATCTCCGCGGGACGCTCGCTCAGCACGCGCGCCACACCACGCCAGTCCAGCAGTCCGGTGCGCACCATCGTCTCGGTCACCACCGACAGCGCGGTCTGCAGCCCGAGCATGCCGGGCCGCGCCGACGACCATTCGCAGTCCTTGTCCTGGACCGCGTGCGGCGCGTGGTCGGTGGCCACGCAGTCGATCACGCCCTCGGCCAGCGCCGCGCGCAGCCGCGCCGCGTCGGCCCCGGTGCGCAGCGGCGGGTTCACCTTGTTGACCGGGTCGTAGGTGGCCAGCCGCTCATCGGTGAGCAGGAGGTGATGCGGGGTCACCTCGGCCGAAACCCGGGTGCCCCGGTCCTTCGCCCAGCGCAGCACGTCCGCCGTGCCCGCGGTCGAGACGTGGCAGATGTGCAGCCGCGCCCCCGCGTGACCGGCGAGCACACAGTCGCGCGCCACGATGGCTTCCTCCGCGGAGGCGGGCCAGCCGCTGTACCCCAGGCGCGAGGCGATCTCGCCCTCGTGCGCCTGCGCGCCCTCGGTGAGGCGCGGCTCCTCGGCGTGCTGCGCGATCACGACGTCCAGCGCCGTCGAGTACTCCAGCGCCCGCCGCATCACCAACGGGTCGGCGACGCAGTGCCCGTCGTCGGAGAACATCCGCACCCCGGCGGCCGACTTGGCCATCGTGCCGAGCTCGGCGAGGCGTTCCCCGCGCAGGCCCACGGTGACCGCGCCGACCGGATGCACATCCACCAGCCCGGTTTCGCGGCCCCGCCGCCACACGTGCTCCACCACGACCGCGTTGTCCGCCACCGGATCGGTGTTGGCCATCGCGAACACCGCCGTGTACCCGCCCAGCGCCGCGGCCGCCGACCCGCTCTCGACCGTCTCGGTGTCCTCACGGCCCGGCTCCCGCAGATGGGTGTGCAGATCCACGAACCCGGGCAACAGCACCTGGCCCGCGGCCTCGACGACCTCGGCCTCCGCGGATGGCCGGGCCCCTCCGCCGATCGAGGCGATGACACCGTCGGCGACGAGAACGTCCACCGGATCGCCCGCACCGTAGAGCCGGGCGCCCTTGATCAGGACCTGGTCGGTCACGCTTCTTCCTCCCTGCTCCGCACAGCACTCGCCTCCGTGACCTGCGGGACACCCGCACCCGGTCGGCGACCGCAACCACCCACACCATGATCAGTCACGCTCACCTCCGGCGGCGGCGAGGAGGTGGTAGAGCACCGCCATCCGCACATGCACCCCGTTGCGGACCTGCTCGGTGATCGCGGACACCGGCGCGTCCGCCACGGCCGACGAGATCTCCATGCCCCGCAGCATCGGCCCGGGATGCAACACCACGGCATGTTCGGGCATCAGCCGCAGGCGGGCCTCGGTCAAGCCGTAGGCGATCGAATACTCGCGCGCCGACGGGAAGAAACCACCGTGCATGCGCTCCGCCTGCACCCGCAGCATCATCACCGCGTCCAGCGCGGGCAGCTCCGCGTCGAGTTCGTGGGAAACGGTCACCGGCAGGGCGTCCACCCCGGCGGGTAGCAGCGTCGGCGGTGCGACCAGGACCACCTCGACGTCCAGCGCGGCCAGCAGGTGGATGTTGGAGCGCGCGACCCGGCTGTGCAGCACGTCTCCGACGATCGCGACCCGGCGGCCCTTCAGCGTGCCCAGTCGCTCACGCAGAGTCGCCGCATCGAGGAGGGCCTGGGTGGGGTGCTCGTGCATGCCGTCGCCGGCGTTGACCACCGACGTGCCCGTGCCCTCGAGCCAGCCGGCCAGCCGGTGCGCCGCTCCCGAGGCGGGGTGGCGGATGATCACGCAGTCGGCCCCGGCCGCGGACAGAGTCAGCGCGGTGTCGCGCAGCGACTCGCCCTTGCCGACCGAGGAGCCGCCCGACGAGACGTTCACCACGTCCGCGCTCATCCACTTGCCGGCGATCTCGAACGAGACCCGCGTGCGGGTGGAGTTCTCGTAGAACAAGGTGATCACCGTGCGCCCGCGCAGCGTCGGCAGCTTGCGCACCTCGCGGCCCAGCAGCGTCTTCTTGAGTTCGTCGGCGGTGTCCAGCACCGCCGAGGCCAGATCCGGGTCCAGCCCGTCGGTGGCCAGCAGATGTTTCACGCGTCCCCTCCTCCGTCCCGCAACACCACGGCGTCCCGCCCGTCGACCTCGGAGAAGAGCACGTGTACCTCCTCGGTCCGGGAGGTCGGCACGTTCTTGCCCACGTAGTCGGCGCGGATCGGAAACTCGCGATGGCCGCGGTCGACGAGCACGGCCAGCTGCACGGCGCGCGGGCGCCCGTGATCGCGCAACGCGTCGAGCGCGGCGCGCACGGTGCGGCCCGAGAAGAGCACGTCGTCGACCAGGATCACCACCCGGTCGTCGATCCCGGACTCCGGCAGGCGCGTGGAGGCGAGCGGGCGGGTCGGCCTGCGGCGCAGGTCGTCGCGGTAGAGCGTGATGTCGAGGGCGCCGGTCGGCGGATGGACGCCGGAGAACTCGGCGATCCGGTCGGTCAGCCTGCCGGCCAGTGAGGTACCCCGGGTCGGTATCCCCAACAGGACGGGCGGTGCGCCCGAATCCGCACCCAGTGCGGTCTTCTCGATGACCTGATGGGCCATTCGGGCGATGGTGCGTGCGACGTCACCGGCGGAGAGCAGCTCGCGCTCCTCGCCGGGTTCCGTCGCGTCACGGGGGCGTGACGCCACTGCGGACTCCTTCCCCGCCTCGCCGGACGGGTCCTTAAAGGATGTCGATATCCCCTGCCTGGCCAGGGGT
>DASSAD010000170.1:0-21982 GCA_035685725.1 Amycolatopsis sp. | reverse complement strand
GGTACGGGCCGGTCCCGTCGGTGCCGTGGTCGAGCGAGGCGGGGTTCTTCAGGCCCTGCGGGCAGACGATCGGCAGCGAACCGGCACCCTGCAGCAGCATGCCGAACGGCTGGCTCGTGGTGATGGTGACGGTGTTCGCCGTGTCGTCGGCGGTCGCCGTGTACGCCATCGGGATCGTCAGGTTGACCCACGCCGACAGCGTCGCGGGATCCTTGATGTAGGCGAAGTCCGCGGCGACCGCGCTGGCGGTCAGCGTCGAGCCGTCCTGACAGGTCACGCCCTTACGCAGGGTGTAGGTGACCTGGTTCGGGGTCACCTGCCAGCTGCTGGCGAGCTGCGGCACGGTGTCGCCGGTGGGGGTGCGGCCGACGAGCGTGTCGTAGGCGAAGGCGAAAATCTGCCGGTTGGTGCCACCCGTGGTCTTGTACGGGTTGATCGTCCCGGGGTCGGTCCCGAGGTTCATGGTGAACGTGCCACCGGACAGCAATGCTCCGTCGGAACCACTGCTGGTGGTTCCGCAGGCGCTCGCCGCCAGCGCGGTGACCGCCAGCGCGACGACGGCCAGATACTTGCGCTTCATATCGATTCACCTTCTGATGCAAGGGAATGTGTTTCCGCCGAGCGGTGCGCGGCATCGGAGGAGGGGAAAAGGGCATGCCGAGCCGCCTCGCGGCCGTACCGGCGCCGACGAGGGGTCGAGGTCAGGGTTTACCGGCGTTCGGCGGGCAGGCCCGGCCTACGGGGGAACCGGTAGAGACATGGTGGTTCGCGGCTGCACCGCGGTGAGAAAATCCGCACGAGACCTAGACTCCAGTTTCGACGCTGACCCAGAGAGTGTCGGCTTAATTGCGGGACACGCTACGTCGAACGCAAACCTGGCGTCAACAGCCAGTTCCGGAAAGGTCCCGGCAGCGGGGGCTAGTCGGGCAGCCCGCTCGGCACTACCATGCCGAAAGCACCACCATCGAAACTCGGCCGAACATCGGCTCGACGTCGCGCCGAACACCGGCCGATCGTCGGGCTTTGTTTCGGTCTCCGAACCGCTCCCGACGGAAAGATACCGACGTGATTGAGACTCAGGACATCGTTCGGCCGCCCCAGCACCTCGTCGACGGCCTGGCCGCCATCGGCAGTGCGACCGCGAGCAGTGAACTGAACCGTCTCGGGATCCGCAGCGTCCACATCACCGGCCCGGTGCCGCGGACGCCGGGCATCGCCGTCGCCGGTCCCGCGCTGACACTGCAGTTCATGCCCAAGCGCGAGGATCTCTACCAGGTCGACGAGTACGCTGAGCCGGAGAAGCAGCTGCACCGCCACGTCCTCTACCACACCCGCCCCGGCGACGTGGTCGTCGTGGACGCGCGCGGCAGCATGACCAGCGGTGTCTTCGGTGAAATGATGCTGACCTACTTCAAGGGCAAGGGCGGTCGCGGGGTCGTCATCGACGGCTGCATCCGGGACTTCGGCAAGGCGCGCGAACTGGGGCTGGGGCTCTGGCTGAGCGGGACCACACCGAACTTCCACTCGCAGACCGACATCTTCCCCACCGCCGTCAACGTGCCGGTCGCCTGCGGCAACACGGTCGTCGAGCCGGGCGACATCATCGTCGCCGACGACGACGGGGCGGTGGTCGTCCCGGTCAAGCTCGCGCCGAAACTGCTGGAGATCGCCAGCCAGCACGCGGAATGGGAGGAGTTCTCCCGGATCCGGCTGTCGCAGGGCGGTGATCTCCGCACGTACTACCCGCTTTCCGAACAGGCCCGGCCCGAATACCAGCAGTGGCGCGACGCTCAGGCGGCCGGGGCGGCCGAGACACCCGGCACGAACGGCCCACTCGCGTGAAGATCACCGAAATCGTGCCCTGGCTGATCCGTTCGGGCGGGTCGTACTGGGGTGAGTTCCTCTTCGTCCAGGTGCGCACGGACGAGGGTGTCTGCGGCTGGGGCGAGATCACCACCACCACCCCGACGGCCAACCGCGCACTGGCCGGCATGCTCCGCCAGGTCGCCGGTTTGCTCGCGGGCGAGGACCCGGCGAAGATCGAATCGTTGTGGCACAAGACCTTCCGTGCCTTCACCTACATGGGCAGCCGCGGCGCGGGCACGAACGTGATCAGTGCGATCGACATCGCGCTGTGGGACATTCGCGGCAAGGTCCTCGGCCTGCCGGTGCACGACCTGCTCGGCGGCACGGTCCGCGACGACCTGCTCCTCTACACCCATCCCGACCAGCACCGGTTCGCCACCAGGGAAGGCGTCGCCGAGGAGATCGCCAAGATCGTCGACTCCGGGCACACGGCGATCAAGTTCGATCCGTTCCCGCACGCCCCGGGCGTGCCGGAGGCCAACGACCGCTACCTCGACGGCCGGCTCAGCCGGGCCCACGAACGCGAGGCGCTCGAACTCACCGCGCTCATCCGCGAGCTGGCCGGTGACGACGTCGAATTGCTGATCGACGCGCACGGCCGGTTCGACGTGCCGACCGCCATCCGCCTCGGCCAGTCGCTGGACTCCCTCGGCGGCATCCACTGGTTCGAGGAGCCGGTGCCGCCGGAGAGCTACCACGCGCTGCGGCAGGTCCGCGAACGGGTCCGGGTGCCGATCTCGGTCGGGGAACGCCTGCACACGCGCTGGGACTTCGTGCCGGTGTTCGAGCAGGAACTCGCCGACTTCGCCATGCCCGACGTGACCTGGACCGGCGGGATCACCGAACTCAAGAAGATCGCCACGATGGCCGAGGCGTACTACGTTCCGATGTCCCCGCACGACGCCAGTGGCCCGGTCAACCTGGTCTCCGGCGGCCACGTCATGATCACCGTGCCGAACTTCTACCGGATCGAATCGAGCAGCTACGACCTGGGAACCTACAACCAGTTCCTGACCACCCCGCTCGACAACAGCGACGGCAGGCTCAAACTGCCGCCGGGCCCGGGGCTCGGACTCGACTTCGATCTCGACTATCTGCGCGCGCACGCGGTCGACGGTTTCAGCGGCTGAGCCCGGCTCGGTCAGGATGTTCTCCCCCGCCCCTGGAGAAGGGATCACAGCCACACCATGTTCGCCACACGGCCGCTGGGCTCGACCGGGTTCACGGTGCCACCGTTGTGCATCGGCACGAGCGCGATCGGCGGCATTCCCCGGATTTACGGCTACGACGTGGATCAGGACCAGGCGGTGCGCACCCTGCGCGCCGTCTTCGACGGTCCGATCCGGTTCATCGACACCTCGAACTCCTACGGTGGCGGGGAAAGCGAGAAACGCATCGGCGCGGCCCTGCGCGAAATCGGCGGGCTGCCGGATGACTTTCTCCTGAGCACCAAGGTGGACCCGGACAACACACTGCCGGTCCTGGATTTCTCCGGGCGGCGGGTCCGGGAGTCGCTCGCGGAGAGCATGGGGCGGCTGGGCCTGGATCACCTGCCGCTGGTGCACCTGCACGATCCCGAGCGCATCACGTTCGAGGAGGCCACCGCGCCCGGCGGTCCGGTCGAAGCGTTGCGGGAACTGAAGGCCGAAGGACTCATCGGTCACCTGGGTGTCGCCGGCGGGCCGATCGACATGCTGCGGCGGTTCGTCGACCTCGGGGTGTTCGAAGTGGTCATCACCCACAACAGGTTCACGCTGCTCGACCGCTCGGCCGGTCCGCTGCTCGACCACTGCCGACAAGCCGGGGTCGCCGTCGTCAACGGCGCGCCCTTCGGCGGCGGAATCCTGGTGAAGGGACCGGAATCCGCACCGCGGTACGCGTACCGGACGGCGTCGGACACGGTGCGTGAGCGGGTCACCGCGATGCAGCGGGTCTGCGCCGAAGCGGCGGTGCCGCTGGCCGCGGCCGCGCTCCAGTTTTCCCTGCGGGAACCCCGCATCACCTCGACCATCGTCGGGATCACCAAACCGGAACGGCTCGCCGAGACGGTCGATCTCGCGACGCTCGACATCCCCGCCGACGTCTGGTCCGAACTGGACACGCTGGCCCTGCCCGAGGAGATGTGGCTGCGATGAGCACCCCCGAAACCGCACCACTGCGCTGGGGAATCCTCGGCACCGGCAACATCGCCGCGCGCTTCGCCGCGGACCTGCGCCTTTCCGAACACGGCGAACTGGCCGCGATCGGCTCCCGCTCCCGGGAACGGGCCAAGGCGTTCGCCGACCGGACTTCCGCGCCGCGCCTGTACACCAACCACGCCGATCTGCTCTCCGCTCCGGACATCGACGCCGTGTACATCGCGGTGCCGCACAGCGCGCACCGCGATGTCGCGCTCGCGGCGATCGAGTCGGGCAAGGCGGTCCTGGTCGAAAAACCGTTCACCCTCAACCGCGCGCAGGCCGAAGAACTGGTCACGGCGGCCCGGGCGCGCGGGGTGTTCCTGATGGAGGCGATGTGGACACGGTTCCTGCCGCACATGGCGCGGATCCGGTCCCTGCTCGCCGACGGGCGACTCGGCGACGTCCGCCTGGTGACCGCGGAGCACGGTGTCTGGTTCAAGCACAATCCCGCGCACCGCATGTTCGATCCGCACCTTGGCGGTGGCGCGCTGCTCGATCTCGGCGTGTACCCGGTGTCCTTCGCCTCCATGGTGCTCGGCGACCCGTCGTCGGTGACCGCTGTCGCGCAGTTCGGTGACACCGGCGTGGATGCCCAGACCATGGTGGTGCTGCGGTACGACCATGGCCGCCAGGCCGTGGCCACGAACACCATGGAGGCGTGGCTGACCAACCGGGCCACCATCGCCGGGACCGACGCCCGCATCGACATCGAGGGCATGTGGTACCGGGCGACCTCGTTCACCCTCACCGAGCGCACGGGCGCGGTGGAACGCTACGAGTTCCCGGTGGAGGGAACGGGATTGCGGTTCCAGGCCGAGGAAGTCGCCCGGTGCGTCCGGGCGGGACTGCGGGAAAGCCCGGTGATGCCGCTCGACGAGTCCTGCCGGATCATGGGCACCCTCGACGAGATCCGGGCGCTGATCGGCCTGGAATATCCCGGCGAATAGGGTGGTCCGGCGCCCGAGTCCAGTTCGGACTCGGGCTTTTCCGCCCCGCGACGGGTGTTCCTGGCGGCGGGGCCGTCACGACGCGGTTCGCGCCGCGGTCACCGCCACCGTCGCGTAGGACATCGTGAAGCCGCCGCCGATCGCGTCGATCGCGGCACCGACGCCGGCGAGCACCTCGGCGAGTTTGTCGGCCGGCAGGCGGGTCAGGGCACCGGTCGTGGGCAACAGGTCCAGCCACTCGTCACGGGTGTAGGAGCGTTCCCAGTCGAATCGCCACTGCTCCGGGTCGCCGAATCCGCCCGCCCGCCCGATTCCCTCGGCGGCGGTGGTCACCATTGCCTGATACGGCTGGCTGCCCCGCCGCCTCGGTTGGGCGGCGAACGGTGAATCGGGCACCACCCGCCGGTAGACCTCCGCGAAGGCGTCGGCCACTTCGGACGGCGGCTCGAACGCGTGCCAGAACACCGCCAGCCGGCCGCCGGGCCGCAGCACCCCGGCCGCCTTGGCCGCGCCCGCGACCGGGTCCACCCAGTGCCAGGCCTGTCCGGCGATGACCGCGTCGAAGGTGCGGCCGGCGGCATCCCAGTCTTCGAAGGTCGCCACCTCGACCTCGACCCCGTGCTCGACCCCGCGCTCGTCACGGCGCTCGTCACGGCGCTCGTCACCGCCGTGCCGCGCGAACGCCGCCATCCGCTCGTCGGGCTCGACGCCCAGCACCGTGCAGCCGGCCGCGTGGAACTGCCGGGCCGCGATACCGGTGCCGCAGCCGACATCGAGGACGTCGTGCCCGGGGCTGGCGGCGACGATCCGCTGGACCAGGGCATCGGGATAGCGGGGCCGGGCCCGGTCGTAGCGGCCGGCGTCCACGCCGAACGACTCCGCCATCCCTCGCTCGCGATGCGGCTGGTTACCGGAGGAAGGTGCTTGCTCGCGCGGTATAGTGGGCATGTGCCCACCATAGTGGGCAAGCGCCCACTCGGCGATCCACGCGGTTTCGCCCAGCGCGAAAAGGAAAGGACGGCAGGTGCCGACCGGAGTACACCTCCGCGATGTGCGCGAGCAGCTCTTCGACGCCGCCGAGCGCGTCCTGCTCCGGGACGGGCCGCACGCGCTGACCAGCCGGGCGGTCACCACGGAGGCCGGCTGCGCCAAGGGCGTCCTGCACCGGCACTTCGCCGAGTTCGACGCCTTCCTCGCCGAACTCGTGCTGGAACGCATCGCCCGGCTCGACACCCAGGCCGCGCAGCTGCGCGCTTCCGCCGGGACCGGCACCGTCGCCGACAACCTCGCCGGGGCGCTGACGGCGGTGTTCTCCTCGGTCGCGGTGGCGATCGTCGCCCTCATCACCTTCCGGGACGACCTGCGTGCCCGACTGCGCCGGGCCACGCGCTCCGGCGGCGTCCCGCTCGCCACCGAAGCCGTGACCATGATCGCCGCCTACCTCACCGCGGAACGCGACCTGGGCCGCATCGCGGCCGACGCCGACATCGACGCCCTCGCGCCTACCCTGATCGGGGCCGGGCACCTGCTCTTCGCGGACCGCGAAAGCCCCCGGCCGGACGCCGCGGCCGTGCGGAGGATGGTGACCACGGTGATCACCGGGGCCGTGCGGGAACCGTCGCTCTAATCGCGTGCCCTTGACCGCCTGTGCGGGGACGGATACCGTCGGAAAACAGTTCCCCGGTAAACGCGACCGGAGCGGCGAGCCCGAAAAACAGTAAGCGCTTACACCACGCCGCGACTGTCAAGAGCACTCGCAGGGCGCCGCACAGGCACACGCAGAGTCCGACCCCGTCTCGGAACCGTAGCCGGTCCTTTCTCCTCCGCGGCCTCGGCCACGCAGGCCCGCGAGCCCATCCGCCGCTGGTGCACGCACCGCCGGTAATGTCCGAAGCCCTCACATACGGTACCGTATGCTTCGATCAAGCCGGCCCAGCACAGCGGCCGAGGAGACCGGGGGGTGTCCGAGATGGACGACGGCGAAGCATCGCCGCACGGAACTGCTCGCGTCGGCGAGCACACCGGCGAGGAATCCGAACGGCACGCGTCATGGCTTGAACTGTTCTTCGATCTGGTCGCCGTGGCCGGGGTGGCCGTACTGTCCCAGCAGCTTCACGGCGCCGAGTCCGCGAGCCCTTTCGGCATCGCCCTGGTGTGCTTCCTCGCGTTCTGGAGCGCCTGGATGTCCTTCACCGTGTACGGGAACATCGTCGGCGACGGGGTGCTCGCCATAGCGGTCCTGCTGGCCATGTTCGGCCTGGCGGTAATGGCCGCTTCGGCTCCGATCGAGCACGGGGAACACGCCGGCATCTTCGCCCTCGCCTACGTTCTGGTGCGCGCGCTGGGCGCGCGAGTCTGGCGCGGCGGTCGGCGAGAAAGCGTTCTCCGCATCGCACAGGACTGGCCGGTCGCGCAGCTGACCGCGGGAGGACTGCCGTGGTTGGTGTCACTGTGGTTCACCGGGGGATGGCGGTACGGGCTGTGGGCAGCCGGCATCGGCCTCGATCTGCTGATCATCGGCATCGCCCGTGGACACCACGTGACTCGTCACGCCACCCGGCGCGCCGCCGGCGCGAACCGTGCGCCGCGGATCGTCGCGACCACGGTCGACGCACCGCACTTCGGGGAGCGGCTCGGCCTGTTCATCCTGATCGTCCTGGGTGAGTCGGTGATGACGGCGACCGAGGCGCTGGCCGAGGTGCCGGACTGGACCACCGGCGAATACTTCACCATCGCGGGAGCCTTCGCCTTGCTGGCCGGCCTGTGGGCGATGGCGCTGCCTCGCGGTTTCGGCGGCATACCGAAGCTCGCGGCGGACTCGGTTCCGGTGCGAGCATTGCTCCTGCTGCATTGCGCCACCGCCGCGGCGCTGGTGACGCTTGCCGACAGCATCGCGGCCGTTCTCCGGGACCCGGGCGAGCAGGCCCCCGCCGGTACCGTGCGCTGGCTGCTGTGCGCCTCGGTCGCCGCGTTCACCCTCATCGGCATGGGCGCCGACCTCACCGTCCGGCACCGTCCGGCCAGGATGATCCTGCCCGGTGTCGCCGGGGTCGCCGCTCCGCTGGCGGTCGCGGTGTTCGGTGAGCGGCTCGGCGCCGGCGTGCTGCTCTGGCTGGTCGCGGCGATGGTCGCGATCGACCTCGCGATCGACCTTGCGACCGCCCGCCGTGGCGGCGGCACGCTCAGTCGGGGTGAGTGAAGGTGTGCGTCAGGGTGTGCAGGTAGCCTTCGCGATCCTGCGGGGCGGGCAGCACGGAGGGAACGGCGTGAATGATCGCCATCTGCCCGACGTAATAGACATAGATCATCAAACCGCGCCGTCGCGATTCTTCCCGGGAAAACCCGAAATCGGCGAAAAGGCCCGCGATCAGATCGATGCGCCGTTGGATCACGCGTTTGAGCACCGGCATGACCTGCGGGTGGTCGGCCGCGGCCAGCATCGCCACCTCGACGGGATGCCCGGTCTCGGTCGCCGGGACCTCCAGGAAGAACCGGCGCAGGCGATCCGCCGGGGCCGATTCCGCCGCGGCGGCCGCGACCGCGGCCGCGGTGACTTCGACATTGCGCTTCTCCCACCGGGCGAGCACCGCGTCGATCAGCGCTTCACGGTGAGCGAAGTGCCAGTAGAAACTTCCCTTGGTGGCACCGAGGCGCTTGGCGAGCGGCTCCACCGCCACCGCGGCCAGGCCACCTTCACCGACGGCCGCCAACGCGGCGTCCACCCAGTCCTGGGCGGTCAGTGACCGCCGTGCACGACCGGTTTGAACCCGCTTCTCCTCTCCCACCACTCTCCATACCTTACGGTATGCTCTTTGTTCCCTTGTCTCGCGGCGCGGGAAGGTCCAATACCGAAATATCGGCCGGACACCGACCTCAACCGGCGACGGCGCCGTCCTGGAACACGGGCGCAGGGCCTGCCGAGGGAGTCCACAACGGACGGACGCGTCCGGTGCGACGGTGAGACCGGTGATGCTCGCCGTCACACCGGACGATCCCGGCATCCGGGGTGACCAGGTGGCGCTACTCGCTGACCTCGATGGCCAGCGCCGGGCAGATGTTGGCCGCGTCGCGAACATCCTGGTGCAGCGCTTCCGGCGGATCCTGCAAGAGCAGCACGGCAACGCCGTCTTCCTCCCGCTGGTCGAACACCTCGCTCGCGGCCAGCACACACTGTCCGGAGCCGACACACTTCTCCTGGTCGATCGTGATCTTCATTGCCTGACGTCCTTTCACCAGGTCACGGGAAGCCGGTGGACGCCGTAGACCAGCATGTCGTGCTTGAAGTCGAGGCGGTCCACCGGCTCGGCGAGCGCGAGAGTGGGAATGCGGCGGTAAAGCGTGCTGTAAACGACCTGCAGCTCGACTCGCGCCAGCGGCTGGCCGAGACACTGGTGCACCCCGTACCCGAAGGCCACGTGGTGGCGGGCCTTGCGGTGAATGTCCAGCGTGTTCGGGTCACCAGGGAAGGCTTCCGCGTCACGGTTGGCGATTTCGCCCGCGGCGATGATGCCGTCGCCCTTGCGGATGAGCTGCCCGCCCAGCTCGAAGTCCGCCAGCGCCACCCGGCGCCGGCCGGAGTGCGTGATGGTGAGGTAGCGCAGTAGCTCCTCGACGGCGTTCGCGATCACCCGCGGGTCGTCGGTTTCGCGGAGTTCCGCCAGCTGGCCGGGGTTTTCCAGGAGTGCGACGGTGCCCAGCGCGATCATGTTCGCGGTGGTCTCGTGCCCGGCCACGAGCAGGAGCTGCCCCATCGCGGCGATCTGCTCACGCGTCATCGCGCCGGTGCGGAACTGCTCCACCGCCAGCCGGCTCAGCAGGTCGTCGCCGGGCTCGGAGCTCTTGCGCTCCACCAGATCGCCGAGGTAGGCGAGTAGTTCCTCCAGTGCGGCGACCGATTCGTCCGGCGGTGTCTCCCGAGAGATCAGCGTCTTGCTGATCCGCTGGAACAGTTCGTGGTCGGCGTAGGGGACGCCGAGCAGCTCGCAGATGACCAGGGACGGCACCGGCAGGGCGAAGGCCTGGACCAGGTCGACCGGCTTCGGGCCCGCCAGCAGCTCGTCGATCAGGTCGTCGACGATGCGCTGGATCTTCGGCCGCAGGGCCTCGACCTTGCGGACCATGAAGTCCGCGGTGAGCAGGCGGCGCTGTGCGCCGTGTTCGGGATCGTCGACGTTGATGAACGATTTGGCACGCTGCCGCCGCGCCGCCAGCCCCGCGCTGATGTGCGGGTATCCCGCGTTCCTGCTGTCCGCGCTGACTCGCGGGTCGGCCAGGACCGCACGCAGGTCCGCGTAGCGCGTGACGAGCCAGGGCGTGCTCCCGTCCCAGAGCTTCACCCGGGAAACCGGCTCGTTTTCCTGCAGGTGGCCGAGTTCGGGCGGCGGATCGAACGGGCAGCGCCCCCGGGCCATGGGGTAGGTCGCGGTTTCGCGAAAAGTCTCGGTCATCGGGTTCCTTCACACAGAGTTACCAAACGAGCGTTCGGAGACTTACCGAACACATGTTAAGGAACTGGCCCGACGCTGTCCGCACGCGCGCCCGATGACCACCTCAACGGCCCAGTTTCCGGTGGCACGAAAGGGAAGAATCGGAATTCGGATCACTCGAAGACGAGGGTGAAGACCTCGTCGACGAACGGATGGACGGAGCGGGCCCCTTGCTCGCTCGGGTTACTGTGCAGCAGTCCCACGCGACCGTGCGCGGCGACCAGCATGATCGCGGCGGCCCGGTCGCTGGGCACCCGCAACCGGTGCCCGGCTTCATGACAGCGGGCGAAGCCGACGGACAGCAGATCGATCACGTCCATCAGCGGCCCGGCCGGATGCGCGCCCGCGGCGGGACGGCTCACCGCGTTGCTCAGCATGAGCCGGTAGTGGCCCGGATTGTCGATGGCGAACACGCAGTAGGCGTGGAGCTGGGCCCGCACCCGGCCGACCACGTCCGCGGGATCGGCCTGCTCGTCGGCCTGCCGCATCAGCGAACGCAGCCGGGTGAACTCGTGGTCCAGCAGTCCCTGGACCAGGGCATCACGGTCGGCGAAATGCTGGTAGATGCTGGCCGGGGCGATGCCGGCGGCGCGGGCGACCCCGCGGATGGTGAGGCCGTCCTCGCCACCCAGCCCGGAGAACAGGCGGCCGGCCGCTTCGAGGATTTCGACGCGCAGGCGTTGCCCCTCGCCCCACCGGTTGCGGGAACGAGTGGACGCGACGTTCACCTCGTCCGACACCCGATCATTTTGACCTACCGCTGTCCCCGCTGTCCCCGACACCGGAACACACCACACCCGGAACCCACACCACCCGGAAAAGCGAACTCGCCCACCGGAGAGGAGGACACACCAACCGGAAGAGGGGACACGCCCAACCCAGCCCGTGTCCCCTCTTCCCGTCGCCGTGTCCCCTGTTCCGGTCGCCGAGTTCTCCGGTGCGGTCGGCTACGGCGCCGCGATGGTCACTGGAGGAAGCGCACGGGAATCGCCGCGGCCATGGCGGCCGTGCCGGTGTCGTTGGGATGCAGATGGTCGCCACTGTCGTAGGCCCCGAGCAGACGCTGCGGGTCCGCCGGATCGCGCATGACGGCGTCGAAGTCGATGACGCCGTCGTATTCACCGCTCGTGCGGATCCAGCGGTTCACCTGCTGCCGCTTGGCCTCGTTGGATTCACTGTAGAAACCGAGGGTGTCGTCCTTGAACGGCATGATCGTGGCCCCGTAGATCTTCAGTCCCGCCTGGTGCGCGCGGGCGATGAGCTGCCGGTAGGCGTCGATGATCTGCTGTGCCGTAACGGTTTCCGAGATCGGGGCCGAAGTTCCGGGATGGCCCAGATCGTTCACTCCCAGCAGCACGATGACATCGCGGGCACCCGGCTGCGCGAGGACGTCGCGGTCGAACCGGCGGAGTGCGCTCTGCCCGAAGAACGTCGCGTAATTCTGAGCATCGCTGCCGGGCAACGGGTTCGGGTCGTGCAGCAACCGGTTTCCGGAGATACCGAGGTTCAGCACGCCCACGTCGCGCAGCGACGGCGTCTGCCGCAATCGCGCGGCGAGCAGGTCGGGCCACCGGTGGTCGGCGTTCACCGTGGTGTTCGCTCCGTCGGTGATGGAGTCCCCGAAGGTCACCACGGCACCGGCCCGCGGGTCGTGGGTGCGCACGCTGACCCCGGACAGGAAGAACCACTGGGTCACCTGCTCGGTCGCCCGTACGGTCGTGTCGCCGGTGACGTTGCCGGAGGCGATGTCGTTGTCCTGGTAGGAAAAGGCGTGCAGCGTGGTCACCTCGGTCTCCTCCGGCAGGTAGAGGCTGACCACCAGATCCGCTTGCGCTGGCACGGCGAGCGGGATCGGGTCGCTGACCAGCGGTGCGCCCGCGGGAATCGTCACCGCCGGGTCGCCGCCGAATCGGACGGTGCGGTCGGTGGCGCGGTCGATCTCCGTTCCCGTCGTTCCCGCGCGTCGCGCGACATGCACTTCGCCGATGGTAAGCGCTTTCTCCCCGAACTCGTTCGTGAGCCGCAGGCGCACCTCATCACCGGCGACGCTGGTATGGACGACTTCGCGAATGGTCTGGTCGTGCAGGGTCGGTGTGGCCGTGGCCGGTGTCGCGGTGGGGACGCTCGCCCAGGTCCCGACCCAGTTCGCCGGGGCGGAGGCGGGTGACGGGCTCGCCGTGGACCCGGTGCCGGACAGGGCACCCGCCGTCCAGCCGCACAGCAGGAGCACCGCCGCGGCGAGGACGGCCACCAGGCGAGGACGCAGGGACGCACGGGAAAAGCCGTGAGGCATGATCGTCACTTTCGGACTCGGAGACGGGGAGATCAGGCAGAAAGCGGGATAAGGCCCAGGCATCGAGACGGTCGGGCCGGACGAGGCCTGGACGGGATCGAGCCGGACTGATCGGGAAGAAATCGGCCGGAGCCGCGGCGGTCCGGACTCAGCCGCGGCGGACCGGTCGCGTGAAGTGCCAGCCGTCGGCCCGGAACCCGGGGACGATCCGGGCGACGGCGGAGATCGTCTGGCCGCGGTCGCCACCGCCGTCGTGCCGGAGGACCACACCGCCCGGTGTGATGCCCTCCCGCCGTCGCCGAACGATCACCTCGGGGCCGGGCATGTCCCGGTCACCGACGGCGGGACGCCGGCCCAGGGGTTGCCTGCCCAGTGCGGCCGCGACCTGCGGAATCTGACCCCGGGATCCGTAGGGCGCGCGGAAGTACGGAATGGGCGGCTCATGCCGGGATTGCCGGGCTTGCGCCGGGACCGCGGAAACGGAAATCCCGGTCGCCACCGCGGTGGCGGAGAGCCGGTTCAGGATGCGGAAACGCCTGCCAGTGACCACCCAGACTCCCTTGTCGAAGGTTCACTTGCACCGGACAGCGCCCGGTATGACGGTCCGAAATATTTCGGAAATTCAGCAGGGAATTTCCGGAAAATTGAACAGGCGAAAAGGGTGATTTGTCAATGGACGTGCCGCCGTTTCCCCCGACCGGCGGCCGGTGGTCACGCCGTCCCGGACGACAGTCCGCGAAAACGCCCCCGGAAACACCGGCCTACGCGGCGAGTTCGCGCGGCTCGGGCGCGGAGGAAACAGCGGCGGCGGTCAACGCGGACGGCGCTTCGCACTCGGCTTTCCAGACATTGGTGTGCATCCACTGGCGCCCGGACCGGGAGGTCACCAGCACCGTGGGGCGCAGGCAACGGGGACAGGGCTGGGGTGAGGAGTCGACGAACATCAAGCACACCTCGGTTCGTTGAGTTCACGCAGCAGGCGCGGGGTGGCCGCACTGCGGCGGTCGTGTACGGCGGCCAGGCTGGCCCGGCAGGCCCGCACGATCTGGCGGGTGGCGATGCCCTCGGGCGTGCGGCGGCAGCGGGGGCAGATCACCGTGACATCGCCGGCGAGTTCGTCGATGGCCACGGTCGCGGCGCTGCCGCAGTCGCGGCACCAGCGGTGGCCGGTGACCGGGCTGGCGTGCTGCGGCGAGGAGACGCACTGGTGCATCCAGCGGCGATGCGCGGGGCAGGTCAGCCGCTCGAACGGCGAAAGTCCACGCTCGACGGCGGCGTCCTCGTCGGCCAGCCGCCGCGCGAGCGCACGGTCGGCCAGGTCGGTGTAGCGTCCGGAGCGGTCGGAAGTGGCGGTGGGGACCGCGGTGACCGACGCGGCGGTGCCGTGCCGCTGCCCCGGAAGGGGCCGCACGGTGCCGTCGACGCGGACGGTGGGCTTGCCGTGTGGTTCGGCCGGGCCGCTCGCGATCGTCGCAAGCGATGCCGTGCTGGCGGAGCGGGTCTCGTACACCTTCATTTCCCTTGAACCTCGACCGGGCGGAACTGGTCAAGTCCCACAGTGCACCGGGAGGGCGCAAGTCACCTCGCGAGTAGTACTTAAGTCAGTACCTAGATGGGCCTCCGTACGTACGGCGGTGGCCACTCGGCCGCCGAAGGTCCCCTGCCGCGACTCCCCACCGGCTCAACCCCGCCCGGTCTGTCCTCAACCCGGCCCAGCCTGTCCTCAACCCGGCCCAGCCTGGCCTGAGCCCGGCCGCAACCCGCGTTCCCGCGCCCCGGCGCGGAAATCGCCGACCGCGCCCGGCAGTCCGACCACCGGAACAGCGAACTCGGGGACCGGAAGAGGGGACACGGCGACCGGAAGGGGGGACACGGGGGTGCGACACGAACAGTTATCGCGTATTGACTGTTGACACTTGGGTACTTTACGCTGCTGGGCACCCGGAAGTGCTGGCAGACGGCACTCCAGGCGCGCCGCGTAGCGCGCCGGCTTGAGAGGCCTCAGCGAGGAGGGATGAACAAGCTGTCCGGAGCGCGTCGTCGTGCCCTACGCTCCCCTATTCGACCGGTCCGGTGAACCGGCCATGGGCAATTCCCCGCTCGGCCTTTTTTGTGAACATATCCCGCATTGACCAACATCGGAGTTGAGTTTTCTCATGGGACCTTCACTACCCCGCGTCCGGCGAACGCCCCGAACCACCCCGAAGCCCCCGAAGACCGCGAGAACTCGGAAAACCCGGCAGACCCGGAAAATCACGGCGGCACTCGCCCTTTCCCTCGCCGCGGCGCTCTCCGTCGCCGGATGCGCCAGCGAGCAGCAGGCGGCCGGCACCGGCGGCAACGGCGGCAACGGCGGCGGGGTCACCTTCGATCCGAAGCTGGTCGCCGCCGCCGAGGCGAAGGCCAAGGAGATCATGGGCAACCAGAAGCTCTCCGGTTCGCTGTCGATCATGGGTGACAACAGCGGTTCGGAAGCGGCCCTGCTCCAGTCGTTCTACCAGCCGTTCACGCAGGCGACCGGCGTCAAGGTCAACTACACGGGCTCGGGCGACAACCTCAACGTCGTGCAGTCGCGGGTCGCCGCGGGCAATCCGCCGGACCTGGTGACGACCGCGCCGGGCGTCATGCACCAGTACGCCCAGACCCATACCCTGCTCAACCTTTCGAGCTTCATGTCGGATGAGCTGAACCAGAATTTCACGCCTTCCGTCAACGCGACGGCGTCGATCGGTAACGCCGTGTACGGCGTCTATCAGGGCTTCAACAACATGGAACTCTGGTACAACCCGCAGACCTACACCGGGCCGAAGGCGGGCGCCAGCTGGCAGGACGTCCAGAACTGGACGGCGCAGCAGGGCAAGGCGGGCAAGACCGCGTGGTGCAACGCCCAGGGCGGCGGCACCTCCAACGGGTACCCGGGCGAGTTGTTCATCGAGGCGCTGTTCGCCAAGAAGTACGGCGCCGCGCTCACCGAGCAGTGGGGCGAAGGAAAACTCCCGTGGACCTCGCCTCAGGTGAAGGACGCGTTCCAGATGTTCGGCGCGATCGCGGCCAATGACTCCTACGTCAACGGCGGCGTGCAGGGCTCGCTGTCGCAGGACACCGGGACCGGTTCCGACGGGCTCGTCGCGAGTCCGCCCACCTGCCAGGCCGTGGTGTGGGGAAGCTGGACCGGCGGGCTCATCTCCGGCTCCGCCAAGGGTGTCACGCCGGGCCAGAATCTCGCGTCCATGCAGATTCCGGCATCGAACCCCCAGTACGCCACCACCGAGACCTATTCCTCCGAAGTGACCTACGCGTTCAAGGACAGCCCCGAGACGCGGGCGTTCCTGCAGTACATCGCTTCGGACGAGGCCCAGACGCTGCTCGCTTCGGCGAACCACTGGCCGGTCTCGGACAAGAACGTGCCGGCGTCCACCTACACCGACCCCAACCTGCAGAACATCGCGAAGACCTACTTCGGCCCCGACATCCAGCTCGCGGCGGGTCCGGCGTTGCTGTCGAAGACCGCGGTCGTCACCGGTGCGGCGAAGGGCGTGGTGTCCTACCTGGAAAACCCGTCGAGTCTGGACACGGTGCTCCAGGGAATTCAAGATCTGCAAGACGGGAAGTGAACAGGCGTGAGCCCGAGGGAGCGGGTGTCGGCAGCGACGCGTGAGGATGTGCCATGAACGCCATGATGACCAGCGTTCCCGCTTTGATCGCGATCGGCGCGGTGGTGATCCCGCTGCTGGTCTACGCCCTGCTGGGCGTCGGCGAGAGAATGCTGCAACTGGTGGGCGGCCGCGCCGCCCGGTACATCCGGCCGTGGTTCTGGCTGATCGTCCCCCTCGGGCTCATGGCCGTCGTCCTGGTCTACCCGATGGCCGAAACGGTCATCTCCGCCTTCCGGGACGCCCAGGGCCGCTCCTGGGCCGGGGGCACGAACTTCGGGTGGGCCTTCAGCGGCGAGATGCTCGGGATCCTGGGCAACAACCTGATCTGGCTGATCGTGTTCCCGCTGGGCACCCTGTTGCTGGCGGTCATCGTCGCGGTGCTCTTCGACAAGGTCCGCTACGAGCGGTTCGCGATGACCCTGGTGGTGCTGCCGACCGCGATCTCGTTCGCGGCCGGGTCGATCATCTGGCGCCAGATCTATGAGTACCAGCCGGCGGGATCGGCGCAGACCGGTCTGCTGAACGCGCTGTGGACGCTGATCCCCGGCACCAAACCGCTGGCCTGGCTGCAGACACCCACGATCAACAACTTCTGCCTGATCTTCGTCGGCGTCTGGTCGAGCCTCGGCGTCGCGGCCCTGATCCTGTCCGCGGCGGTCAAGGCGGTTCCCGCGGAACTGGTCGAAGCCGCGCGGCTGGACGGGGCGGGCGAATGGCGGGTGTTCCGTTCGGTGACCCTGCCCCACATCGGCGGCGCGGTGCTGGTGGTGATCACCACCGAAATGATCTTCGCACTCAAGATCTTCGACATCATCTACGTGATGACCAACGGGAACTTCGGCACGAACACCATCGCGAACCGGATGTACTTCGAGCTGTTCTCCAGCCAGAACCTCGGGCGCGCCAGCGCCATCGCGGTCGTCCTGCTGGTCGTCGCGATCCCGATCATGATCATCAACATCCGCCAGTTCCGCGCGGAAAGGATTCGCTGACATGGCGCTCACGACCTCGCCGCGCATCGCCACCGCGCCGCCCGCGCACTCCCCGGCACCCCCGGCCGCCCGGTCGTACCGGCTTCGCCGCCGGTGGGGACGGCTGATCGTCCACATCGTCGTGGTGGCGTTCATGGTCGTGTGGTTCACGCCCGTGCTGGGCCTGTTCGTCAGCTCGTTTCGCACCCAGGGCGACATCGGCGACTCGGGCTGGTGGCACGCGTTCATCGCGCCGCTGTTCACCGGCTACAACTACCAGCAGGCGATGCAGGTGATCGGCCTCGGCCAGAGCCTGGGCACGTCGCTGGCGATCGCCGTCCCGGCCACCGTGCTCACCACGCTCATCTCGGCGATCGGCGCGTTCGCGCTGACCAGGATGAGGTTCCGCGGCCGGACGGTCCTCTCGCTCGCGCTCGTCGCGCTCATGGTGACCCCGCCGCAGGTGACCCTGGTGCCGCTGCTGAAGTTCTTCGACCTGACCAAGCTCTACGGCACGATCCCCGCGCTTTGGCTCTACATGGTCGGGTTCACCGTGCCGTTCGGCGTGTTCCTGGTGCGGGGCTACCTGACCTCGATCCCCGAGGAGCTCTTCGAGTCCGCCCGCATCGACGGCGCCTCCGATCTGCGCATCCTGACCTCGATCGTGCTGCCACTGTGCGCGCCCGTACTCGCCTCGCTGGCGATCATGCAGTTCCTGTGGGCGTGGAACGATCTCCTGACGCCGCTGATCTTCCTGGGCGGCACGGCCGTGGCGCAGCCGCTGACGGTGAACGTCGCGGGGCTGGTCACCGCGACCGGTCAGGGCGAGGCCCAGCTGATGGCCGCGACCGTGGTCTCGATCATCATCCCGCTGCTGGTGATCATCAGCATGCAGCGGCACTTCGTCCGGGGTGTGCTGGGCGGCGCGGTCAAGGGCTGAGGGCGCACGGGAACGGCCGGGCGGTACGAGTGGGGCCGCCCGGCCGTTCCCGGTTGCCGCAGGCCCCGGCGGCAGACCCGCCGGGGCGCCGGCGTCAGGCCACGCGCGGGGTTTCCTCGGCGGCACCGAGGCGGTCGAGGATGTCGTGGGCGCCCAGTACCGAGAGCGCGACGCTGGTCAGGGTCGGGTTGCACGCGGTCGGCGTCGGGATGACCCCGTTTCCGGCCACGTACAGGTTGTCCACGCCCCACACCCGGCCGGCCGGGTCGCACACGCTGGTGCCGTCGTCGGCCTGGCCCATCCGCACCGTTCCCTGGTAGTGCAGGGAACTGCCGGAGGGCAGGATCCACGGCTGTTCACCGTCGGCGGGCTTGCCCAGCACGTCGG
This sequence comes from Amycolatopsis sp., assembly GCA_035685725.1. Classification (GTDB taxonomy): domain Bacteria; phylum Actinomycetota; class Actinomycetes; order Mycobacteriales; family Pseudonocardiaceae; genus Amycolatopsis_E. The sequence goes on along the minus strand of DASSAD010000170.1, from coordinate 3,256 downwards.
ACAGCCGCAGCACCTCCGACTTGCCCAACTCCAGGGTCTCGCGATCCCGCTCGCTGAGCGTGTGGTGGATGGTCATGGCCGGCATGCCGATCCAGTCCCGTTCCGTTTCGCTGAATTCCACCCGGTTTTCGAAGCGCAGTTCCTGGGCGGCGAAGAAATGCACCGAGATCAGCGGGGTGCGGTCCCGCCCGGAACCCGGCACGGTGTCCGGGTCGATCTGGGAAAGCATCCCGTGGAAGGGGAAATCCTCGCCCTCGTACGGAATCCAGGTGACGCCGCTGGCGGCCACCGCGACCGCGCGGGAGTCCGACATCGCGGTCGCGTTGCCGATCTCGCCGTCGTGGCCGGTGTCGGCGCCCAGCCCGTGGACCTCCGCCATGATCGACACCTGCGGATGTTCGTTGAGGTAGTGACCCAGTGCCCGGGGTCGGACGCCCGAGGCGAACAGCAACTGCGGCGTGCGCAGGGAATCGCAGGCCACCACGACGTGGGCCGCGCGCACCATGGTCACCGTGTCCGTGGCGCGGTCGCGCAGCCGCACGCCGACCGCCCGGCCCTCGGCCACGACGACCTGTTCGCACAAGGTCTCCGGGCGCAGCTCGAAGTTCGGGTTCTCCCCCGCCAGCAGCCCGTCGAAGATGAGGTTCGGCCCGGTCCGGTGGACACCGTGCGGTGTCAGGGTCACGGCCATCGGCATGGCCTGGACGCGGCGTTCCGGCGAACGGCCGTCGTCGAGCGCCTCGCCGAGGACCCGCTCGACGTGGTCGGCGAACGCGGAGCCGGCGAACTGCGTGCTGGACACCCGGAGCAGGCGTTCCGCGGTGGTGTACGCCTCATCCAGGGTGGCGGAGTCGATGAAGTCGATCCGTTCGAGCCGCTGGGGGCGCGGGCAGGCACCGAACCAGTGCGAGCCCATTCCGCCGACGTTGCTCGACTGCTGGGCCGCGGGAAAGCCATCGCCGAGGATGTCGCCCTTGCCGACCGGAAACAGCCCGGGACGGGTGACCAGAGCACGGGCCCGTTCTTCGCTGTTCCGGTTGTGCGCGGTGCCGGAGGTGGCCGCGAGCTCGTAGCGGTGCTGGTTCGGGCCCTGCGACGCGATCTGCGCGCGCTCGCGCTCCTCGGGATCGATGATGTTGGCCATGTGCAGGCCGGGCGGATCGGTGACGACGGGACCGGCTTCGACCACCAGGATCCTGGTCTCCGGCCGCGCGTCCGCCACGACGCGTGCGTAGGTCGCACCCGTCGGGCCGCTACCGATGATGACCACGTCGACGTCTTCGGCGAATTCTGGCACTAGTGCTCCTCTTTCCGCGCGTCACCGCGCGAGAGCGTCGGGTCGCCCGAGCGTAAAGTACCGCGGCGTCAACAGTCAACGAGTGATAACTGTTCAGCCGCTCGTGGCCGGCTCAACTGTTTACAAGCGATTACTGTTACAGTATGTTCACCTTTTGCGCGCTCGACCCAGCAGGGAGTCGATCACGAGGCGAAGGGTGGAAACCCCATGAGATTCGGTGCATCCGTCTGGCCATGGCGCTGGGACGTCCCCTACGACACGGGCATCACCCGCATCGCGGAGGCGGGTTTCCGTGCCACGGAACTGATCGCCTGGAACCGCCGGGTGCTCGACGAGTACTACACCCCGTCGACCATCGCGTCACTGCGCGGACTGCTGGCGGACAAGGACATGCTGCTGTCGCAGTTCATCGTCGACAACCGCGGCGCCGCCAGCGACGACCCGGCCGTGAAGAAGGCCGCGGTCGAGATGTTCAAGAAGGGCGTGGACGTCGCGGCCGAACTCGGCTCCCCCATCGTCAACACGGTCACGCACCTTCCCTTCGAAATCCAGTTCCCGTTCATCACCGACCGCCCCCATGTCCAGACGTTCTCGAAGGCGGTTCCCTCCGGTTTGGACTGGGAGCGCAACTGGCACGAGTACGTCGAGACCGTGCGGGACTGCGCCGACTACGCCGCGGCGGCCGGTCTCAAATACAGCCTCGAACCGCACCCGTTCCGCTACGGCGCGAACATCGAGGGACTGCTGCGACTGATGGACGCGGTCGATTCGCCCGCGGTGGGCGTGAACCTCGACCCGAGCCATCTCTTCCCGGTCGGCGACCTGCCGCACATCGCGATCTACCGGCTGGCGCCGCGGGTGCTGCACTGCCATTTCTCCGACAACGACGGGGAAACCAACGTGCACTGGCGCCCCGGCATGGGCAAGATCGACTGGCGCCATGTGCTCCAAGCGCTCAAGGACACCGGTTACGACGGCGTCATCTCGCTCGAATTCGAGGATGTTCCCGGCGTGTCCCGTGGTGTCGAAGACGTTCCGGGCGTGTACAAGGGCAACGCGGACGCGACGGACGAATTCAAGGCCGAGTACGAGACGGCGCTGGCCTACCTGACGGGGCTCGCCGAAGAGGTCGGCCTCCCGATCGAATAACCGGCGTTTTTCCGGGCCTTCCGGCGTTCCGGCGCGAAGAATGCGGCCCGGTCGGGATACGGTGAGCGGATCACGCGCCCGACCACCGGCCCGGCGCCAAAAGTATTTATATGGTAACTTTTGTGGCGCAGGCGGGCCGGCCCGCGTCCACGACCGCCAGGGGAAATGAGCATCATGACGGATCCGAAGGTGCGCGACACCAAGGTGGTGCGCGGCCCCTACCAGACCGGTATCCGGCGCCGCCGCGAGATCATCAAATCGGCGTCGCGCGTCTTCGCTTCGTACGGTTTCGTCAGCGGCTCCCTACGCCAGATCGCCGAGGAGGTGGGTGTCACGCCGGCCGCGCTCACCCGCCATTTCGGCAGCAAGGAAGGGCTGCTTTCGGCGGTACTGGAAAACTGGGACATCGAGGCGGAAGCGCGGAATCCACCCGATGTCCGCGGCCTCGACTACTTCGTGCGGCTGGTGGACGCGGTCCGCTACAACAAGGCGAACCGGGGGCTCATCGAGCTGTTCCTGACGCTGTCCGCGGAATCGACCAACCCCACCCATCCCGCGCGCGACTTCGTCGGGAAGCGGTACCGGCACGTGGTGGCGACCGGGGTGAAACACCTGAGCGAGGCGCGGGACGCCGGCGAAACCGTGGACATGGACGACGAGACGATCGCCGCGGAGGTGCGCTCGCTCTTCGCCATGATGGACGGCCTCCAGTTGCAGTGGCTGCTGGATCCGGGCATCGATCTGCTCGGCGTCTTCCACCACTCGCTCGCCGGCTACCTTCAGCGGTGGACGGCACGCACGGACATCCTG
>DASSAD010000169.1:0-25920 GCA_035685725.1 Amycolatopsis sp. | reverse complement strand
GACCTCGGAAAAGGTGGGTTTGGGCATGGTCAACGGTGTGGCGATGAGCGGCACCATGTCGGCGGCTTTCGGGGGTCCGGATGATGCGGGGCTGTCCGCGGCCGCGGGTGCGGCGGGCATGCTCACCGGTGAGCGGCGCGCAATGGGTGGCGAGTCTGATCCGGTTGGGGTCGAGCCGCCGTCTGAGGTTGATCTGTCCGGTGTGGAGGGCGCGGCAGCGGTGTTGACGACACCACTCACGGTCCCGGATTCGGCTGGAGTGGCGGAAACTGGTGGCGGTGTGGGTGGTGCGACCGGCGCGGCCGACACGCTCGCGGACTCGGCGACGATGACCGAGACCAGCGCACCGACCACGGTGCCCACAGAGACGGAAGTACTGCCTGGTTCTCCCGCGATGTCGATCGCGGACACCGGGGAAACCGGCGACACGCCGGCTGGTGGGCCTGGTGTCGGGGAGAGTGCGACTGGTGCTCGTGGTGGTGGGGAAACGCGGACCACAACCGGTGGTGCTCCCGCCGGGTCGAGTGCCGGTGCGGTCGGTGGTGACACCGGGGCCGCGGCAACGGGTGGCCCGGCCGCCGGGAATCCGGCGAGGTCCGGCAGCGGTACCACCATCATCGGCGCCGGGGCCACCACGGTCGGTCACCCCACCACCGGTCAGACCTCGCACAGCGGTGGGATCTCTACCTCCGGTGGCGAGGCCGGTGTCCAGGGCGTGCCGTGGGAGACGGTGAAGGCGCCCCCGGCAGGTGCCGCCACCTGGCAGACGCCAGGGGCAGCGGTAACCGGTGAAGCGCGTGGCGAGCCGTCACCGGTCGATGGTGGCGCCACCGGCACGGCGGCCGGTTCCCCTACCACACACAGTGTTGGGGCGGAGACCACACCAACCACGACGCGGAGCGCGGGCCCGCCGACTGAAACCAGCGGTCCGGCGGCCACGACGACCGGCCTGTCCCGTACCGATAACCCAACGGTCGCGAACGTGACGGGGGAGAGCAGGGCGAACCCGACGGCTGTGTCGGATGGTGCCTCGGTGCGCGCGCCGGTGGAGACCGTGCCGGACGGCGCCACCGTGTCCCGGCCGGTCGCTGGGATCCCAGCACCTGAGCTGCGATCCCCGACACCGCCGCCGGGTGTGTGGGCTGATACGGCCGACCGCGGCCCAGCTTCCGCGGGTCTGACCGGGCGAGACCCGCAGACGGCCACTCCGGCAACTGTTCCGCGGGAACCCAGCCGGCAGCCCACCGTTTCGGCGGCGGACGGGAGCGGCACGAGGGAACAGGGACCGAGCGAACCGATCGAGCCGGTTGTCGCCGGGGGACCGCGGGCCGGACTGCCCGGCCTGGACACCCGCCTGGTCGACCAGTCTGCCTCCGCCCGCCCCTTGGCGACCGAGTCCGGCCCGGGCGTCGAGCAGGCTCCGGTCCCGCGTGATCCCGCGCCGACCGACCCGCCCCGGCCCACCCCTACCGAATCGGCAGGTCCACGCCCGGCCACCCAGGACTCCGCGGTCGACGCGGTTGGGGAGTTGCGTGATCCGGCGGCACCCTTCACGTTCCGGAGTCCCGGTCTCCGTGACATGACGTCCGAGCCGGAAAACCACACCAACGCCGTGAACACGAGCGATACGGACCACGCCACCAACGAAGAAACGGACAGCAACTCCCCAGCGCACCCCACCACCGGCACCGCCATGGTGTCCAGGACAGGGAGCGATACGCGCCGGGACGATCACCCGCGCGACGATGGAGTCACGGGGGGTCCGGGGAAGACTCCGTCCACAACCGAGTCCGCGATCCTGGAGCCGCAGGCCAAAAGCGCAGGGGACGCATCACGCCACACCGCCTCACCGCCGCCTGCTCAGGGTCAGCCCGGCGCGCGGCCTGAGAACGCGACACGACTCGGTCCACAGTCGACCAGGATACGGCTGGCGGACCTGGCATCAGAGGTCAACCGAGCGATCCAACGGTTGACGAAGGAAACAGCGGACGCGGGAAACGATTTTCCCAAGGTTTCCGACATCGTCCGAATTTATCGCGGACTGGACGACTGGAAAAGGGCGGGAACCCCTCGCAGGATCGGCGAAAGAATCGCCGAGATACACCTCGCCGGCACAGAGTTCGGCCTGCGCGGCGGCGTCAACTACCAGCTCATCCACCCAAGTGACAGGGATAACATCGTCAAAAGCAATCCGAACGAAGTCCTGTGGCATTTTTCCGATATCAGTACAAACCCGCGAAACGTTCTCAAATTTGGATTCAAGGCCCGAAACGTACACAACATACAGACCTTGCGTGAAATGGTGTACGACAACAGGCTCGGTCCGTTTATCTCCACGACGCGGAATCGGGATCTGTGGGGTGAAAGCTCGGACCTCAGTGAGCGACGATATCGATTCGAGATACGTCCGAGGCGGAATGCGGACCCTACGGGTGTTGATATCGACGCGACCCTCGGTTTTACTTTCGACGAGGATGAGGTGGCGTTTACGGACCGTATAGACCGGGCGGCGATCATCAGCGTCTACGACCGCGACAAAAACCTGACGGGGTACTGGGATCCGGCCAAGGACAAAATCGATTGGGTGCCAGGAGATCGACAGCACGGGCGCGCCGACCCCGGGCCCGCGGCACCGGTGGCTTCGACCTCAGGTCCCCCCGCTCATCACCACCAGGTAATTCCTGGCAGTGCGCACGCCTATCCCGGTATCCCACCGCATACCACGCATGCTTCTCCTTATGGCGGACCGCAGCCATGGGGTCCCCCCGGCGCACCGCCCTTCGCTCACCCCGCGTATCCCGTCCATCCTGCCGGACATCAGCCCTGGGGCCCCCCAAGCATGCCGGCCCCTGGATACGCCTCTCCCTATGGCCCACACCACCCGTCGGCTGGCCCGTACCACCCGTCGGCTGGCCCATACCACCCGTCAAGCAGTGTCCCCCACGCGGGAGCGCCGTCTCCGTATATCCCGCCGAGCTCCTCTTCCGACATATACGGCAAAAAGAAAAAATGGTGGAAATTCGGGAAAGGAAAGTGACAACGGCCTTACCCTTCGCTGCCGGAGGCGATGTCGGCTCGGGTGGCAACGTCGAGTTGGGGACGATGTCCCGGAACATGGCCGCTCAGGTCGAGTATGCGAAGTACATGATTATTGTGCAGTTGGCCTGGTTGTCGTATGAGATCGCGCAGTGGATTGTTTTTCTCGATCCGGAACGCGGACCCTACCGGCGTTGATGTGGACGCGACCCTTGGTTTTGCCAAAGAGGAGGCCGAGGTGGCGTTTACCGGCGGTATCGACCCGGCGGCTGTCGTCAGTATTTATGACCGCAATAAAAACCTGACGGGGTACCGGAATCCGGCTCAGGACAAAATCGATTGGGTGCCAGGAGATCGACAGTACGTGCGCCCTGACTCCGGGCCCGGGGCGCCGGCGGCTTCGAGCGAGAAAACCACCGGTGGAACGCAGTCGTGGGGCTCCCTCAGCACACCGTCCTTCGTCCACCCCGTCCACCGGCCGTTCGGCCTGTCAAGCATGCCGTTTTCCGGATATGTCTCCCCCCATGACCCACACCATCCGTCAAGCAGTGTCCCCCATGCAGGAGCGTCTTCTCCGCATGGTCCGCCGATCTCTTTTTTCGGCGAAAACAGCAAAAAGAAAAAGTGGTGGAAATTCGGGAAAGGCAAGTAACCGCGGCGGTTGCTGTCCGTGTTCTGATGTCAGCTGCCACTGGGTGCTGCGGTCAGGTTTGTGAGCCCGGGCTGGGGTCAAGGCGGTCGTGGACGTGGTGTGTGGCCCGGGTTCGGCATCCTCTCCGGCATCAGCTGAGCCGGAGGAACTCCCGAAACCTCGATCCGAACCCGATCACGCCAGGCCGCAGACGCGGCGAAAGATCGAGGCCAACGGTCCGGGGATCCGGAGCTCCACCGTGCTCCTACTGGTAGAACCACTCGCGACAGAGCGCTATTTCATCACTTGATGATGGCAGCGTACGGGTCGGATCACACAATCCCGTGCCGAGGACCTGCCCCATCTGCACGCGTTCACTCGCGGAGTCGCATTCGACCGCCACGCCGTCCTTGCCCTGCCCTTCGACAAGGGTCGCACCGAAGGAGCGAACAGCAAAGCCAGGGCGATGTGCCGATCAGGTCGCGGTGTGTAGTGCCAACGTCGTGATGTGCGGACCGACCTGCCCGCTGGTGATGACGTAGGTCGCCTGCAGGCGGGTGATTTCGCTGCCGTCGCGCGAGTACCGGGCGAAGCGGCCCCGGTGGAGGGCGCAGGTGCTGTTCAGTAAGGTGGTTTCGCTGAACAGCACTTCCGTTCGGGCGTAACCGGCGGCGCGCAGCGCGGTGATCTGTCGCCGAGCCATGTCCAGGACCTGTTCCTCGTCGGCCAGTACCAGTGTGGCCGTGTCGGAGCTGAGTAGCATCGGCGCGCCGTAGTAGGCCAGGATCCTTCGCTCGTCGTCGATGTCGCCGCGACCCAGTGCCGCGAACTCCGCGATGTAGGTGGTGAACCACTCGTCGATCTCCCTCTCGGTCACGCCGCGCCCCGGAGGATCCGGTCGAGCGCGTCCGCGAGTACCGCATGGCAGTCGTCTGCGGTGGCAGGAATCCGCAGGGCGACGTGGCCGTCGGGTCGGATGAGCACCATTCCGGTGGTCGCGATTCCGTAGGCGGCCTCGAAAGGTTCGGTCTCCGGCACGAGATCGGCCCCGATCACCCAGGCCGGCAAGTCGAGCGCCTCCGCGGCATCAGCCCACTGCCCTCCCGCATGCCCGGTCAGAACTACGAAACGCCCGGCGGGCAGGTCCACAGTGGAGTAACGGACCCCGCCGTGGTCCCGTAGCCACAGATGGGGTGCCCGTGAGCCGGGAGAAGCGCTGGGCCGGTAGTCGGCGACGGTGGAGGGTTCCGGTTCGGATCCGTCGTCGACGACGGCCGGCGAAGCGTAGCGGAAACCGAACTGCTGCCCCGTGGAGTGGAATTGGTCGCGCTGTCGGGGGACGGCCGCCCGGATGCGCTCGCGCAGCCTGGCGCCATCGGGGGTCTCGATCGAGGCCAGGATTTCGGGATCCTCGGCGAGCCAGCCGGTCTCGGCCAGCTTCTTCGTGTTGAGCGTGCACTGCTCGGCGTTGAACTCGGCGATGGGCTTGCGCTCCTGCTCGTAGGTGTCGAGCAGGCCGTCGGCGGCCGTGCCATCGAGTACGAGGGCGAGCTTCCAACAGAGGTTGGCGGTGTCCTGGATGCCGCTGTTCATGCCGAATCCGCCGTGGGGAGGGAACCGGTGCGCCGCATCGCCGGCCAGGAACACCCGGCCTGTCCGCCACGAGTCGGCCACCGCGTCCTCGTGTCGCCAGCGCAGGATACTCAGGACTTCGATGTCCAACGCCGGGTCGCCGGCGGCATGGCGCACGTTCCGGACGCAGGTCGCTTCGTCGTACTCTTCGTGTTCCTCACCGGAGAAGTTGAAGATCCACCGGTTGCCGCGGCCAACCGGGTAGATCGCGCCGGTGACATCCGGGTTCAGGATCCAGGTGAGCGAGAACGGCCACGTGGCGGTGTCTCGCGTGAGTGCATCACTGGCGAAGTAGACGTTGATCGACTCGCCGTAGACAGGACCCGCCGTTTCGGTGATGCCGAGGCGGGTGCGAGTGGGGCTGCGCACACCGTCCGCGGCGATCACGTACGACGCGCGGACCTCGCGCCGTCCCGTCGGGCCGGTCAGCGACACGGTGACGCCGCCGGCGTCCTGGTACAACACCTCGGCGGTGGTACCGAACGCGAACGTCGCGGCCGGGTGACGTAGCAGTTCCTCGTGGAGGATCGGCTCGACGATGTCCTGGGGGGTGAAACAAAGCTGAGCCGGACTGGGTTCCGGGCCCGGTGCCGGCTCGCCGCCGAAGCGCACCTGCCCCAGGTCCATGCCGTCTTTGAGTCGGGTGGTCCAGGCGAAGCCGGTGGAGCGCTCCGGTGGCAGGCTCTGTCCGCGGATGGCGTCGGCTACACCCCACTGCGCGAACAGCTCCATGGTCGTGGGGTGGATCCCAGCTGCTTTCGGATGCTGCGACAGGGTGAGGTGGCGCTCCGCCACGAAGGTGCGGATGCCACGGGACGCGAGCTGGATCCCCGCGCTCATGCCCACCGGTCCGCCACCGATGACGAGCACGTCGAAGTCGGTCATCGTTGTTTTCCTAGCCTCGGAGGTGTTTGTTCAGGAATTCCACGAGCAGGCCCATCACCTGGGTGGTCGACCACGGCAGCCCGGACTCGAAATCCCCGAGGAAGGCCAGGTCGCCGTGCCCGGCACCGTCGAGGACGTGTCGGGTGGTCTCGGTGCCGGCCGCGCGCAGGGCCTCGTGCAGTTCGTGTGTCTGATTCGGGGAGACCAGGTGGTCGTCGGTGCCGTGGAACAGCAGGAACGGGGGAGTGGAGTTCGAGATGTGCGTTGCCGGGTCCGCGTCGCGAGCTTGCTCGGGGTGTTCCGCGAAGGACTTTCCGCTGCCGCGGCCGTAGACGTACCAGGCGATACTGGTTTCCGGGCCCGCGAAGAACAGCTGTGTCTCTTCGTCGAAGTCCTCGGCGATCCGGGCCAGATTGGCGCCGCCGAACTTGTCCACCACGGCCTGCACGTCGCCGCTCACCCCGGACCGTTCTCCTGCGGCGAAACGGACATCGCCGTTCGTCACGCCCGTCATCGCCGCGAGATACCCGCCCGCCGACTCGCCCCAGACCCCGAGGCGGGCCGGATCGATCCCGTATTCGCCCGAGTGGGCCCGCAAGAACCTGACGGCCTCGTGGACATCCGCGACGCCCTCGGTATACGTGGCGCCCTGCAAGGTCGTGCGGTACTGGATGCTCGCGACCACGAAACCGGACTCGGCGACGTACTGGCGCAGCTCGCGTGCACTGTCCTTGGGGGACATCAGAAACGCGCCACCGGGCACGTACACCACCGCGGGCAGGGGCCCGTCGTGATCCGGCCGGAGGATGTCCAGTTGCAGCTGCAGCGTCGAACCGTCGGCCAGGTCCAGGCTCGTATACGTGACGTCGGAGTGCGAGCGCAGCGGAACCCGGCCGAGCTGGATCTGGGGACCGGTTCCGGGGTCGATCACAACGCTGGTGTCCGTGACCGCGACCGCCACGGTGGTGGCGACGCGGAACGGCACCGGCCCGGCGAGCCCTTCCGGTGGTGGCAGGTCGGGATGCTGCGGTTCGGGCGCTGTAGTCACTTCGTCCACCTTCCGATCGGTGTCGCGGGGCCGGCGGTCCTCGGTGGACGGTCGCCGGCGTGAGTGGAGGGCGCCGTGCGGTAGAGGTCAGGCCATCCCTCCGGGCAACCGCGCCCATTGGCCGGGCGGCGGTGCCTGCGCTACAGTAACATGAAAGTGAATTCATCGTCACTTCGGGATCGACGCGGAGGGAGCACGGATGTCCGGAGCGAGACTCGTGGAGTGGTGCCGGTTGCCGACGTCCGGAGCTCGCGCGGTCGAGCGGGTCGAAGTGGACGGGATGGCCTTGCTGGCCATCCCGCAGCTGGCTCTCGACCGCCCAGCCGGACCGGCCGACATGAACGGCGGAGACAGCGATACCGAGCTGCTGCTGCTCCGGCGCACGGCCGGGGGCTACGAGCGGTTCCAGACCCTGTCGGTTCCCGGTGGAGAGGACGCGGAGTTCTTCCGCATCGGGAAGCATGCCTTTTTGGCGACGGCGAGCATCCGGTCGGGGGGTGGGCCGTACCGGTACACAGTGGACTCGGTGCTGCACCGCTGGACGGGCGCGGCGTTCGAGCCGTTCCAATCGTTTCCCGGGTTCGCCGCGAAGCAGTGGCGGCACTTCTCGATCGAGGGCCGGCACTTCCTGGCGCTCGCGCAGGGGGTGGCGCTGCCCGGAACCGAGGCCGTCAACCAGCCATCGCGGATCTTCGAGTGGGACGGCGAGCGGTTCCGGCCGTTCCAGGACATCCCGGGCCGTTGGGGTTACAACTGGCATGCCTTCTCCGTGGCCGGACAGGAATTCCTGGCGCACGCCGATCACGTGGAGCCGTCGCGGCTGTACCGTTGGGACGGTACGCGGTTCGTCTTCCATCAGGACCTGCTGGCTGAGCACGGCCGGGCTTTCGCGTCGTTCACCGCGGACGGCGAGTTCTTCCTCCTCGCGGCCGATTTGCTGGGTGAATCGAAAGTGCTGCGGTGGGACGGCCACCGGTTCGTGGCACACGACGTCCTCGACGGGCCGGGCGCGCGGGAGCTGGCCGTCATCCCGGCCGAGTCCGGCGTGTACGTCGTCCGCGTGAACTTCATCCAGGGCACACCCGCGGCGCCGGTGACGCAACTGGCCTCGCAGCTGTACCAGTGGCGCGAGGGCCGGCTGGCGGTGGTGGACGAGTTCACGACCAGCGGGGGGACCGACGTCGCCGTGCTCCCCGACCCGGCGGGAACCCTCGTCGCGGTTTCCAACTCGCTGAGTGCCGAAGTCCGGTTCGCCACCGATACGGTGATCTACCGCTTCGAGGAACCGGTCGAGCCTGGCCAGGAAAGGTCGACGTAATCGTGCCTGAGAGCCCTGAGCTGCTCCGCCTGTTCACTACCTACACCGCTGATCCCGACAGCATCGGCCGGCACCTCGCCCGCGCGGTCGCCGAGCGGGGCCGTTCCGACCCGCTGATCGCCGCGACGTCGGCCGACCTGGTGCTCTATCCCGGGGGCGGCTTGCCGCCCGAGGTCGAAGGTTTCCGGCTGTCCACGCGGGGATTCAAGGAGCTCGCGGGTGTCTCGCACCTCGGTCCAGCGGTGGCGTCGCTCGTCGCGATGCGCAAGCTCCGTGGCGATGGCTCGTGGCACGCCGATGCGAAGCGCCTGCTCGATGTGGTGTCGTCGGCTCGCGAAGCGAACAGCACGGAGCTGTGGCGGGACCGCATCGCGGTGGCGGCCTTTCACGGCCGGGAGGCAGAGATCGCCAGCATGATCGACTATACGTGTGTCGTGACGACGCGGTATCTGGAACGGGCGCTGAAGGACGAGGCCTACCTGAATGCCGAGACGCTGCGCGGTGACTACCTGGCAGGTGAGGGCGACGCGGAGTTGCCCGTCGCGGTCAACGACGTGATGGTCGCGACGTTCTTCCTGGTGGCGCTCGACATCGGCCACCGCGTGATCGGCTGGTTTCGCACCCACGAAATCGACTGGAAGCGCGCGATGGTCGTGATCGCGGGCCAGCAGGGCCGCGCCACTTCCGGTGTCACCTTGAACACGAGCAGCGTGGCCATGATGATCCTCGGCGCGTCCGCACAACAGCTGCCCCTCGACCGGATCTACCTGGCGCCACACGCGCCGACGTTCGCCACCCCGGCGGGTGGCGACCTGTCCGAAGTGATCTCGCTCGAACAGCCACTGCGCGCGCTGTGGTACGGGACCCGCGCCACGGTCGAGCTGGGCGAACTGATGTTCGCCGGATATCCGCGGTTCTCGCCCGCCGGGCCGTCGCTGCCCGACGTGGCCGACCCGGCCGTGACGGAGGTCGCCGAAATGCCCGTGATCCACTCGGCCGACGATCTGCGCGCCATGGTGACCCGGCTGCGGGTCGTGCTCGAGGACCCGCGGCAGCTGCTGTCCGGCTGCGTGACCGATTTCGCGGTGGCGTCGCTGATCGAAGCGGACAACGATCCGGCCGCGGTGGTGGTCCCCGGGCTCACCGGCGTGCGTTACCCGACATCGCCGGAGCTCGGCGGTCTCCGGGGCGGCCGGTAACCTGAGGTCGGCAGGACTGGCGAGACGGGGATGCATCGTGGCGGAGCGGGCGAAAGCGAAGCGCACTGAGGCCGACCTGAAGGCGGCCGCCCGCCGCCTCCTCACCCAGACCGGGTACGCCGAGATCCGGATCACCGACATCGCGGCCGAGGCGGGCAAGGCGGTCGGCTCGTTCTACCGGTACTTCGAGGACAAGGACGACCTGCTGCGCTCGCTGGCCGACGACTTCAAGGAGACGTTGCGCTCCCGCGTGGTGCAGCAGGTCGGTCACGAGCACACCATGGTGACGGCGGCCAACGTGCGGCACCATGTGCAGGCCTTCTGGGACACCTACCGCGAACACCTGCCGGAGATGGTGGGCCTGTTCCAGGCGTCGATGCTCAACGAGGATTTCCGGCGCCTCCACGGCGAGCTGCGGGACCGCCAGGTCCGGACGTGGGCCAGGCACCTGCGCGAGACGCCCCTGGCGGCATCGCGCACCAGTGGACAGGCACGGACGCTGGCGCTTGCCGTGGTGTGCATGCTGGAGTATTTCTGCTACACCCGGCTGGCTGAGCAGTCCGGCCCGGTGCGCGAGGGCGAGGTGGTGGAGCTGCTCAGCGAGTTGCTGGCGGGCGGCCTGCTCGGCACGACCCCATCTCACTGAACCCCGTTGTGTCGACCGTGATAGCGAGCGTGGCGGTGTCTCGGAGAAGTTCGCCAGCGCGGTCCCGGTGGGTTCTCCGGTGCCCCACCGAGGAAGCCGGCTGGCAACGCGAGGCGGCTCCCGCGCGACAGTGGACGACTACCGGCATCGAAGACCGACGGGACGAAACTGCGGCACTTGCGCTCCGCGGATCCTGCTCCGCGGCACTGATCGTCCGGCGAAGCTGATCACGAGCGCGATCGCTTCTTCGACTATTCGCTTCCCTGGCATGCGGCTGCTTTCTTTCTGGTCGGGCATAGACGCCTCACTCCCGTGGTGCCGGCTCGCCACCGGGGAGCTCGGCGCTCACCGAGCGCACGGCCGAGATGACCGCGGCCAACCGCGGGGACAGGTGCTCGCCGTCGCGCACGATGAGAACGTTGTGCCGGACCGTGTCGAGGCCCGTGATCCGCAGCCGGGCGACCTGATCGGCCGCCGGGGTGAGTTCCGGCGCGATCGTGATCCCCCAGCCGATGCCGACCAGACCGATGGCGGTCCCGATGTCGTAGACCGTCGCCGCCACGCGTGGCTCGAACCCGTGGGTGGCGCACATACTCGTCACCAGGCGGCCGAGCGTGGTGCCCGGGCACAGTACCCAAGGCTCTTCGGCCAGTCTGCGTATCCCGCAGCTGCGGGTGTTCGCCAGCGGGTGCTCCGCCGGGACGCACAGCCGGAGCGGGTCGTGCCCGAGAACCCAGTGCCGCAGACCGGGCTCGGCTGGGCCGTACGCGTTCCCGTAACGCGACACGATCACCAGGTCCAGCTGGTCGCGGCGCACGGCGTCGGCGCCTGTTTCGTCCGTGGTGGCCGAGAGCCGCACCTCCATGTCCGGGAACCGGGTGCGTACCTCCGTCAGTGCCCGGCTCATGATCCGCGGTCCTTCGCGGAAGGGGATCCCGACCCGGAGCAGCCCGGTGACGCGCCCGGCCGCTCCGGTCAGCGCGGCTTCCGCGGCACGCAGCTCGACGAGGATTCGCTCGGCGTGCTCGACGAGGGCGCGCCCGGCTGGAGTCAGGGTGATGCGGTTGCCCGTGCGGTCGACCAGCGGGGTGCCGGCTTCCGTTTCGAGTGCGGTGAGCTGCTGCGAGACCGCGGACCTGGTGTACTGCAGCGCGCGCCCGGCGGCGGCTATCGAACCCTCCGCCGCGACGGCGCGCAGCATGATGAGTTTCCGGACGTCGAGCATGCGTCAAATTTCCTTACGCTCATCATCGTGGAGTGTCACGTCAGTTTACTTGCTCCGGCGGTGCGCGTCCGCTGTACTCGGCTACGAGTCGTATCACCGCCAATCACACCAGGAGCCTGCCCGATGAGTGCCGACCGCGCGGATCTGCCTACGAGCCAGGGAAACGGGCACCGCTCCGAGTTTCTCGGTCGACTTCGGGACGGCGAACTCACCTTGATGATGGGCATTCGATCCGCCCGCACCTCCGATGTTGTCCACATCGCACGGTCGACCGGGCACCACGCGGTGATGGTGGATCTCGAGCACAGCACGATGCCGGTGGACGTGGCCGCCGCGCTGTGCGTGACCGCCGGCGCGCTGGGCATGACGGCGATCGTCCGGATCCCCGAACGCGAGTACGGCATGATCGGCCGCCTGCTCGACGGCGGGGCCGACGGGATCGTCGCCCCACGGATCGAGACTCCCGAAGAGGCCCAGTTGGTTGCCGGTGCCTGCCGGTTCGCTCCGCGGGGACAACGTTCGCAGACCGCGATGGCGCCGCAGCTGGGCATGCGCCCACAGTCGGCCCGCGAACTGAACCCGACGTTGGACGAGGCAACCGTGGTCCAGGTTCTGCTGGAGACACCAGCCGGGATCGCAAATGCGGACGCGATCGCCGCGGTCGACGGGGTGGACATGATCGGCATCGGTGTCAACGACTTCACCGCCGAGCTCGGAGTCGCGGGCTGCTACGACGATCCCCGAGTCGCCGACGCCGTCGCGACGGTCGCGCAGGCCTGCCGCCGTCACGGGAAGTTGCTGATGGTGGGCGGCATCGGAGACGACGCGGTGTACCAGTCACTCGTACCGCTGGGCGTATGCCCACTCGTACTGACGGGTATCGACTCCGCGCTGCTATACCGTTCTGCCGAAGCCGGGGTCGCACAGGCGGTGCGGGCGCACGGCAAGATCGTCCGGGAAACGCAGGAGGAACGATGACGAGGCCGGCATTCGCGCGGACCCTGCCCATGCGTGCGGCGGAGACCAACACCACCCCGGTGTTCGCGGTTCCGCCCGGCAGCTGCGACACACATTTCCACGTTTTCGAACGGGGGTACGCACACGTGCCCGACCCGCTCTACACATTTCCTGACGCAACGCTCGCGCAGTACCTGCGGATGACCGAGTGGCTGGGCCTCGAACGAATGGTTCTGGTGCAGCCTACGTACTACGGCACGGACAACCGGCTCCTGCTCGACGTCCTGGACAAGGTCGGACCGCGCTGCCGGGCTGTGGTGCAGGTGGCGGACGACGTGTCCGACGAGGAGCTGGACCGGTACCACGATGCGGGGGTGCGGGCCGTCCGGCTGGACCTCTTCGCCCGGGCGGGCTGGTCGATCGATGAGCTCGTCGTGTACATCCGCGCTGTGGCGGACCGAATCCGGCCACGAGGCTGGCACCTGCAGTTCTACAGCCCGGGCACGGTGGTGCGTGCGCTGTTGCCGTTCTTCGCGGAGTTCGAGGACACCTTCGTGATCGACCATATGGGGTACATGAAGGAGTCCGAAGGCCTTACTCGTGCCGACTTCGATCGGCTGGTGTCGGTGCTGGACGGTGGGTACTGCTACGTCAAGCTCTCGGGCGCGTACCGGGTGGCGGGGGAGAAGGAGCTGTCGAGCGTTTCGCCGCTCGCTCGTGCCCTGGTCGAGGCCAGGCCCGACCGGCTCGTCTGGGGCTCGGACTGGCCGCACCTGCCCAACGGCCGGCGCGACACCGGGGAACTGCTGAACCTGCTCGCCGACTGGGCGCCGGACGAGACGGACCGGCACCAGATCCTCGTCGACAACCCGGCTCGCCTGTTCTTCGTGGATTGAGCGGCCCGGCGATCGGCTTCGAAGGAAGCGACTCGTGCGAAGGCGACTGTGCGGAACGGACCGCCGCGACGGCACTCTGGTGATACTCAAGGGATTCGGCTTCGAAATCAGAGCAACCCGCGTATGGCTGGAGTGGCCTGTCTTTCTCCAGGGAGAGTAAGATCCACCGACGACCTGGAGGCCATGGGCAGGTCGGAACAACGCCGCAGGCACCAATCATTCCCCGGCCAGGGCGTGTCCGCTCGGTCGTGGTCATGTTTTGTCTGGTGTCGCCCGGATCCAGTCGATGATCTCGACGATGTCGTTGCTGGCTTGCCAGTGGAGTTGAGCGGGGACCCTGCCTTCGCCGATGCGTTCGACCGCGGAACCGGACTGTCCATCGAGGACGCTGTCTCGACTTTCCGTTCAACGCAAATGAAACACCGCGGCGCCCGGTACCCGTCGTTCGAAAGTGTCCGGTGTACCAGGGTCCGGTACGCGGCTCTTTTCGCGTGCCCGTCGTCTGTCCGACCCCGCGGACGCCGACCGGGCCCGGTCCGGTAGGTTCCCGGAACAAGGTCATGAGTGCCAGCGTCAAGCCCCGGCTTGCTGGCCGGCAACCCTCCTGCCGCGGTGGGGTGCCCCGGGTGAGGACCTGGTCCACCGCGCGGCGCGGCGGACAAGCGCGGAGCCCTCGCGGATCCCAGGACCGCCAAGGAGCAAGCATGCCACCGTCCACCGACCTCACCGTCGCACGCACCCAGGTGCCGTTGGTGACCGGCTCCGTCATCGACTACGCCAACCTCGACCACGCCGCGAGCGCGCCGTGCCTCGAAGCCGTACGGGAAGCCGTCGACGAGTTCCTGCCCTGGTACGCGAGCGCGCACCGGGGCGCGGGATTCGCTTCACAGGTGTCCACAAAGGTCTATGAGCGCGCCCGGCACGTGCTGCGCCGCTTCGTGGACACACGCGAGGACGACGAGGTGATCTTCACCCGGAACACAACGGACGCGCTGAACCTGCTCGCGAGCAGCCTGCCGCCCCACACCTCGGTGGTGCTATGCGACACCGAACACCACGCGGCGCTCCTCCCCTGGCACGGCAAGACCATTCAGCGCATCGCCACACCCCGCACCCGGACCGAGGCGACAGCCGAAGTGGATCGAGCGCTCGCGGTCTGCCCGGACGGGCCACGCCTGGTGGTCCTCACCGGTGCCTCCAACGTCACCGGCGAGGTGCTTCCCGTCGCCGAGATCGCCGCCGTCGCCCGGCGGCACGGCGCGCGGATCGCGCTGGACGCGGCCCAACTGGCACCACACCGCCCGATCTCGGTGCGGCAGCTCGATGTGGACTATGTCGCGCTGTCCGGGCACAAGATCTACGCGCCGTTCGGCGCGGGCGCGCTGATCGGCCGGGCGGACTGGCTCGCCGCCGCCCCGCCCTACCTCAGCGGCGGCGGCGCGACGCAGGCCGTGACCGAATCCGGCGTGGTGTGGCGCTCCGGCCCGGACCGCCACGAAGCCGGGTCACCGAACACCATCGGGGTGTACGCACTGAGTGTGGCCTGCGAACGTCTCGCCGCCGATTGGGACCTGGTGATCGGGCACGAGGCCCGGCTGCTGGACCGGCTCGACGAGGGCCTTTCCTCGATACCGGGCCTGACACCGCTGCGCCTGTTCGACGACCACGGCGACCGGACCGGAACCCTCAGTTTCGTCCTCCACGGTTTCGATCCCGGCCTGCTCGCCGCGACGCTGTCCGCCGAGTACGGCATCGGTGTCCGCGACGGCGCGTTCTGCGCCCACATCGCCACCCGGCGCCTGATCACACGGGTCCGCGGCGAGGGCACGGCAGCCGTGCGGGCCAGCATCGGGCTGGGGACGACCACCGAGCATGTCGACCGCCTTGTACTGGCCTTGCGCCAGCT
The DNA here is from genome assembly GCA_035685725.1 of Amycolatopsis sp. Lineage (GTDB taxonomy): Bacteria > Actinomycetota > Actinomycetes > Mycobacteriales > Pseudonocardiaceae > Amycolatopsis_E. Next base: position 10,541 of record DASSAD010000169.1, on the reverse strand, counting down.
CGCCGACCGGGGCCCGAACTGGACCTACGCCCGCCACAACGGCCGCTGGGCACCCGACCCGGACCCCCGGGCACTACCCACTTTTCTCGCCGGATGACACAGCCCGGCCGGCCGCCGGATCCGGCACGCCGGCCGGAACGACTCCGTCGGCCGCCACCGGCCGGGCATTTCCTGGAGAGCGGCGAGTTCGGCCTCCCGGCCGACGAACCACTTGTCCTCCTCGATCACCGGCAGGCCCGCCCGCAACCGCGGCCATGGACTGACGCCTATCCAGCTCCGGAGGAAGATCCCGGCTCAAGCATCGAACCCGGCGTCCTGCCCTTGGCCGGATAGGAAATCGAGAACGCGCGGCAGCACGATGTCCGGCGCTTCGAGGATGGGGCTGTGCCCGATCCCGCGCAGCCGCCAGAGTTCCGCGTTGGGCAACCCGGCGGCGACCTCGTCCGACCACTCCGGCGGCCGGGGCAGATCCTCTGTCCCGGAAACGATCAGCACCGGCGCGGTGATCTGGGGTAGGAGCTCGACCACGCTGCCACGCTCGATGACACCACTCATCGCGGGTCGCAGTGTCTTGGGTACCGCCGCGATGCGCGACCTCCACAGCTCGACCAGGTCCCGCTTGGCCCGATCGTTCCGGGTGGTCTCGCCGAACATGATCGCCATGGTGTCGTCCAGGATCTCCCCGACGAACCCGTGATTTCCCACGTCGTCCACCCACTGCCGGAACCGCCCGAGCTGCTCCGGCGGTTCCGCCCGCGCGGAGGACCCGAGCACGACCATCGACCGGACGAGGGCGGGCCGGGCCGCGGCCAGGCGGAAGCCGACATCGCCGCCCATGGACTGGACCAGTAGGTGAACGCTGGAAAGTCCGAGTGCGTCCGCCAGCGCGGTGATGTCGGCTGTGCAGGTGTCCATGTCGATGAAGTCGCTGTAGTGCAGCTCGACCGCGGCGGCCGCGCTGCGGCCCTGACCGCGGAAGTCCGGACGCACCACGCGGAATCGTCCAGCGGCGGCGTCGACAAAGCCGTCGAACATCCTGCCGTCCAGGAACAGTGAATGCAGCGCGAGCACGACCGGCAGGTCCCGCTCACCGGTGTCCCGGACAAAAAGCTCCGTGCCATTCACCTTGACCGTCATGTCGCTCATCGGACTCCTTCGCACTGTTGCCGGGACTGCGGATCGAGCACGTGATCCAGGCACGACCGCAGGAACGACACCGATTCCGACAGCGCCGTGTCCGCCTGCTCGAGATCGCCGGAGAACAGGTGCCATACGTGTGGCATCCCTGGCCACACGTCGAGCCGGACCCGGACGGACGCCGCCGCAAGGTGATCGGCGAGCCGGATCGCGTCGCTCAGCATGATTTCGCGCTCACCGATCTGGATACCGATCGGCGGAAGCCCGGTGACGTCGGCGAACACCGGTGACGCCAGCGGGCTGTTCAGTGGCCGGTTACCGAGGTAGCCGCGGGCCATCATGTCCAGTGCCTCCGGCGTGCACAACGGGTCCGCGTCCTTCTTCGACGCCATCGACGCGCCGGTATGCTCCAGGTTCGCCCAGGGCGAGAGTGCGACTCCGCCGGAGGGAAGCGGCAGCCCTGCGTCACGTGCGGCCACCATCAGCGCCACCGTCATCCCACCACCTGCCGAATCCCCTGAAACCACGATGGAATCGGCCGCCACACCCTGGTCGAGCAGCCACCGGTACACCGCGACGTTGTCGTCGATCGCCGCCGGGTAGGGGTGCTCCGGAGCCAATCGGTAGTCGGGGATCACCGCGTCCGCCGACAACGCGCGGGCGTAACGGCCCACCAGACCCCGGTATCCTCGCGGCGCGCCCACGAGATAGCCGCCACCGTGCAGGTAGAGCAGGATGTTCCCGGAGGCGTTCCGGGGCCGCGCCCACGTGATCGGCACTCCGGCCGCCTCGGCGTCTTCGAATTCCACCTCGGGCGGCGCGGGGAAACGCGTCGCGAAGAAGTCCGCATAGGATCGGCGCGCATCGTCGAGTGAGCCCTCGCGCTTCCCGCCAAGGATGTCCAGCGCCGCGCCGAGGGCGGCAATCCAGGGTTCGAGCAAGGGCGCCAGATCGACGGGCGCGGAGACCTCCGGGACAGGTTCGGCCACCTCGAAACTCCTTTTCTGATTGGCAGATTTCGTTGGACGGCGGGAAGGCGTTATCGGAGATCCTCGGACGGACGCCGGACGGCGGGCACCTCGATCAGCTCCGTGATGACGCCGAGCGACTGTTGTGTGGCGAGGTAGGCGAACCCACCCGTACCGTCCGCACCGTAGGATCTGCCCGTCTGGATCACCGGGATGCCCGCCGCGCGGGCCCGCCGCTCCGCCTCGGCGATCGAGGCCACCCGGAACCCGAAGTGGTGCAAGCCGTAGCCGTGCTCGGCGATCCAGTCGTGGTAGATGCTCGGACCGTCCAGCGGCTGGATCAGCTCGAGCTGCGGAGAAGACCCCGCCAGCGCCAGCCGCATCCGGTAGCTGCCCGGTTCATCGTGATAGGTCAGGCACTCCGGAACACTTTCCGGGCCATACGTGCAGACGTACCACTGGTCAAGCCCGAGAACCGCGGACCATGCCCGCACGCCGGCGGCGAGGTCGGGCACCAGCATGGCGACCTGGTCGATCGCGTCGAACCGCAGATCGGGTGCCAGTGAGAACTCGACCTGTGTCATTTCAACGCTCCACTCAGGACCCGACGTGCGGTGGAGCTCAGTGCCGTCGCGGCGACGAGAATGCCACCCTGGAACAAGAACTGCATCGATGAATCGGAACCGAGGATGGACAGGCCGTTGAAGGTGACGGTCACGATGAGCACTCCGACGAACGTGCCCAGGATGTGGAACTCGCCGTCGCGCAGCACGGACGCGCCGAGGAAAACGGCCGCGAACGCGCTGAGCAGGTATCCGTCGCCCGCGGTGACCTGACCGCTGCCGATCCGGGCCGCGAGCACCACCCCGGCGAGGCCGGCGCACAGACTGCAGATCACGAAGGCGATGATGGTGACCTTGGCGACGCGGACACCGGCGAGCCTGGCCGCCACGACGTTGGCGCCGACCGCCTGTGTGTGCTTGCCCAGCAAGGTGAAGTTCAGCAGGAGCCACAACGCGACCAGCACGACCGCGGTGATGATGATCGGCGCTGGGATGCCCAGCACCTGCCCGCGCGCGATCTTCGTGAAGGGGCCGGGATCGAGGGTGATGGGGGTGCCGTTGGAATACTCGTAGTTCACGCCCAGCAGTACGGTGCTCATGCCCAGTGTCGCCACGATCGCGTTCACCCGAACGTAGGACACCAGAAGCCCGATGATCAGCCCGATCAACGCGGCGGCCGACAACGCCAGCAGCGCGGCAAGTGGCCACGGATAGCCGCTGCGCTTGAGGAAGCCGACCGTGAGGATCCCGGTCAGACTGATGACCGCCGCGAAACTGAGGTCGAACTGCCCCGCCACAAGGGGAAACGTCAGCCCGGCAGCGACGATGGACAGTGTCGCGCTCTGGTTCAGAATGTTGAGAATGTTCTGGCCGGTGGGAAAGATGTCCGGGCTCGCCACGCTGAAGACGATGACGAGCAGCACCAGCACACCGATCGTGCCGAACCGTGCGGAAGCCGCCAGCACGCGTTGCCGGCTTCCGGATTGTCGCTGTGAGCGAGCCCGCCCCGGAGGCGTCTCGAGTGTCTCGGTCACCACTACATTTCCGTTCTGTGTTCAGGCGTAACAGAGATTGAGCATGTTGGGTACGGACACGTCCGCCCCGGACAGCTGCCCAACTATCCGGCCCTGGGCCATCACGAGCACGCGACCGCACTCGAGAAGCTCCTCGAATTCGGAGGAGATCACGATGACGGTGGTGCCCTTGGCAGCGACTTCCCGGATACGGCCGTAGATGTCGGCTCGGGCACCGATGTCGACGCCGCGGGTCGGTTCGTCGAGGATCAGGATCTTCGGCGCGGTCACCAGCCAACGGCCCATGACGACTTTCTGCTGGTTGCCGCCGCTGAGTGTCTGGACGGCCTTACCGGTGTCACTCGACGCGACCTTCACACCCAGGCGCGCACAGACCTCCTGTGCGGCCGCCCTGGCCGCTCCCGGCCGGATGAGTGGCAGCCAGCGACCGACTCGAAGCCTCTCCCATCTGGTCACGTGCAGGTTGTCCGCGATGGAGTGTGTCAGGAACAGGGCCTGCGAGCGCCGTTCCTCCGGAACGTAGGCCAGGCCGTTGCGGATCGCGTCCGCGACCGATTTCGGGGCGTAGGCCTTCCCGTCCATCGTCATCGCACCGCTGTCGGACCGGTCGGCACCGAAGATCGTTCGCGCCAGTTCGGTGCGCCCTGACCCCACCAGACCGGCGATGCCGAGCATCTCTCCCTGGTACAGGGTGAAGGATGCGCCCCGCACCGCGCGTCCCCTGGTCAGGTCCTTGATGTCGAGCAGTACCGGCCGATCCGGAACCTCCGCATCGGCCTGCGTTCCCGAGCGGGGCACCACCTCGTGACCCACGATCGCGCGCACCAGCGATTCCCGCGTCAGGTCCTGTTTGGGCAGCGAGAGGGAAACCGCACCGTCGCGAAACGCAGTGACCCGGTCGCACACCTCGGTCACCTCGTCGAGCCGGTGGCTGATGAAAATCACCGCGACACCGGCGTCGGCCAGCTGCCGTGTCACTCTCAGGAGGGTCGCGGCCTCGTCGGCGTCGAGGGAGGCCGTCGGTTCGTCCATCGCGACCAGGTCGCGGTCCTCGAGGAGTGCACGGGCGATGGTCACCAGCCACTGCTGATGCACGCTCAGGGTACCGACCGGCACATCGAGGTCGAAGTCGATGCCGATCCGGCGGGCCGCCTCCCGCACCCGGTGGGGGACGCCGCCGAACCGCCGCGGCTTCAGCATGCCGCCCGAGTGGCTGCCGAGCAGGATGTTCTGCGCACCGGTGAAAGTACTCACCAGGTTCAGTTCCTGGTGGATGAAGGCCAGCCCGAGCTTTGCCGCGGCGGCGGGATCGTGGATCGTCCTGGGCTCACCCCCGAGGAGGACCTCACCGCCGTCCGGTTGCTCGAGTCCCGCCAGGCAGCGGATCAGAGTCGACTTCCCGGCTCCGTTCGCCCCGATCAGGCCGTGCACCTCGCCCCGCCGGAAGGACACACCGACTCCGCGCAGGGCACGGATGTTCCCGTACGTCTTCGCCAGCCCGCGCACCTCGACCAGCGGGGGCCCGCCGGTGGTCACGACAGCCCGTCCGCGAAGCGGCGGACCACCTCGACGAACTCGACCGGATTCTCGATCATCGGATAGTGTCCAGTGCCGGCCAGCACCGCGATCTCACTGCCGGGGATCCGGGCCGAGGTGGCCTCCACCATCTCCTGGCTGACCAGCCAGTCCGCGTCGCCACGAAGCAGCAGCACCGGACATTCGATCTTCGCGACGTCGTCCCGGCGGTCGAAGCCGGTGTATCCGGTCAGATCGGCCACGATCTCCTCCGGGCAGACACGCCGCAACTGCCAGACCACCTCGCGCGCCCGCTCTGGTGGGGTGCGATGGCCGGTCATCGACCGCGACCAGCATTCGAGGATCTGCGGGCTGTTCAAGGTCAGCATCTCGAGCAGGAATCCGCTGACGGTCGGCGTGTAGTCCGACCCCTCCGACGACACGACACCGCGGTAGAAGCCGGGCCTGCGCGAAGCCAGTTCAAGGACCATGTTGCCGCCCATGGAACAACCGACGATGATCGGTCGCTCCAGGCCCAGTTCGGCCATGAGCCGCTCGTTGAACTCCGCGTGCTGGCTGATCGAGGCGAACGGGCCGTTGGCCGGTTCGAGAGTCTTGCCGTGGCCGGGCGCATCGATCGAGATCACCCGGTAGGAGTCGGAAAGACCCGTCGTCACGTGCCGGTACATCAGCGTGTCCTGACCCGCTGCGTGAATGCAGACGATGGGCCGGCCTTGCCCGGCCTCCTCGTAATAGGTCCGCAGCCCGCCGACCTCGACGTAGCGACCCACCGGTTCGCGCCCCGAAGGAGTGGGATCCGGCGAATACGACATCTCGGCTGGGGATTTGCGCACCCGGCTCATCGTCCGCAGCAGCAACCACATCGGTTTGACGTTCCGCATCGCCGCGACCGCATCACCCTCCACGGTGATGTCACCCAGCCCCGGCGAGGTCCCCTGAAACCAGTCGGTCTCGCCCGCGATGACACGCGCCCATTCGGCGTCCGGTGCCGAAACGGCGATGTCGGCGCCGTCGAGCGGAATCCCTTCGGTCGCCGACACCGCCCTGCCGTGCCGCGTGTCGATCGTCCAAGCCGCTTCGGGGCTCTTGAACGCAACGCTGACCGAGAAATATCGCGCCGACTCGCACCATTCCTGATCGTCGTTGATCTCGCGGACGAACTCGTCCCACCAGCTGGGATCATCGAATTCCATGAGCATCTTTGGTCTCCCTTGACTCGTTTCTCGGACGGGGATCCGCAGTGGATTCTCCAGCGTTCACGCGAAAATACTCAGCCCATGCACGGTTGCCTTGAACTCTTCGACGCCGAGCAGGTCGAGGGCGGTGATCGTGGATACCGCAGCATGACGGACCGGCGGAACCGGCGGGGTGGGGGCTACTTCGTCAGTTCCGGGTGCTTCGCGAGGAAGGCGTCGACATTGTTCTTGTCGATGACCTCCGCGTCGCCGGGAATCTCCACCTGCCGGAAACCATCGGGGTTGCTCCAGTACTGCTCGAACAGCCCGGCGATCTGGTTTCCCTGCTTCGGCCCGTCGATGTATTCGGTGGCGGTGAGCCGTCCTGCTTTGATCAGGGACAGGGCCTCGGCGGTGCCGTTGAGGCCGTAGACGGCCACGTCGGTTCGTCCCAGCTGCTGCAGGGCGGCGGCGGCTCCGGTGGCCGGGTCGTCGAAACACGCCCACACGGCCAGCGGCGCGCTGCCGCTCGGGTGGGCCGCTGCCCATGCCAGGGTGGCCTGATCACCGGACTCGACCTGGCCCGGAATGGTGATCTGCTGTGCGGTCACGTTGATCGATGTCGTCTTCACGGCGTCGTCGAGGGCGGCTTCCCGGCGCTGACACGGTAGGCCGGGCTTGTACCCGAGCGCCAGCAATGCACCCGACCCGCCCAGGTCCTTCACCACTCGAGCGGCCATCGGCTCTCCGACGGCCACGTCGGCCGCGATCGGGACACCCGTGCCCAGCCCGCCACCCCAGTTCGCGACCGGGATCTTCGCCTCCGCCGCGGCCGAGATCCCGGCGGCCAACGCGGCCGTGGGGAAGACCGAGACCGCGATGGCGTCGACGCGCCGCGTCGCGAGATTCGTCAGGGCCGAGTTGGCGGCGTCGACACTGCCGTTCGCGTCGACATCAACGATGTTCCAGCCTTTCGTCTTTCCGTACGCGGCGATGGCGTTGAGTGCACTGTTGGCGTACACGTCGGAACCGCTGAAACGCACGAGGCCGATCGTTCTCGCTCCACCACCAGCAGTCGTCGAACCGGCACACGCCGTGAGGGCCAGGGTCAGTGCCAACCCGGCCGCCACACTTCCGCCACGCCAACCGAACGACCACACTGTCCTTATTCGGTTCATTGTTCGTCCTTCCAGAAAACGGACCTTGGCCTGCTCCGGTGGACGCCACAGGTCCCATCGATCGACGAAGCTACCGCCCATCGGACAACATGTCCACAGAACGATAATTACGGTCAAGTCACCGTCTCGAACCACTAGATGGACATGTTGTTCGTCAAATGAGAAGATGGCCACGGTGTGCGAGCTTCCGAGCAGCAGCTGGGGCGCGCCTGCCGATACAGTCGACGCGACGCTTCTGACGCCTGGGTGGGACGTGACGGATGAGTGGAAGTACCGGTGCAGCTCCCGGGTCAGGATTGCGCCTTGTCGCCAAGTCCGTGGAGATCCTCGACCGGCTCGCGGCCTCCGGCGAGGCGACCGTCGCACAGTTGGCGGAGCTGACCGGAGAACCCCGCAGCTCGCTGTATCGACTGCTCGCGAGCCTGGAACACCTCGAGTTCGTGGAAGCCGGGTCCCAGCGCGGCACCTACCGCCTGGGCCTGCACATCCTTCGCCTGAGCGGCGCGCTCCTCGACTCGCTGGATGAGCGCGCGCGAGCCTTCCCGGTCATGGAACGAATCCACCACGAGACGGGCCTGACGATCTTCCTGTTCCTGCGGCGAGACGACCGGGCGGTGTGTGTCGAGCGGATAGCCGGACGAGTGGTCTCGCTCATGGCCGTCGAGCTCGGCGGTTCCCTGCCCCTGCACGCAGGGGCCTCCCCCCGGGTCCTGCTGGCACTGAGCGAACCGGACCTGTTCGAGGCGTACAAGAAGACAGCGGACTGGCAGGTGTTCACCAAACAGACGCCGACCACCGCCGCACGGTTGACCAAACTCGTCCAGGAGGTCCGTCGGACCGGAGTCTCGGTCAGCGACGGAGACCTGGTGAACGGGGTCGCCGCGGTCGGGGCGCCGATCTACAACCACACGGGCAGGCTCGTCGCCTCCCTGTCGGCCAGTGGCCTGCGCGAGGAAATACTCGACCCCGACTCGCGCGTGATCGACGTCGTCACCGAGGGTGCCCGCGAGGTCTCGCTCGCACTGGGCTACGTCACTGGTGACGCGACAAGAAATGCGGTGGGACGCTGACGCGGTCGCCGACTTGACGCCGCCGTTACTCGGCGCGCCTTTAGTCGTTTGCGATAACGCACGGCAACCACCTGATCCCGTCGACATCCACCGCCTGCGCCGGGTCTGATGGCGACGCCGGCACCACAACGACAAACCCGCACACCACGACACGGCCATGGCCTGGTTTGGTGGTCAAGATCAGGTCAGCGAAGATAGCGCCGGTCGCCAAGGCCAAGCGGCCGCCGGGTGGCCCAGCGGCAAGGGCTGTGCCCACGGGATCGTCGACACCGTGTCGGACACCGTGTCAGATAGAATGGTTTTCTTGACGGTGGAGGGTCCGCCGGTGGAGATTCGAGTGTCAGGGAGTGGCGTGCCGTCGACGGCACGGTGGCCTTCGCTCGCTGCCGACCGGCGAGCGGTGGTCGAGGCGGGTGTTTCAGCCGCGTTTGAGGAGTTGCTGCGCCAGTGTGAGCGTTTCACCGAATTCGGGATCGCTCGGATCGCAACGGCGGCTGGGATCTTGTGCTGGACGTTTCGCCGCTGCTTCGCCGAGGGGATTGATTCGTTCGCGAGGTTGGTGCTTCGCTGGAATTCGGGGTCTTCGACATCGGCCACGACTGGCGGCCTGATGGACCCGGTGGGCGCACCCTGCTGTGCGACGGTGTCATCACCTACCTGGGCCACCATGCCGGGCTCCTGGCCGCGGTCACCGAGGTGACTGGTTGTGGTCAGGAGGTAGGTGCCTCGCGGCCGGCGGTGAGGCGTGGTTCGTCTCGTCTGGCGGACCGGCTGGCCGCGAGCAACGCGATGCGCGCGCCCGCTCGGCTTCGATCTGGTCGACGCCGCGCGGGTCATGGTCCGCGGTCGCGAAGCGGCGGTCGTGCGCGAGGTTCCCACACGGCAATGTCCATGTCGACGGCCACCGGTACGAGGATCTTCCGCAGTTTGGATCAGTCATCGAGGTGGAACACTTCGGTCCCACCGAACATGGATGTCAGAAAGCCAGGGGGAGTCATCATGTCCAGCACCTCGGTCCGACCGACGCTTCTGCTCGTGCACGGAGCTTGGCACCGGTCTTCGTGCTGGGCGAAACTGCGGGAAGCGCTTGCCGCGCGAGGGTGGGAGAGTCAGGTGGTCGACCTTCCCAGTGCGGGAGCAGGTATCCGGACCGCGGGCCTGCACGAGGACGCGCGGGTGATCGGCGAGCGGCTGCGGCAGATCGACGGCCCTCGTGTCGTTGTACGGCGACCTGCCGGATGATGAGGCCGAGCAGGCGGTCGGCGAGTTGGTCGAACAGAGCCGGCGGTCGTTCGCGGAGAGGGTGACCCGGGCGGCGTGGAAGACCATTCCCACTACCTACATCCTATGTGAAAAGGACCACGCGATCCCGCCGTCGCTGCAGGAGACGATGTCGGCTCGCGCGACGAACGTCGAACGGCTCTCGTCGAATCATTCGCCGTTCCTCTCGGCGTCCGGCGAAGTGGCGACGCTCCCTGAGAAGATCCTTTCGTAACCAGCCCCTCCCGCCGCTGAAGGAAAGCACCGCGCGTCGTTTGGAACGAGGTATCGTATTTCAGGGAAAGCCCTACCGCGCCACCGAATTCAGGTGGACCAGGTCAGGTGGCGGGTTGGTGGGTTTCCACGGGCTCTCGCGGAGTCTGGAACGGGATCAGGACGATGGCTACGAACCTGGTCGCGATGGAGACGAAACGGTTTCCCGGGTACGTGGTCCGGTGGCTCCGAAGCTGGATTCCGGCGTGTCGGGGGTGGACGGGGTGAGGAAGCTGTGAGTATCGAGCTGCCCGGGGGGCTGGCCGAGATGTTGTCGTTGCTGTCGGGTCAGAAGTGGCCCGAGGGTGATGAGGACAAGTTGTATGCGATGGGTGATGGCCTGATCG
>DASSAD010000168.1:0-42932 GCA_035685725.1 Amycolatopsis sp. | reverse complement strand
CCAGCGAGGAGAAGCCGCGCGCTTCCGGCCGGGCGTCCGCTGGGCTTGCCGGGCCGGCGCCCGAGCTACCTGACGACCGGATCAGCTCGTTGCGCCCGAACTCGTCCGGCCATGACCGCAGCCGCTTGATCTCTTCATCGGAGAAAACCTCGTCGACACCCGCCGCTCCGCCTATCCGCACGATCACTGATGGCGGACATCCTGACCGGCGGCGATCACGGCAGAGCATCCGGTCCACGACCGGCAACGACGGCGTCAACATCAAGTTCCGACGATCTGACCTGGGCCTTCAGAGCTGAGCGTTGTTTTTTCGGCGCGTGCTACCGGGACCCCACGAGTGTCGGCGTTGATGCCCGCGACAGCGGCGATCTCGTCGATGACCGCGGGCCACAGCGCGAGCGGGACATGGCTCGCCATGCCGGGGTAGGTGACCAGCCGGGCGCCGGGAATCGCGGTGGCGGTGGCGCGGCCGCCGACCGGTCGGAAAACCTGGTCGGCGGTGCCGTGTACCACCAGCGTCGGCACCCGGAGTCCGGCCAGTTCGCCGCGCCGGTCGCCGGAGGCCTGCATGGCCGCGGACAGGCGCTCGACACCGGCTTGGTCGTGACCACGCTCGAAACTGCGCCTGCCCAGCTCGCGCAACCATTTCTCGTCCGCCGGGTAGTCCGGCGAACCGAGCGCCGCGTCCAGTTCCACCAGATGCTCGGCGTAGTCTTCCGCGCTGGTGACGGGCTTTCTGCCGACCTTGAAGATGCGCAGGAGGGTTCGGGCGTTGGGCCGGCCGATGCGCGGTGATGGGGTGGACGCGATCGATGTGAGGCTGCGGACCCGGCGCGGGTGCCGCACGGCCATCGACTGCGCGATCATGGCGCCGAGCGCCTCGCCGACGACGTGTGCGCTGGGCCAACCCAGCGCGTCCAGCACCGCGACCGCGTCGTCGGCCAGATCGGTCAGGTGATACCGGACCGCGCGGGAAGGGCGCATCAGCAGCGACAGCTTGCTCGGTTGCCCAGCATCGTGCAGGTGCGTGGAAAGCCCGGTGTCACGGTTGTCGAACCGGGCAACCTGGAACCCGCGCTCTACCAGCCCCTCGCGGATGTCGTCGTGCCAGATGAGCATCTGGGCGATCCCGGAGATCAACAGCAGCGGTTCGCCGGTGGGTGCCCCGGTTGTCTCGTAGGCGAGTTCGATGTCGCCGTGCCGGGCCATTTTGATGGTCATGACTACCTCCTGGTTGGCTTGTGAGGAGTTCCTCGCAAACAGCCGAGCCCGTCGGCCGGTGTCACGGACGGTTTCCGGTCGCCGATCGCGGTGGCGCGGGCCGGACGGGCAGATCGGCGTGGTTTGCCAGGGCGCAAGGGATGTCAGTGGCGTGCCGTGGTCGAGGTCAGACGGTTCACCAGGTCGATCACGGGGACGGCGCCATCCTCGTCCTTGAGCTTCGCCGCCATCGCCTGGGTGGCGAGGCGGTAGTCGGGGTTGCCCACGACCTCGCGGATCGCGGCGGCGAGGCGATCGGCGGTGAGGCGTTTCTGCCGGATCTTCTCGGGTGCCAGGCCGAGCGTGACCAGGCGCTTGGCCCATAAAAACTGATCGACGACGTTCGGCACGGGCACGGCCGGTACCCCGGCACGGAGCCCGGCGGCGGTGGTGCCGGATCCGGCGTGATGCACGAGCGCCGCCATCCGGGGGAACAGCCATTCGTAGGGCGCCTCGCCGATGGCGATCACATCGTCGCCCGCGGCCGCGAGCCCGTCCCAATCCGCCTGAACGACGCCGCGCACGCCGGCCTTGCGTACCGCCTCGATCAGGAGCTCGCTGTAGTGATCGCCCAGCCCGACCACGTTGCTGCCGAAGCCGATGAACACCGGCGGTGGCCCGGCATCGAGGAAGTCGACCAGTTCGGCCGGCGGCTCCCAGGACGAGGGCGACTGCGGCCACCAGTAGCCGGTCAGTTCCAGACCCGGCCGCCAGTCACGCGGGCGCGGCACGACGTGTTCGCTGAACCCGTGCAGGATCGGCCACTGCCGTTCCCGCTGCTCACGCAGGATCCCGCGCACGGTGGTGGGGGGCAGCCCGAGATCGCGGCGTAGTTCGTTGACGAGTCCGCGATAGATTCGTTCGCTCAGGCCCATCATTTTCGACATCGTCCGGTTGCCCCATCGGCCCAGCGACGGGAGGTCCGCGAGGATCGGCGGAAAGTCGCCGGTGGGCATGGTCGGCAGCGCATACACGCCGGCGCTGGGGATGCCCAGCCCTTCGGCGACGTGATAGCCGAGGGTCGTGCTCACCACGGAGGTCAGCAGGATGTCCGCATCCTGGGCCGCATCGGCGATCGCCGGTCCGACGCCCCGCATGATCTCGAGCGCGTCGGAGGCCAGCCGGGCCACGTTGCGCAACGAGCCGCCGTCGTCCAGGTATCGGCGACTGGCCTCGGACCGCGGGCCGCGCGACGGGTCGAACGGCAGCCAGCGATATTCGAGACCGGCGTCGCGGATCAGGCCGGCATAGGGTTGGCAGGCCGCGATGGCGACCTGGTGCCCGGCCTGCCGCAGTCTGACGCCGAGGCCGGTGAACGGCGCGACGTCCCCTCTGGACCCGAACGCGGCTATCACAACGGTGCTCATGGTTCCCCCTTGGTTGCCAGATCGAAGATGGTGACGAGTTCCTCGCAGTAGCCGGGCACGTCGAAGCCGGCGTCGCGGGACGACTGGATGACGGCGCCGTCGATGGCCTGCCGTAGCGCGATCGTCATGGGCTGCACGGGAAATGCGCGGAACTCCCCCGTCCGCTGCCCGAGTTCGAAGATCGCCGACGGGTCCAGGGTCGCGAGGTCCCCCTGGGGTGGCTGGTTCGCGGTCGACTCGGCCATCACCTCATCCAGCCGCTTCCCGGTGGCCGACCGGTAGCTGGTCCAGATGTCCAACATCGCCAACGCGTTGGTGCGATGTGTGCGGATGAACTCACCATTGGACCGGATATAGGCGTGCAGCTTTCCGGTGGCTGTCCGCTCGGCTTCGATGGCCGGCACCATCACCGGCACCGAGGCGAGAAAGGTCTCCATCACGAGCGTGTTGACCAGTTCCTCCTTGTTGGCGAAGTAATAGAGCACCACGCTCTTGGCCACACCGGCCCGCTCGGCGATCTTGCTTATCGACGTCCGCGGGTAGCCGGTCTCGGCGACCAGCTCGATCGCACAGGCGACGATCTGCGCCCGCCGTGCCCGCTCGGTAAACGTCCGACCATCCGGCTCATGTTTAGTCCGCACGATCCTAGTATAGACCGATTGGTCAGTTCCTGGTCCGAAATGTGCGGAACCGGGGCTCTCGGAGTGGACGCCTTGACGAACGCGGGCTGATGAAGCTGCGGCAGCGCAGGGGATGCCGCAGCCGGGTGGCACCTGGTTGCGGCATCCCCCAGGCCTTCGTAGATCTCGGCCTGCGGTCGCGGCGGCCGGGCTTGTCCGCCGGCCACCGCGACCGCGCACGCCGGACCAGGGGGCGGTGTGCGGTTGTCAGAGGAACGTCACTCGGGTCGCTTCCTGTTTGCCTTGGGCGAAACCGGCACGGGCGGCGGGGCCGCGGGTTGCCGGATCCATCTGGTTCGTGCCCATCGCGGCTCGGGAATCGGCGTCCGGTGTGATCACCTCGACGTGGCTACCCTGCGTGCGCAGGGCCTCGACCTGGCTTGCCAGGTCCGTGCCCCATTCCGGTTCTCTGCGCAGACCCTCGAACTGGCCTTTCGGTGGCGTCCCGCTCCGTCCGCCGAAGGGCGAGAGCACCACGACGTTCGCATAGCCCGAGGCGAGGTCGGCGTTTTCGCCGGAGCGCACGCCACCGTTGATGTAGTGAGTGCCGTTGATGCCGTGCGTGGGGACCAGACCGGGCAGTGCGGTGCTCGCGGTGACCGCATCCACCAGGTCGACGCCGGAATCGCGGTCGAACGCGGCCAACTCGCCGGTATGCGCGTTGACGGCCACCACGATCATCGGCCGGTTCGGCCATTCGGGGTACGGCAACCGGGCGGCGACCAGCGCGCGCCGCTGTGCCGCCCCGGGTCCGAGTACGGAGTCGCTCTCCAACCCGAACGCGCCCATCGCACGTTGTAGATCAGCTGCCGAGGTGGCGGCGGCACCGATGACCCTCATCCGCTCGAACACCGTGTTCATCGGCAGGGACGGCGGCTGTGCCGGGTTCTGTCCGACCGGTTGAACCGGCGGGGACAGAACCGAGGCCAACAGTTCGGCCGGCGGTATACCGCTGCGCACGTGCGCTGCCGTGGTGGCGCCGGACGAGGTGCCGATCACCAGATCGGCGGTCTCGGTCAGATCGCGACCGGACTCGGCCAGACCTGCGATGACACCGATCTGCCACGCTTGTCCGGCAGCCCCACCACCACCGAGAACCAGAGCGACGTTGTGAACCATAGGTTCGCCTTTCGAGAGTGCCTTGTCATCGAGGCGCTCCCGGCGATACCTACCTCAATCGCCCGACCGTGACGGGAAGGGGAGCACCCACGTCGATACCGCGTTCATGGGTCTCACCTCCTCGGACGGTGTCACGGTCGACTGCAAGCTACCAGCCCGATGCGATCCCGCCCATCCCTTTTGCCATCGACGGCGAACGCACCATCACCGTCGACATCGACCCAGCCCGCACCGAGCGCATGGTGTGGGCCGCACGCCGCACCTGAATCGAAAAACCGGCATCGGGACGACAAACCGAACGGATCGCCACTCGCCCCACCGCCGGAAGCGGCGAGGCGAGTGTTTTCCGGTTGTGCCACAAACCGGTGCGGGCGGGTGGCGGTGAAATCCGGTGAGTGGGCTAGCCGACATTCATTGGACAGCACAAAGGTGGCGAAGGATCGTGGAGTCGTAACAGACTCGACAAGGAATTTCATGATCACCACCGCGGCTGACCCGGGTTCAGCCAGCAGATGCGGGCCGGTCCGCGACAATTCCGGACGATTTCACCGAGGGCGGGATCGGATTCGGACTTCGGCGCCATTCGTGGCGACGACGGCACGCGGCCGCCGCATACCCGCACTACCGTGTTCGGGTCGGCCGGGTGGTGCGCGCCCGGATGGTGACGGAAAGCACCGATATGGTGGCGAATCTCCGCCACAGGAAGCCGTTGCCCCCGGTCGGAATGCCCGAAATCCACGCCACGGGCGACGCTCGAAGTTCGCCGTGTCGCGGCTTTCTCCCCACTCCGGCGATTGCCTCCCACGCGACCCTGGCGTTAATTTCGAACATAGCGGCCCGTCGCGGCATCAGTTTTTCACGGTAGTCGAGTGCGACGACTGTGGGCCCTACCACGCGGAGGAATAAATGGCGTCCACGACGCTGATCGATCTGTCCCGGTGGCAATTCGCCACGACGGCCGCTTTTCATATGACGTTTCCGGCGTTGTCGGTGGGCTTGGCCATCTTTCTGGTGATCTGTTATGCGAGCTACTGCGCGACCGGGAAACCGATCTACCTGCAGCTGTTCCGGTTCTGGCGCAAGATCTTCGCGGTGGGGTTCGCGCTCGGGATCGTGGCCGGCATCGTGCTGACCTTCGAACTCGGCCTGAACTGGGGGAACTACGCGCAGGCGGTCGGGCCCGTCCTCGGCCCGATCATCTGCCTGGAAGCGCTGACCGCGTTCTTTCTCGAGGCCGGTTTCATCGGCATCCTGCTCTACGGCGAGGGCCGGGTGAGCCGCACGGTCACCATGGTCGCGACCTGCATGGTCGCGCTGGGCGCACTGCTGTCGACGGCCTGGATCCTTTCCGCCAACTCCTGGATGCAGACGCCGACGGGCTACCAGGAGGTCGGCGGGCAGTTCCAGCCGACCGACTGGGTCAAGGTGATCTTCAATCCGGCCTTCAACTGGCGGTTCCCGCACATGGTGCTCGCGGTTCTGGTCTCCTCCGCCTGGTTCGTCGCGGCGATCGGCGCCTACTACCTGCTCAAACACCGTTTCGTGCCGTTCGCGAAGAAGACGATGTCGATCGGACTGCTCGCGGCGGCATTGCTGCTGCCGATCCAGCTCTACGTCGGGGGCAGCACCGCCGCCGACGTCACCGTCGCTTACCAACCGGAGAAGATAACCGCCGCGGAGGGCAACTTCGCCAACGGCAACACCGGCTGGAACGTGGCGGTGGTGCCCGACCAGTCCCAGCAACGCGATCTGTTCCAGCTCGCCATCCCGCACGCCGGCAGCGTCTTCGTGTTCCACAACTTCTCGGGAACGACGCCGGTGCCGGGCCTCGACTCCTTCCCCACGGCGAACCAGCCACCGGTCTGGCCGACCTTCTGGGGGTTCAAGATCATGATCTTCGGCGCCTGGTCGATGTTCGCGCTCGCCTTCATCGCCGTGGTGATGCGCATCCGCCGGCGGCTCTACACCGAGCGCTGGTTCCTGCGGCTGGTGTTGTGGGCGATGCCGGCGGGGGTGATCACCACGATCGCCGGGTGGGTGCTCTCCGAGACCGGACGCCAGCCCTGGCTGGTCTACGGCAAGCTGCTGGCGTCGGACTCGGTGTCGTCGCTGAGCTCCGGTGAGGTCATCGCCTCCATGGTCGTGTTCTGGGTCGTCTACCTCGCCATGTTCGGCGCGTGGATCCGCCAGATAGCCAAGGAGGTCCGCAAGGGACCCGACGCGTTGCCGCCCGTGGCGGATCCCGGGCCGGCGGTGGCCGGGCTGGGTCCGGTGGTGTCGCCGGCCGCGCCTTCGGGGGCGTGAAGCCGTGCATCTCCCGTTCTCACTCCCACCCCTGACAACCTGGCCTCGCCGTACCGGCGCGGCGAAGCGGAAAGGCTGACAAGCGATGCCGTTCTTCTGGATGAGCGTCGTCATGCTGGCGCTGCTGGCCTACGTGATCCTCGATGGCTACGACCTCGGGATCGGTGTGCTGACGCTGGCCGGGCGCGACCCGGATCGCAACCGGGCCATGCTGGAGGTCGTCGGCAACGTCTGGGACGGCAACGAGTCGTGGCTGATCCTGCTGGCGATGGGCCTGTGGGCGGGCATGCCGGACGCCTACGCCACCGCGCTGCCCGGGCTCTACCTGCCGCTGTGCGCCATGCTCGTCGCGCTGGTGTTCCGCGGATTCGCCGTCGAGATGACCCTGCACCGTCCGGGCTTCGACCGGTTCTGGGGCCGGCTGTTCGGCCTCGGTTCGCTGATCGCGGCCTTCGCCCAGGGACTGCTCTTCGGCGGTCTGCTCTCGGGAGTGACCGTGGTCGGCGGCCGTTTCGCGGGCGGCACCTGGGATTTCCTCGGCCACGGCTACGGCGTGCTGACCGGGTGCGCGGTCGTACTGCTCTACGCGTGGGCAGGCGCCGCGCAGCTGCAGGCGAAGCTTTCCGGTGCCGAGCGGCAGCGGATGGTCTCCCTGACCCGTGGGCTCACCCTCGCGGTGGTGGCCGTTTCGTTGCCGTGCGCCGGTTTGCTCCCCGTCGCCACCAGTGCACACCTGCGCTTGGACGGTGTCGGGCGTTGGCTTCCCTTCGCCTATGCGCTGGTGATCGCCGTCGGTGCCTTCGCGATCGTGTACCGCCGGTCCGGCCGGGCCCCGCATCACGTGCCGTTCTTCGCGGTCGCCGCCGCCGAGACCGCCGGGCTCCTCGCCGTGGTGGTCCTCTACTACCCGCAACTGGTTCCGCCGTCGGTGACGCTTTACTCGGCGGCGGCCGGCCCGGCGACGCTGAAGTTCCTCATCGTGATGATCGCGATTCTGGGCCCGGTGACCGTCGCCTACGGCATCTACTCGCACTGGGTCTTCCGTGCGGTCCACCGATCCACACCGGAGCCCGAACTCGAGGGGAACCACTGACATGGCCACCAATGATCATTCCACCGCCGGTTCCCCGGCGAAGCGCACGAACAACGGACACGCCCGCGACACCGCTGCGTCGAGCCCCGGCGCCGCACCTGATCGCAAATGGCCGCTGTGGGCCAGGATCCTTGTGGGCGTGCTGCTGACGCCGGTGGGCGCGGCGGCACTGATGGCCGCGGAGAACGACTTCGCCGGCCTCGGCCTGTGGTTCGACCCGATCATGATCGGGCTGATGGTGCTGGCGGTCGCCGTGGTGTGGGCCGTCAGCGGGCGTGCCCAGCGATGACCCAGGATGTCGTGGTACGGCGACGTTCTCAAGACCGACGTTTTCAAGAGCGACGTTTCCGGCAGCGCGGGCGCGCCGTTGCGCTGGCCGGGCGACGGCCACGCGCGCGCACGGCCCGGAGTTGGCTCGCCACCACCGGCCGGCACGGTCGCCCGTGGTTCCTCGCCGCCGCGGCGGCCGACCTGCTCGCCGGGGGCGGCACCGTCGGGGTCGGCTGGTTCCTGGCGGGCCTGATCACCGGTGGATTGCGGGGTGGCGCTGAAGTCACCGGCCAGGCCGGTGAGCTCAGCGGACTGGCGGTGTGCGGGGCGGTCGTCGCGGTGAGCCTGTTCACCGCGGACCGGCTGGCCGCCGCGGGTGCGCGACGCGTCGAGGCGCGGATCCGGGCGCGCCTGCTGGACACGCTGCTGGGGGCCGACGGTTCGGCCGAGCGGGTCACTCCCGGCAGCGCCGTGACCGCGCTCGCCGACCAGGTGCCCCGCCTCGGGGAGTACTTCCGCGGTTACCAGCGTGCCGCGGTCGCCGCGGTCGCGGTCCCGGCCTTGATCTTGGCCGCCGCGTTCCCGGCCGCCTGGGTGGTCGGGGTGCTGCTGATGCTGGCGCTGCCGATCGTGCCGGTCAACATGGCGGTGACGGGACTCGGCGCCGAGGAGCTCAGCCGTCGCCAGCTACGGCAGATCGACCGGCTTTCCCGCCAGGTGCTGGAACGGTTGCAGGCGATGAGCACGCTGCGAGCGCTCGGGGCCCTCGGCACCCAGCGCCGCGTCGTCGCGCGGGCCGCCGCCGAGCTCGCCGCCCGAACCTCGGCCGTGCTGCGCGTCGCGTTCCTGGCCTCCACCGCGCTGGAATGGGTATCCACCTTCGCCATCGGCATGGTCGCGATGTACACCGGAGCAACCCTGCTCGGCTATGTCCACGTGCCGCTGCTCCCGGTGCGGCTGGGTGACCGGCAGGGGGTGTTCGCGCTGCTGCTCGCACCGGAATTCTTCCTTCCGCTGCGGCGTTTCGCCGCCGCCTACCACCAGCGGCAGGACGCCGTCGCCGCGGCCGAACCGATCGCCTCGCTCCTCGATCCCCCGGCCGGGGCACCTGCTCTCGACGGCGCGACCGCGCGGCGGGCCGTGTGGTCCGATCGCGCGCCTCGCGTCGTCCTGGATCGGGCGACGGTCCGTTTCGGCGGCCGGTCGCGCGCCGCGCTGTCCGGGATCGACCTGGTCATCCCGGCCGGCCACGTCCTCGGCGTCGCCGGGCCCTCGGGCGCGGGCAAGTCGACCCTGCTGCGGGTCGCGGGCGGCTGGCTGGCCCCCGACGAAGGCCGGTGCCTGGTCGAGGACACCCCGGCCACCGATGCTCCGCGGGCACTGCTGCTGGGGCAGCGCCCCTACCTGTTCGCCGGCACCCTGGCCGACAACCTCACCCTTGGCGGGCAAGGGATTTCCCGAACACGCCTGTGGGAGGCGATCGAGCTGGCTCAGCTGACCCGGGTGGTCGACGGGCTGCCGGACGGTCTCGACACGGTTCTGGGCGAACGTGGGTGGGGCCTGTCCGGCGGTGAGGCGCAGCGGGTGGCCATCGCACGGGGATTTCTGTCCACCGCCCGCTTCCTCATCGTGGACGAACCGACCGCGCACCTCGACGCCGCCACCGAAAACGCGCTGATCGAACCGCTGCGGCGGCTGCTGCACGGCAGAACCGCTTTGGTGGCAAGCCATTCCGCCGCCGTCCTCGCGGTGGCCGACCACGTCGTGGAAATCCGGGAGGGGCTGCTCCATGGTTGACCACGAAACTCCTCGCCGCGCCGAAGCGCGACCCTTTCGGCGCTTGCTGACCGGGTTGCTGCTGGCGGTGGTCGCGGCCCTCGCCTCGACCGCGCTGCTGGGGCTCGCGGGATGGTTCATCGTGCGTTCGGCGCAGAGCGGCCTCGCCACGACCTCCCCGTTCTCCTGGTTCTATCCCAGTGCCGGGGTCGAGGCGCTCGCGGTGGTCCGTACCACCGCGCGTTACGGCGAGCGGCTGTCGACCCACCGGGCCACGCTGGATCTGCTGGCCCGCGTCCGGACCCGGCTCTTTTCCGCCGCGAGCCGGCTGCCCGCCGCCAGGATGCGCGGGCTGCGCAGCGGTGCGCTGCTCGACCGGGTACACGCCGATGTGGACACTTTGGACGGAGCCATCCTGTCGGTCGCGGTTCCGGGCGTGGTCTGCGGGGTGGTCGCCGTCGGCGGAGTGGCGGTCCTGGCGATCGTACGGCCGGTGTTCGGCATCGCCGGCGGCGTCGTCCTGCTGCTGGCACTCGCCGCCGATCTCGGCATCAGCCTGGGCAGCCGCCGGCTCGGCGAGCGGCTGGCCGCCCAGCGGAGCGCCGCGGCGGCCCGGCTGGTCGAAGCCATGGACGGCCGTGCGGAACTCGCCAGCTTCGGTGCGGTCGGCCTCGCCGCTCGCGAACTCCGCGAACGGTTCGATGCGCTGGCCGTGCCTCGTCGCAACCTCACGGCACGCGAAGCCGCCGGAACCGCCGTCATCGCCGTCGGCCGGGTCATCGCTCTCGGCTGTGTGCTCGCCGTCGGGACCGGGCTCTGGGGCCGGCCCGTGGATCCGGCGGTGCTCGCGTTCGTCGTGCTGGTCACGGCGGCGCTGTTCGATGCGGCGACCGGACTCGGGTCCGCCGGTCAGGCCTTCGCCGAAGCCAGGGTCGCCTGGCGACGGCTACGCGAAGTCGCCGCCGTGGGTTTCACCAGGCCGACCGACACCGATCCCGACACCGATGCCGACACCGATGCCGACACGGTGGCGGAAGCGGTACCCGGCGGCGATCTCACGCTACGCGATCTCGTCGCCGGATACGGGGGAACGCCCGCGGTCGAGATCACCTCCCTGGACCTTCCCCGGGGAACCTTCGCGGTGCTCACCGGCCCGTCCGGCGCGGGGAAATCCACCCTGCTCTCGGTGCTCGCGGGCGAACTCGCCCCCACCAGCGGATCGGCGAAGTTCGGCGAGTTCGAGCTGCCCGTCCTCGACTACCCGCGGCGGGTGGCAACCGTGACACTGGTGGAGCAGGACAGCGGGATCCTCAGCGGCACCGTTGCGGACAACCTTCGGCTGGCCCGCCCGGATGCCACCGCTGACGAACTGGCCCAGGCGCTCGAAGTGGCGGCACTCTCCGGCGCGGTCGAGTTGTCCACCGAAGTCGGCCCGGCCGGTGCGCACCTGTCCGGCGGGCAACGCCGCCGCCTCGCGATAGCCCAGGCGTACCTGCGTCGTCCGCGCTTACTTCTGCTCGATGAGCCGAGCGAGGGACTCGATGCCACTACGGCGCGGGTCGTGCTGGCCAACCTGCGTGCCGCGCTGCCGCACACGACGATCATCGCCGCGATCCACGACCGGACGTTCGCCCACCTTCCCCTGGTCCCGGACACCGCGATCAGCTTGCGTCCCGACTCCGACGCGAACTTCGCTGTGAGCGACTGCTCGATCTCCACCGCGACCGGCCATCCCACACCGTGATCAGCGACAGCGCCAATAGATCAAGTTATTTCTCCGCAAGCACTGACTAAACGGCCTTGCGATCATCAGCGGGCGAACCGGCCGCGTAGTGCCAGAACTCGCGCATGATCGACTGCGGCGTCGGGCTGGTCATGCTGACCTGGGTGAACAGCAGCTGCACCGAGTTGGTGGCCGGGATGATGTGTGCGCCGGTACCGGTGCCGCCGAGCCAGCCGTAGCGGCCGGGTGTGTTCCACGGATCGATCCGCTCGACATCGACAGCGCCGCCGTAACCCCAGCCCTGTCCCTTCAGGAACAGCGGCACCTGGTCGCGTTGCTGCCGGGTGAGGTGGTCGGTGGTCATCAGCCGCACCGACTCGGCGGACAGAACGTTGCCGCCGCCGGTCAGCAGCATCCGGCCGAACAACAGCCAGTCGTCGACCGTGCCGGCCAGTCCACCGGCGCCGGACTCGAACGCCGGCATGGTGCGCCACCGGCCACCGGGCCGCTCCCACATCGTGAGGGCGCCCTCGTCATCGGGCTGGTAGGCGGTGGGCATCCGGTCGATCTTGTCCTCGGGGAGGGCGAAACCGGTGTCCACCATGCCCAGCGGGGTGAAGATCCGCTCGGTGAGGAAATCCGCGAAGGACTGGCCGGTCACCCGGCTGACCAGCACGCCCTGCAGGTCCGAGCAGGTGTTGTACAGCCACTGCTCGCCCGGCTGGGCCACCATGGGAATCTCGGCCAGGCCGGCGAGCCACTCGTCCGGCGCGGGCTGGCTGCTCGGGTCGCGCCCGTCGCGCACGAACGCCATCATTGCCTGCACCGCGGGCAGCGTGAACTCCTCCGCGAAACCGTAACCGGCGCGGAAGGTCAGCAGATCAGCGATGGTGATCCGGCGCTTCGCCGGGACCACGTCCTCGGTCGGGCTCTCGGGAGTGCGCACCACCAGGGGTTCGGCCAGTTCGGGCAGCCACCTGTCGATGGGGTCATCGAGCGCGACCCGGCCCTCGTCGAGCAGGATCAGCACGGCCGCGGCCGTGATCGGCTTGCTGATCGAAGCGAGCCTGAAGATCGCGTCGCGCGTCATGGGAGCGCTGCCTTCGAGATCGACCGAACCGACCGCGGCCACCTCCAGGTCGTGCCCGGTGGCGATCAGCCCGACCGCACCGGGAACGGTGCCGTCGTCGACGCGGCCTTGCAACAGCTCCTGGAGGGTCATGCCCAGCACGTTAGCGGGTGGTCCCGACAAATTCGGTCAATCCAGGCTGCGCCGGTCGATGTCGTTGTCTCCGCGCGAATGTCACGGGCATGGACAACTTCACGCTTCATCCCCCGGATGACGGTGAGCCGCCCTCACGAACGTGGGCTCGAGACCGAACGCCGGGACCAGGCTCGGGTCGTTGAACGCCGTGATGCGCGCGATCCGGGCGCCGATGAGGGTCAGGACCTGGGCGCCGTAGGCCTCGTACCGGCCGTCCCCCGCGCGCCGGTAGACGACGAAGGCCGGCTGGCCGTTGGCGCGGGCCGGGACCATCCGCCACTGGTCCCGGGCCCCGAGCACGCGACGCGCCAGGAATCCGATGACGGCCGGCCGCCCGGTGAACCAGGTCGGGATCGGCGGCATTTCCAGCTCGACGTCGGCCCGCAGCAGGCTCACCAGCGCGTCGGGATCGGCGTGGGCGAACGCTTCGACGTAGGCGTCGAGGAGTGTCCGCAGCGTTTCCTCGTCCGGTTCGGCCAGGTCGTCCTCGACCGGTCCTGCCTCGGCCAGGCGAGCCCGAGCGCGGCGGAGCGCGCTGTCGACGGCGGCCGTCGTCGTGTCCAGCATCTCGGCGACCTCGGCCGTCCGGAACGCCAGCACGTCGCGCAGCGTCAGCACGGCCCGTTGCCGGGCGGGCAGGAACTGGAGTGCGGCGATGAAGGCGAGCCGCACTCCGGTCCTCGCGGACACCACGGTTGCCGGGTCGTCGGCGCCGAAAAGCGCGTCGGGTGCCGGCTGGAGCCAGGCCACCGACGGGTCGCGGGGAGCGACCGCGACCCGGTGATCGTCCGAGGGCGTGCCCAGTCCCGACGGAAGTGGCCGTCGGGACCGCGTTTCCAACGCCGTCAGGCTGGTCATGGTGGCGATCTTGTAGAGCCACCGCCGCACCGAGGAGCGGACCTCGAACCGGTCGAACGCGCGCCATGCGCGCAGGTAGGTCTCCTGCACCAGGTCCTCGGCGTCCTGGATCGAGCCGAGGATCCGGTAGCAGTGCGCGAGCAGCTCCGGCCGGAACCGCTCGGTCAGTGCGGCGAACTCGGCGTCCGAGGGCATCGCGACTTCTCCCGTCGGTGCGGTCTTGTCCACTGTAGGGCCGCTCAGCTGATCGGGCGCAGTCCGGCGCCGCTGACCTGGTACTCCGGCGCGCCGGCCGGATCCCCGGCGAGCTCGACGACGGCCTTGGCGACCTGGTCCGGCGTGAGGATCGGCTGCAGGCCTTCGACGAAGGTGTCCCGGTCGACACCTTGGCGCGCCGCGTAACCCTCGACTCCGGCCGAGCCGAGGCCGGTGGCCGGGGTCAGCTGGGGAAGCAGCGTGACGAAGCGGATGTCCAGCCCGGCTCGCCGCGACTCGTCGGCCGCATACCCGCGGAGGTATCGGATGGCGGCCTTGGCACTGGCATATCCGCCGCTCAGCGGCGATCCGGCCAGCGCCGCCCCGCTGGACATCGTGACGACCACGCTGCCCGGCGCCAGCGGCTCCCGCAGTGCCGCCCGGGTCCAGGCGAAGACGTGCCGCGTGTCGACGTGCCAGTTGCGGCTGAAGGATTCCCAGGTCTGCTCGTGCACCGGCGCCATCCGCGGAGTGGCTCCGGCGTTGAGGACGAGCAGGCCGGGACGGTACTCGTGGATCACGTCCCGTGCGAGCGTTTCGTCGGTGGCATCGGCGGCGAGCGGAATGAAATCCTCGCCCAGTTCGTCGCGCGCGGCACGCAGTTCCCGCTCACCGCGGGCGATACCGACAACGGTGGTGCCCGCCGCGATCAGCGAGCCGGCGATCGCGCGCCCGAAGCCGCGGCTGGCACCGGTGACGATGGCGGTCTGGAAGGGAGCGGACATCGGATACTCCTTCGGAGGTGGGTTCGGTCCACATCAAGACCGGTGACCGGAGGAAAATCCGTCGCGGCAGCGCAAACTCAGCCCAGTGCCATGGCCGACCGTGATTCCGAGCCCGGCCCGCACCACCACGGGCCACCCGTGGCAACGGACTCGCTCAGCTGCCTCGCCCACCTTGCCGGCGCGGCTCGACTTCGACCAAGCGGGTCTCGGACTTCGTCTAGCTGTACCGGCCCGTGAGGTGGTGTCGGAACCACGTGGTCAGACCGGTGTCCACCTCGCGAGCCGGCGGCAGCTGTGGCGCGGGCTCGATGCCGGGCTCCTCGGCGAGCGGATGCGCCAACCCAGGTATCGACAGCAGTTCGGACCGTCGCCCCAACGCGTCGACGAGATGCAACGCGTCGGCCCGCAGTCCGGGGTGATCCAGCTCGCCGCTGACGACCAGCAGCGGCGCGCGACCGGCGATGGCGCCCGCCTTGGCGAGGAAGTCCAGGCTGTCGACGGCCTTCTCGGACTCGGCGTCATACGGATACTCGCCCGGGAACAGGTCCACGACGGACCGCATCCGGATGGCGGCGTTCACGACGGCGCCGGCGAAGACGGGTGTCTCGGTGTCGGCGAGGATCCGCAGCGCGACGGCTCCGCCCAGCGAGCCGCCGAGTACGCCGATCGGGCCGTCATCGACCGGCAGCTGCGCACGGATCGACGCCAGTGCGGCCGGGAACTCCTCGGTCGCTTGTCGGACGAAGGGGTACAGAAACGACATCACGGGGTCCTTGTGGATCAGCTCCGAGACGGCGTCGGTGCTGCCGTCGACCATGCGCGCCCCACACATCGGCATACCGAGGTGCACCCGCCACGCGGGTACGTCGTACATCGGCAACGCGGCCGCGAACGCGGCGTTCGACCTCGGCGCGTCCAGCATGTGCCAGGAGACGATCAATGGCGCGGGGCCGTCGTGGGCCGGTGGCATGGCGGTGAACGGCACGCCGGCGGCCGTGCCCGTGATCGGTGAGTGCATGCGGCCACGGTAGGTCGGCGGCCGCGTGCCGGAAATCGGTTACGCCACCAGCCGAATCAGCGCGAAGGGCCAAGTGCCGGCGTGCGCCCTCGTATTCCGGCGGAGTGCAGCCGTCCGGCGAGTTCTGTGGCCTGGCGACCGCCGGCATGGTAGGCCGGTTGCCAAGCCGCCCGACTGTAGCGGCCTCCACCGCGGCCGGGTCCGGGTTGATCACCGAAACCGGACAACGCCACCCAACCAGGCCGTACCGACGACCCCACCGGCACCGAGCACGATCGCCCGCACACCGGGTGCAGGGAGCGGTTGATCGGATCCGGTCATCATGTTTTTCCGCTCACGAGGGGTAGGGGTCGACGTGCCGGGCGATGCGCAGTGCACTGGCCCACCACAGCAGTTGCCGCGTCATGGTGCGCAATGCCTCGCCGGCGGCTTGGTCGGGATACTCCACCTCGGGGTCGGCCGCCGGCCCCCAGGGATTGTGCAGGCTGACCGTGTCGCGGACGGTCACCGCGTGGAGTTCGGCAAAGACCAGGCGCAGTGCTTCGACCGCACGCAACCCGCCGGCCATTCCGCCGTAGGACACAAATCCGACGGCCTTGGCGCGCCACTCGTCTCGCACCGTGTCGATCGCCGTCTTGAGCGGGCCCGGGAAGCTGTGGTTGTACTCGGGGGTGATCACGATGACGGCGTCGGCGCGGCCGATGCGTTCGGCGAACGACGCGGCGTCGGGGTGGGCGTCCATGGTGTCGGGGAAGGACAGGTCGGCCAGGTCGATCATGTCGAGGTCGACGCTCGCCTGACTCAGCTGCTTGTCCACCCAGGCGCCCACGTGGTGCCCGAACCGTCCATTTCGGACACTGCCGACGATGGTGGCCACCCGGAGGTCTTCGGAGCTCATAGCTTTCCTTTCTGGACTGAATCATGGACGGTGACCTTGCGCCGGTGACGCTCCGCACAGTGCGGCCACGCCGTCGACGCCGTTGCGAGGACACGGAGGACGGTGAGCACGGCGAACGACCTGGCCCGCCGCCGAAAGGCAGATGCCAGGTCCGGACTCACGTGGATCACTCACGCCACCTACGCTAAAAGTTGAACAAATGTTGAAGTCAAGGACCGAGGCCCTCATGACGCCTGCCACACCCGCGACACTCCAGACGAAGCCGGCACCCACACGGCTCTCCGAGCCGACCCTCACCGTCGGGGACCTGGCGCGTGCCAGCGGGGTCGCCCCCTCAGCGGTGCGTTTCTACGAAAAGCACGGCCTGATCACCAGCCACCGCACCCGGGGCAACCAGCGGCGCTTCCACCACGTCGAGGGATGTCTCGTCAAAATCATCCGCGTGGCACAGCGAGTCGGCCTTTCCGTCGCCGAGATCCGCGACCAGATGGCCGATCTTCCCCAGGACCGCCGAGACATCACGATCGACGACTTCCTCCGGCTACGCCGCCGTCTGGAACACGAGGCGCACAAACGCATCCAGGCGCTCACCGACGTCCTGACGGACCTCGCCGCCGACCAGAAACTCTGTGAGATACAGCCGAAGCGACCGACGGATAACCCGTAACCGCGACCGGGCCGGATCGGTCCAGACAACCAGTGCCGACAATCGGGGGAAGCGAACAACCGCCGGCGAACTCGTCGAAATTGTTGGCAAACCTGCCGAATCACTGCCGCGGGGGTTTCGGGGCTGACCGAGACGGGGCCTTGCCGCTACCCGCCGAGTTCCGGGCCCACGGGAGGCGAACTTCGCCGGGCCGAATGCGTGAGCCGCCCGGCGAGTGCCACGACGAGGTCACGGAGCTCGTCCGGTCGTTCGATGACGAAGGGCAGGTCCAGCGACGCGAGCACGGCGGGCAGCCAGTCGAGCCGTTCCGCCCGCAGTTCGACGCGGGACCAGTGCATGGTGTCCGAGTCTGCGCTGCGCACCGGCGGCGACTCCGCCACGATCGCGATGCTGGCGGGAAGGCGGATGCGGATCTGCTCGACAGTCCCCTGGACCCGCAGAGCCACCTCGTGCCGGTACGGAGTGGTGGCGAGCCCCGACAGGACCCGCTCCGCCGGGTCGAGTCCGTCGGGCGGCTCGAACGAGCCGGGCAGGGTCCTCGCACTGGCGACGCGATCCAGCCGGAACGTCCGGTCTTCGCCGATCGCGGGATCGGCACCGGTCACGTACCACCTGCCCGAGTGGGCGACGAGCCCGTACGGATGCAGCGTGCGTTCGCTGCGCCTTCCGTCGGCGGCCGTGTACCGAATCGAGACCGGGCGGTGGTGGCTCACCGCGTCGGCGATCGAGAGCAGGACTGTGGTCTCCGGGGCGGTTGGCTCACCGGCTGGAGCTGTGAAGGCCATGGAGCCGAGCACCGCGTCGAGCCTGCGGCCGAGCCGCTCGGGCAGCACCCGCCGGATCTTCGCCGCTGCCGTCTCACTCGCCGTGCCCGTGCCCGTCATCAAGCCGGCGCGGCGCCCCGCGACCAAGCCGAGCAGCACGGCGAGCGCTTCGTCGTCGCTCAGCATGAGCGGAGGCATGCGGTAACCGGAGGCCAGCCGGTAGCCGCCGTAGCGGCCACGCACCGACTCGACGGGCACATCGAGGTCGATGAGGTGATCGACGTACCGCCGCACCGTGCGCCCGTCCACGTCGAGCCGGTCGGCGAGTTCGCCCACGGTCCGGATACCTCCCGACTGCAGGAGCTCCAGCAGGGTGAGCACGCGAGCAATGGGTCGGGACATACCCGGAAGTCTTCCGCAGATACCGGGCGAGTTCTGCCCGGTATCCGTCGTAGCGTGCCGTCACAAGCACCGATCGACCAGGAGAAAACCCATGGACTTCGTCTCGATCCGCATCATCACCGGCGACGTTGCCCGCCTCGTCGACTTCTACGAGCGCGCCACCGCATTGCGGGCGAGCTGGGCCAACGAGGACTTCGCCGAGCTCAGGACCGCCTCGGCCACCCTCGCGATCGCCAGCACCCGCACCGTCCCGCTGTTCGCGCCTGGCTCCGCCCACCCGGCCGACAACCGCAGCGTCATCATCGAGTTCCTTGTCGACGACGTCGACAGCGTGCACCGGAACCTGACCGGCTTCGTGGAGGACTTCGTCAACGAACCCACCACTATGCCCTGGGGCAACCGCGCGCTCCTGTTCCGCGACCCCGACGGCAACCTCGTCAACTTCTTCACCCCCGTCACCCCAGCCGCCGTCAAGAAGTTCGCCCGCTGACAACCCCCAACCTCGCCCGGCTCTGCCCTCGCGTGGTCAAACGCGCGATCTCCAAACACCGCGCCAAAGGCGAGATCGACCGCACCAACCACCCCCAGCAACCGGCCGACGCAGGACCTTTCCCGGAAAGCTGTGCTGCCGCTGGCCGCGCACTCCCGGAACTCGCGGCCACTCGCTGGCCCGCCCGTCCGGGTCACCGGAGGAGCCGGGAAAATGATTTCGTCGGGTCGGTCCCGGCGTCCTCACCGAGCGCCGGTTTCGCCGGTCCGGTCGGCGGAGCGGCGTTATGCCGGGCCGGGGAAGACGAGGACGGGTTTGATCACCGACCCGTTCTCGGCGGCGTCGAACGCCTTGTTGATGTCGGCGAAGTCGAACTCTTCGATGAGCCGGTCGAACGGGAACCGGCCCTGCTGCCACAGTTCGATCAGCCGGGGAATGAACACCTGCGGCACCGCGTCCCCCTCGATGATCATCTTCAGGGTCCAGCCGCGGCTCATGGTGCGGCCGGTCTCGATCGAGACCTCGGTGCCGGCCCGGCTCGCCCCCACGACCCCGACGGTTCCCCGCACCGCCAGGGAATCCACGGCCTGGCGCAGCACCCGGGCAACCCCGGTGGTGTCCAGCGCGTAGTCCACGCCGCGTCCCCCGGTCAGCGCCATGATCGCCGCGGTGGGGTCCTCCCGCGCGCTGTTGACCGTGTGCGTGGCGCCGAGCGCTTCCGCCCTGGCCAGCCGGCTTTCGTTGATGTCGACCGCGACGATGGTCGTGCAGCCGACGACCAGTGCCGCGAGCATCGCCGAGAAGCCCACCGCGCCGGTGCCGAAGATCGCGATGGCGGAACCCATCGACGGCCGAAGCGTGTTGAACACCGCGCCCGCGCCGGTCTGGACCCCGCATCCCAGCGGTCCGAGGCGCCCGAGCGGAAGATCCTTGCCCACCTTGACCACCGAGCGTTCGGCGACGTTGGCATGGGTGGCGAAGGAGGACTGCCCGAAGAAGTAGGAGGAGATCTCGGCTCCGCCCGCGCTGAGCGAAGTGGAACCGTCGGGCCGCCGACCGCCGAAGTTCACGGCGTAGATGTCGTCGCAGTAGGTGAGCGCACCGCTCAGGCAGTTCCCGCAGCGGCCACAGCTGTTGACGGTCAGCACGACGTGGTCTCCGGGCGCCACACCGCGCACCGCGGCCCCCACCGCCTCGACCACACCGGCACCTTCGTGTCCCAGGACCGCGGGAAGCGGGGTGGCCAACGTCTGGTCCCGGACCACGGCGTCGGTGTGGCAGACCCCGGTGGCGACCAGGCGGACCCGAACCTCGTCGGGGCGCGGATCGTCGAGGTCGAGTTCCTCGACGGCGAACGGGCCCCCTGGCCGGCGGACCACAGCGGCGTGGATGTGCATGGGCGGCGTCCTGTCCGGTCACGGCTGGTCGGCTCCGGCCCCAGGCTTGCGGACCTGGAGCGCTCCCCCGAGCCTAAGTCGCCACGCGCCACCGAAGTTGGCTCAGACCGCATCGGTTCTTGGTCGAGAGCGCACGGCGAAATTCGAGTGCCGCGGATACCGCCGCCGGGCGGGACCGGCGCGGGATGAGCCGCCAGCTCCGACCACAGAAAGCGCTTACCCGACGCGGGGACCCACCCACCGCGGGCTGTCCATCGTGGACTGTCGTGCCGGCGACGCTCAGTTTCCGCCGAAGGCCGAGTCGAACGACGATGCCGACGGCTCGATGCGGGACAACCGGCGCACGAACGCGAGCGCGTCGGGGGCACCGGCGAGCCGGTCCATCCCGGCGTCCTCCCACTCGATGGAGACCGGGCCGGTGTAGCCGATCGCGTTGAGCGCGCGGAAGCAGTCCTCCCACGGCACGTCGCCGTGCCCGGTGGACACGAAGTCCCAGCCCCGGCGGAGGTCGCCCCACGGCAGGTGCGAGCCCATCCGGCCGTTGCGGCCGTTGCCGGTCCGGCGGTGGGCGTCCTTGCAGTCGACGTGGTAGATCCGGTCGGCGAAATCGAGCAGGAAGCCGACCGGGTCGAGGTCCTGCCACACGAAATGGCTCGGGTCCCAGTTCAGCCCGAACGCCTCGCGGTGGCCGATCGCCTCCAGGGTGCGCACGGTCGTCCAGTAGTCGTAGGCGATTTCCGTCGGGTGCACCTCGTGCGCGAACCGCACGCCGACCTCGTCGAAGACGTCGAGGATCGGGTTCCACCGGTCGGCGAAGTCACGGTAACCGCGTTCGATCATTCCCTCCGGCACCGGTGGGAACATCGCGACGGTGTGCCAGATCGACGAGCCGGTGAAGCCGATGACCGTGTCCACGCCGAGTTTCGCCGCCGCACGCGCGGTGTCCTTCATTTCCTCCGCGGCGCGTCGGCGCACTCCCTCGGGTTCGCCGTCGCCCCAGATCCGGGCGGGCAGGATCGCCTGGTGCCGCTCGTCGATCGGGTTGTCGCAGACCGCCTGGCCGAGCAGGTGGTTCGAGATGGCCCAGACCTTCAGGTTGTATTTGGCCAGCAGGTCGAGCCGGCCCCGCACGTAGTCGTCGTCCCGGACGGCCTTGTCCACCTCGAAATGGTCGCCCCAGCAGGCGATTTCGAGGCCGTCGTAGCCCCATTCGGAGGCGAGCCGGCACACCTCCTCGAACGGCAGATCGGCCCACTGGCCGGTGAAGAGGGTGATCGGGCGTGGCATGGCTTCTCCTCTGTCTCGTCGTCGGGCAGGAGTCGGTGGGAATCGGTGGGAATCCGTGGGAATCGGGCGGATCACCGCCTCAGGCGCCGGCCGCGCCTTCCCCGGCCACACCGGTCCACCTGCTCTCCGCCGCCGCGCTGCGCTCGACCGCGTCGAGCACGCGTTGCACCTGGAGCCCGTCGGCGAAGGAGGGCTCGGGGTCCCGCCCGCCCGCGATATCGGTCAGCAGATCGGCGGCCTGGTGGGTGAAACCGTGTTCGTAACCGAGCACGTGCCCGGGCGGCCACCAGGCACCGGCGTAGGGATGCTCGGGTTCGGTCACCAGGATGCGGGTGAATCCCCGGGTCCCGGCATCGGTGGTGGCGTCGTAGAAGTGCAGCACGTTCATGTCTTCGAAGTCGAAGGCCAGGCTGCCGGCGGTGCCGTTGAGCTCGATCCGGATCGAGTTCTTGCGCCCCGCGGCGAACCGGGTCGCCTCGAAGGTCGCCAGGCCGCCCCCGTCGAGCCGGCCGAAGAACGCGGCGGCGTCGTCGACCGTGACCGGCCCGGTGACGCCGTCTTGTCCGGGCAACGGGCGTTGTGTCACGAATGTCTCCAGCGTCGCGCTCACTCCGGTGACTCGTTGCCCGGTGAGGTATTGCGCGAGGTCGACCGCGTGCGCGCCGATGTCGCCCAGCGCACCGGAACCGGCTCGTTCCTTCTGCATGCGCCAGGTCAGCGGCGCCGCCGGATCCGAGAGCCAGTCCTGCAGGTACTGGGCGCGCACGTGCCGCAGGGTGCCGATGCGGCCTTCGCCCACCAGCTTGCGCGCCAGCGCGATCGCGGGCACCCGGCGGTAGGTGAAGCCGACCATCGTGCGGACCCCGCGCGCGTGCGCGCGCTCGGCGGCCTCGGCCATCGCTTCGGCCTCGGCCACCGAATTCGCCAGCGGTTTCTCGCAGAGAACGTGCTTGCCCGCTTCCAGCGCCGCGATCGCGATCTCCGCGTGCGTGTCCCCCGGCGTGCAGATGTCGACGAGATCGATGTCGTCCCGGGCGATCAGGGCCCGCCAGTCGGTCTCGACCGACTGCCAGCCGAACAGGCGCGCGGTCTCCGCGGCGGCGGCCTTGTCCCGGCCTGCGATCGCGGCCAACCGCGGTTCCGCGGGCGGATCGAAGAAGCTGCGGGCGTTGCGCCAGCCATGGGAATGCGCTCTCCCCATGAACGCGTACCCGATCATGCCGATCCCCAGGCCGGTCCCTGTCCCGTCACGCACCGCGTCCATGGTCCGAGAGACTAGGGAGACTTTTGTGGCCAGGCAAGCAGAAGTCACATCACTCTGGACTGAAGTCAGAGATGTTCTAGAGTGAAATAGCCAAAAGAAGCCATCAAACGGAAGAAAGGAACAGCTCGCCATGCCGGAAGTCGGGGGCCGGGGCGCGCTGCTCCGACTGCTGCGCGACGGGCGGCCCCGGACCCGGGCCGAGTTGTCGGCCGAGACCGGGCTGGCTCGCTCGACCGTCGCCGACCGCGTCGAATCCCTGCTGGCCGCGGGATTGCTGCGCCATGCCGACAAGGCCGGGTCGACCGGGGGACGCCCGCCGGGCATGTTCGCCTTCAACCCGGGCGCTCGCGTCGTCCTCGCCGTGGACATCGGCGCGACCCACGTCAAACTGGCGGTCGCCGACCTGGGCGGCACCATCGTCGCCGAGCGGGAGACGCCGCTCGACATCGCCGCCGGACCGGAGCGAATCCTCGACCACGTCAGCGAAACGGGCCCGGCACTGCTCACCGAGGCCGGACGCGCGGCGAAGGACCTGCTGGGCGTCGGAGTGGGCCTGCCGGGACCGGTCGAGCACGCCAGTGGCCGTCCGGTGAACCCGCCGATCATGCCGGGCTGGAACGGTTTCGACGTGCCGGGGCACCTGCGTCGGCGGCTGGACACCGCGCTCGCCCTGGTGGACAACGACGTCAACCTGATGGCGATCGGCGAACACCGCGCGCACTGGCCCGAGGCGCCCGACCTGATGTTCGTGAAGGTCGCGACCGGCATCGGCGCGGGCCTGATCGGCGACGGCCGGCTCCACCGCGGCTCCCGTGGCGCGGCCGGTGACCTGGGGCATGTGCGGGTCCCGCACGGCGCGGAAATGCCGTGCCGCTGCGGCAATGTCGGCTGTCTCGAAGCCGTGGCCAGCGGTGCCGCGGTGGCCGCGAAGTTGACCAGCCTGGGCGTTCCGGCCCGCACCAGCGCGGACGTCGTGGACCTGGCCCGGGGCGGGTCGGTGGCGGCGATCCGATCGCTCCGGCAGGCGGGACGCGACATCGGGGAAGCCCTCGCCACGGCCGTCAGCCTGCTCAACCCGTCGGTCATCGTCGTCGGCGGTGCCCTGTCCCAAGCGGGAGAACACCTCATCGCCGGTGTCCGCGAGATCGTCTACCAGCGGTCCCTGCCCCTGGCGACCGAGGATCTCCGCATCGTGCAGTCGCGCGCGGGTGCGCGGGCGGGTGTGCTGGGTGCGGCCGCGATGGTCATCGACCACGCCCTGTCCCCCTCCCGGCTCGACACGGTGCCGTGACGCGTCCTCAGCTCTGCGGGTTCTCTCGTCCGAGCGCCGCGAGGCGGAGCGCCGCGTGTGTCTCCAGTGGACGCTCGGCGGGTCGTCGGCCGAGGATGCGTTCGACCCGCTGCAGCCGGTAGACCACCGTGTTGCGGTGCACGTGGAGCGCGGCGGCGGTCTTGACCAGGCTGCCCCCGAGATCGAAGAACGTGAGCAGGGTCCGGCGCAGCTCCGCGGTGGCCGGCGCGTCACCGGCGAGCGGACCCAGCTGTTCGCCGACGAACCAGCGGACGCGTTCGAGATCGTTGCCCAGCAACGCGACCAGCGCCACCTCGGCATAGACCACCACGCGGGCGGTCGGTGTCCACTTCGCGATCCGGCGGGCGTCCTGGGCGGCGAGATGGCTGCGGCGGAACCCCACCGCGCCCGGCTCCGGCTGCCCGAGCGCGATCCGCACACCGGCGGGTTCGAGGGCGCGGACCGCGGCGGTGTCGGCGTCGGTGAACGGCCGGGGGCGGCTCGCCCACGCCGGCAGTGCCCCGCCATCGAGGCCCGCGACAAAGGGATCACCACACCCGAGAGCCCGCGCGACGTCCTGGGCGACCTGTTCGAGGTAGCCCTGCCCACCTGACTGCTCAGGGGGCCGCTCAGGGGACTGCGCGGTCAGGTGCTCATTGGACGAATCGTCCAGCCACACCAGGAAAGCCAGATGGTGCCGAGCGAGATCGACGCCCAGCAGCGTGCGGGCCGCGGCGGGGTCGGCGTGCTGCCCGGCCAGGATCACCGACACCAGGTGCCGCTGGTCACCCCTCCGCTGCGCGAGCAGCCGCTGCCGTTCGGCCAGGTACTCCGAGACGACCGCGTCGACGGTCTGGTCGAAGAACGAGGTGACCACCTCGGTGACCGCGCGCAGCACCGGAATGCGTTCCCGCGCGGGACGATGCGTCTCGGCCAGATCGAGAAACGTCCGGGTCCACGACCGCTGAATGATGCGCAGCCCGTGCACGGTGTTCTCGAAGGGAAGCTCGTCGCGGGCCGCGCTGCCCACCACCGCGAGCTGATCGGGATTCAGCGTGAACTCCGCGGTCGCACCGGCGAGCAGCCGCAGCAGATCGACCGCGGAGCGCTCGATCGCGCGCGAGAGCCGGAGGTAGAACTCCGGCGGGTGCTCGGCACGGATCTCGCGCAGCACGGCGTCGAAGGCGGTGCGGCCCAAGGCGATCGCCCACCGCACGGCGTCTTCGCCGAGCGCCGCGGTGGCTTCGGCGATTTCCGTCGCGTCGCAGGCGGGTTCGACCGTTTCCGGCGGTGGAGTGAGACCGGCCAGCAGCCGCCGCGCGATCGCCTCTGCCATAGACGGAAAGTACAAGCCCGGCACGAGGTTTGGCGACCGCATCCAATGACAGCCGCCCGGCCGCCCTGCGACGCTTCGGAGAGAGGGCACCACATGCGCGTGGAGGGTCGACGATGACCGGCACCGAACGGGAAGCGCCCGTGAACCAGTTCCTGTCCGGACCGTTCGCGCCCGTCGACCAGGAAGTCACCGCGCACGATCTGCGGGTGACCGGGACGATCCCGCCGGAGCTGAACGGCCGCCTGCTGCGGGTGGGCCCGAACCCGGTCGATCCGGAGGACCCGGCGACGCACAACTGGTTCACCGGCAACGGAATGGTGCACGGGGTGCGGCTGCGCGAGGGCCGGGCCGAGTGGTACCGCAACCGGTTCGTCCGCGACGACCAGGTGGTCGCCAGCCGCGGCCTGCCCGCGGTGCCGGGTCCGAAACAGCTCGGCGGTGGTCCACGCTACGTCGACACCAACGTCGTCAACACCCACCTGTTCGCGCAGGCGGGCAAGACGTGGTGTTTCGCCGAGGCGGGCGTGCTGCCGATGGAGCTGAGCTACGAGCTGGAAACCATGGCGCGGTCCGATTTCTCGGGCACGCTCAACGGCTCGTGGACCGGACACCCGCACCGCGATCCGGGCAGCGGCGAACTCCACGGGATGGCCTACTACTGGGACTGGGGCCACATCAGCTACCAGGTGCTCGGCACCGACGGGAAGATCCGCGAACGGGTCGACGTGCCGGTGGCGGGCCGGCCGGTGGTGCACGACATGGCGCTGACCGAACGGTTCGCGATCTTCCTCGACGGGCCGGTGGACTACAGCCCGGCGATGGCGGACAAGGGCTTCGCCTTCCCCTACCGGTGGAACTTCGCCTACCCCACGCGGTGGGCACTCGTGCCCCGCGACGGCACCGGAAACGGCAGTGGAAAGGCCGGCGACGTGCGCTGGTGCGAGGTCGAGCAGACCGCGGTGTTCCACATCCTCAACGCCTTCGACCTGCCCGACGGCAAGGTGGCGCTGGACGGCGTCAGCTACGCGAAGCTGTTCGTCGACGACCCGACCGGGCCGACGGAATCGCCGTCGCGGCTGGACCGGTTCATCCTCGACCCGGTCACCGGGCACACCCGCGTCGAGCGCCTGGACGACCGCCCGCAGGAGATGCCGCGCATCGACGATCGGCTGACCGGGCACCGCCACCGCTACGGGTATTTCAGCGGACGGTCCGACGGCGACAGCCAACTGCTCAAACAGGATCTCGACCGCGGGACAAGCGAAAGCTTCGCCTACGGTAGCGGACGGTTCGGGATGGAAGCGGTTTTCGTGCCCCGCTCCGCCTCGGCCGCGGAGGACGACGGGTGGCTCATGACCTACGTGTCCGATCTTCCCGCCGGCAGCGCGGAGGTCGTCATCCTGCACGCACAGGACCTCGCCGCCGGACCGGTGGCCACGATCCACATCCCGCACCGGATTCCGCTCGGCTTCCACGGCAACTGGATCGCGGACGAGGAGGTTGGCCGATGACCGAGATCGAGGAAATCACCCCCGAGATGATCGAACGGACCTGGTCACGGTACGCGCCGCTGCACCGCGCGCGGGCCTATCAGGCGCCGAAGGTCGACCGTGACCTGCGCTACGGGCCGCACGAGCGGCACCGGCTGGACGTGCACACCACCGGGGACGCGCGGGCCCGGCCGGTGTTGGTCTTCGTGCACGGCGGCGGTTTCGTCGGCGGTGACAAGCACCTGCCGGGAACCCCGTTCTACGACCACATCGGCGGCTGGGCGGTCGACCGGGGCATGATCGGGGTCACCATGACCTACCGGCTGGCGCCGGAGTACCCGTGGCCCGCGGGCGCCGACGACGTCGGTGCCGCGCTCGACTGGGTCCGGCGCCACGCGGCGGACTACGGCGGCGACCCGGACCGGATCGTCCTCATGGGACATTCGGCCGGTGCCAGCCATGTCGCGTGCCGGCTGGCCATGGGCGAAAGCGCGCTCAGCGCGGCCGTCCTGCTGTCGGGGATCTACGATCTCGGCATCGCGGAGCCGAACGAGCCGCTCACCGCGTATTTCGGCACCGACGCGGCCGCCCGCCTGGACCGGTCCCCGCTGCCCGGCCTGCTCACTTCGAAGGTGCCGATGCTCTTCGGCGTCGCGGAAGGCGATCCACGGGACTTCCAGCGTCAGCTGGCGAGCGTGGCCGCCGCTTTCGTCGCCGTGGACGGGATCCTGCCCGCACTGACCTGGGTGCCGGGGCACCAGCACATCTCGGAGATCGCCTCGCTCGGCGTCGACGACACGCTGGGCGAGACGATCCGCCGCTTCGCCGAACAGCACACGGGAGGCCCGCGCCGATGACCGCACACCGGATCCCCGTCGAAGACCGGCTCGACATCATGGAGCTGTTCGCCCGGTACGCCTGGGGCCTCAACACCGGCGACGCCGACGCCGTGGTCGCGTGTTTCGCCGAGGACGGCTACCTGGAACACCAGCCGCAGGGCCGGTTCTCCGGCGAGCGGATCCGCGACCTGCTGGCGCAGCTGTGGTACGACAAGGCGGGCTGGTTCATCGGCCGCCAGCATCTGGCCAACCACTTCCTGATGACGCCGGAAGGCCCGGACGTGCGGGTGAAGGCGTTCTTCTCGATCCTGCAACACAATCTCGACTACCGCACCAACTTCGTGTTCGGTCTGGGCAACTGGGACAACCTGTGCACCAAGGTCGACGGCGGGTGGCTGTTCAAGTCGCTGACCGTGGTCAAGTGGATGGGCGAGGAAATACCGTGGGTCGGCGAAGACCGTGCGCGCGCCGGCGGTCCCCGGGAACGGTCCGGTGCCGACGTGCCGCGCGGGCGGCCATGAGGATCACGGCGGCCGTCGCGTGGGAGACCGGGCAACCGCTGCGCCTCGAAGAAGTCGACCTGGACGAGCCACGCGACGACGAGATCCTGGTGCGCATCGAGGCCGCGGGCAGTTGCCACACCGACCAGCGGGCACGCGACCGGGAGGTCCCGATCCGCCTGCCGATGATCCTCGGCCACGAGGGTTCGGGCGTCGTCGAGCGCGTCGGCACGGCCGTCACGGCGATCGGGCCCGGCGACAAGGTGCTGCTCACGCCCGACTACTGCGGGCGGTGTCCGCAGTGCCTTTCCGGCCGGACCCCCTACTGCGACGACAACGTCGCGCTCACCTTCGGCGGCCGCCGCGCGGACGGCTCACCGCGGGCCCATCGCGGCGACACCGAAGTCCCCGCCATGTTCTTCGGCCAGTCGTCCTTCGCCACCCATTCCCTGGCGACCCAGCGCAATGCGATGAAGGTGCCGGCGGAGGCGGACCTGACCCTGCTGGCAGCGCTGGGCTGTGGCATCCAGACCGGGGCCGGCGCGATCCTGAACGCGATGCCGGTGGCGGCGGGCGGTTCGGTCGCGGTGTTCGGCGCGGGCGCCGTCGGGCTGTCCGCGGTGATGGCCGCCGTCGCGTCCGGTGCCGGGCAGGTGATCGTCATCGACCGGGTCGCCGCGAGACTGGCGCTGGCGGCGGAACTGGGCGCGACCCACACCATCGACAC
This sequence comes from Amycolatopsis sp., assembly GCA_035685725.1. Classification (GTDB taxonomy): domain Bacteria; phylum Actinomycetota; class Actinomycetes; order Mycobacteriales; family Pseudonocardiaceae; genus Amycolatopsis_E. Next base: position 13,868 of record DASSAD010000168.1, on the reverse strand, counting down.
CTCCGCCGGTTCCGACGTGGCCGCCGAGATCCGGGACCACACCGGCGGCGGATGCGAGGTCGCCTTCGATTCCACCGGCGTGCCCGAACTGATCGCCACCGCCGTCGAATCGACCGCCACTCGCGGAGTGTGCGGCTTCGTCGCCGGTGCCGGCCGGCAGCTGACGGTGCCGATGATGTCGTTGCTGTACAAGGGAAGGAGCCTGCGCGGGATCATGGGCGGCGACGGCCGGGCCGATCTCCTGCTCGCCCGGCTCATCGCACTGCACGAGCGCGGCCGCTTCCCGTTCGAACGGCTCATCCGCCACTACCGGTTCGAGGAGGTCAACACCGCCATGGCGGATTCGGCGTCCGGTGCGACCATCAAGCCGGTCCTGCTCATGGGACGGTGACCTGACACGCAGTGGCGTGCCCGCACCGAGTACGCCGTCAACGCAGGTCTGGGCCATGCTTTCAGTGCCAGAACTCGCCCGCTTCCGCGGCCGAGCGCAGACCCTGCCGGTAACCGGCCTTGGCCGCGGGACCGCGCACGGCGGGGTCGAGCAGGTTCGGACCGATCGCCGCCACCGACGCCGCGTCGGGGCTCAGCACCACCACCCGTGAACCCTGCTCGCGCAACGCGGTGACCTGCCTGGCGAGATTGTCGACGCCGGGAATCTCCATCGCCTTGACGACGAGGACCCGGTCGCATCCCGCGGCGAGGTCCGCGTTCTCCGCGGAACGGGTGGCGCCGTCGATGTAGCGGCGTCCACCGATGGTGACCGGCGGCCAGGTTTGCGGTACCGCGCCACTCGCGGCGACGGCGTCGACGAGTTCCACACCCCACGCGGAGTCGAACACCCGCGTTTCGCCCGATTCGGCGTCGACCGCGACGATTCTCAGGTCCCCCGGCGGCCAGTCGTGCACCGGGAGCCTGGCCGCGATGACCGCTCGGCGCTCGGCTTCGGAAACCGTCGGCGCAGCCAGTGCCATGGCTCCGATCCGCCGTCGCCGGTCGAGGACGTCCTGGGTCTCGCCGTAGGCGCCGGAAAACAGTGCGAGCAGCGCTTCCCGACCGAGGAGGGCCGGTAGTTCGCGGGTGTGCGACACCGGGTCCGCCTGCCGCCGGTACAGGTCTGAGACCGCGACGCCGCTGGTGACCTGCGCCGCCACCGTGGAACCGGCCGAGGTGCCGACGACGAGATCGGCCGTGCACGGATCGGCGCCACCTTCGGCGAGCCCGGCCAGAAGGCCCGTCTCCCAGGCGATTCCCGCCACCCCGCCGGCACCGAGCACAAGTCCGCGTCGACCCATTCAGCGAGGGTATCGAGGAAAACGGCAAAGACGCCATAACCCGATCAAGACGGCTCCGCGACGAGGGCGCGCGTGGCCGCGGATCGGCCTCGCCATAATCTTCGATCATGAGCAAGCGGTTCGTGGCCATCGGAGACTCCTTCACGGAGGGCGTCGGGGACGACGATCCCGCTCGCCCCAACGGTGTCCGGGGCTGGGCGGATCTCGTGGCCGAGCAACTTTCGGCTCGCACGCCCGGGTTCCGCTACGCCAACCTCGCCGTCCGGGGCCGGCTGCTCGACCAGGTCCTCGCCGAGCAGCTCGACCGGGCCGGCGCGCTCGAACCCGATCTGGTCACCCTCTATGCCGGCGGCAACGATCTGCTGCGCCCCAAGGTCGACATCGACCTGCTCGCCGCCCGGTACGACCGGGCGGTCGCCCGGTTGGCCGAGACCGGCGCCACCGTCGTGCTGTTCACCGGCGTGGACGGCGTCGAAGACCCGCTGTTCCGCAAGCTGCGCGGGCGGGCCGCGATCTACAACGAGCACACCCGCGTGATCGCGGCCCGGCACGGCGCCCTGCTCGTGGACATGTGGTCGATGCGGCAGCTGCGGGACCGCCGGTTGTGGTCGGCGGACCGGTTGCACCTCAATTCCCTGGGGCACACCGAAGTCGCGATCGCCGTCCTCGACGTGCTCGGTGAGCCGCACGACCTGGCGTCGGTCGTGCTCGGACCGCGGCCCGCGCTGAGCTCGCGACAACGGCGCGCGGAAGACCTGCAGTGGGGCCGCGAGCACGCGCTGCCCTGGATCAAACGGCGGCTGCGAGGCGAGTCCTCCGGCGACAGCGTCCAGCCCAAGCGTCCGGAACTGTTACCCGTGTGACGGACGCAGACCGTCGAAAATGATCCCGACGGCGTGTTGGCGCAAAGGCGTGTCCTCGCCCAGCTGTCCGACCGCGTGCGACGCGCCGACCAGCAACGCGATCAGTTCGGGCACATCGACGTCCAGACGGACGGCCCCGGCCTTCTGCGCACCGGTCAGCAAGGTGCGCAGGGCTTCACGCACCCGCGCCCCGGGTTCCCCGCCGAGCCGGGGCACCGCGGCGCCCACCGCGGCGAGCGCGTCGCTGTAAGCGTTTTTCGCGGCACCCAGCCCGACCCAGTCGGCGAGCAAGGTGAAGAACGCGGTTCCGGGTTCTTCGGCCGCGGACCACCGCTCGGCTTCTTCGGCGAACTCGCGCATGCGCTCCACCAGCACCGCCTCGAGAAGCGCTTCCTTGGTCGGAAAATGCCGGAACACCGTGCCGATGCCGACACCGGCTTCTCTGGCCACTTCCTCCGTCGAGGCGCCCGCGCCCCGCGCGGCGAAGACGGCCTCCGCGGCCCTGAGCACCCGGACCCGGTTGCGCCGCGCGTCGGCGCGGAGGGGTTTCGGTTCTGCCACGAGACCGATCGTAGGTGCAGCGCCAGGTGACAACTGCATGTATTCGCTATAAAACCGTCCGCCTCGCCTGGACTTTTGATGATCTGTCCGGAAGTTTGAGGTGCGGTCACGGGAGGCGACTTCCGTGAATTCGGTCACAGGAGGCAGGTGAGCATGGTTCACGGACGCAAAGAAGCGGACCGGACACTCGGCGCCCAGGAAGCCGGTGAGTCGACCCAGGTGCGCCGGGCGGCGGTGGCGGGAGCCATCGGGACGACCATCGAGTGGTACGACTTCTTCCTCTACAACACGGCAGCGGCACTGATCTTCCCGCACCTGTTCTTCCCCACGTCGAGCAGCTTCGCGGGCGCGATGCAGTCCTTCGCGACCTATGCGGTCGGGTTCGCCGCGCGGCCGATCGGCGCGGCGATCTTCGGCTACTGGGGCGACCGGATCGGGCGAAAGACCACCCTGATCATCACACTGCTGGCGATGGGGATCGCCTCGGGGCTGGTCGGTGTCCTGCCCGGCGCCGCGACGATCGGCGCGGCCGCGCCGCTGATCCTGGTCGCGCTCAGGTTGATCCAGGGCATCGCGATCGGCGGCGAGTGGAGTGGTTCGGTGTTGCTCGCCATGGAATGGGGCGACCAGCGCAAACGCGGCCTGCTCGGCAGTTTCGCCCAGATCGGCGTGCCGGTCGGCCTGGTCCTCGGCACGGGCGGAATGACGTTGCTGTCCGCGGTGCTGTCCAACGACGCGTTCAGCTCGTGGGGTTGGCGCGTGCCGTTCCTGGTCAGCCTCATCCTGGTCGGGATCGGCCTGGCGATCCGGCTGCGCATCCTGGAAACGCCGATGTTCGCCAAGGTGGTGGCGCAGAAGCGGATCTCGCGCAGCCCGGTCTCGGACGCGATCCGGCACCACTGGCGGGAAATCCTGCTCTCGGCGGGACTGCGGTTCAGCGAACAGATGCCGTTCTACCTCTACACGAGCTACGTCCTGGTGTATGTGGTGGCGACCCACCACTACTCGAAGACGTTCGTGCTCAACGCGGTGCTGATCGCGGCGCTGGTCGAACTGTTCACCATTCCGCTGTTCTCGCAACTGTCGGACCGCTTCGGCCGTAAGCAGGTCTATCTGACCGGAGCGGTGCTGACCGGGCTGTTCGCGTTCCCGTACTTCGCCCTGCTGAAGGACGGGGGCTACGCGGCCATCTTCATCGCGATCGTGGTGTCGATGATCCCGCACGCGATGCAGTACGGCCCGCAAGCGGCGTTCATCGCGGAAAGCTTCCCGACCCACCTGCGCTACGGCGGCGCCGGTCTGGGCTATCAGCTGGCGTCGGTGTTCGCCGGTGGGCCCGCCCCGCTGCTGGCCACCTGGCTCCTGTACGCGACGGGGACACCGTACTCGATCTCGGCCTTCATCGTGCTGTCGGCCGTGATCACGGTGATCTGTGGGGTGCTGATCACCGACCGGTCGCGCGCCGACATCGCGGCCGATTCCACCTACGTCCGGCCACACGGCACGAGGTAGGTCCCGCAACGGTTCGAGGCCATCCCCGGTTTCACGGGATGGCCTCGAACCGTTGCGGAGAAAGCGCTATCGCTGTGGCGGATTCTGCCCGCCCTGCGGGGGCTGTTGGCTCGGGAACGGGCTGATCGGCGGGGTGCCGTAGTGGTGCCCGGGCTGCCGCACCGGCAGCCCCGGCTGCGGCACCCCTGGAACCCCCGGCACCGCCTGCCCAGATGCGGGCGACTGCTCGATGGCTTCCGCGGGCTCCGCGGGCGCGGACGACTCGGGCGGCGCGGCCGGTGGTGCCGCCGGTGCCAGTGGCGCCGGTGGTGTGGACGACCCCGAGCCACCGCGCAGCACATCGACCGCCGCCGGCGGCGCCGGGGGCGGTGTCGGCGAGCTGATCGCGCTCGGCACCTCCTGCCGGGCCACGGCTTCGGCCGCCCGGACCGCCTCGGCGATCCGCGGATCGGTGGAGGTGTCGAACCAGCTGGCCACCTCGTCGTCGTCGAGGGCCGGAGGCTCGACCGCCTCCTCCTTCGGCGGCTCGTAGTGGAACACGCCGTCGTCGTCCTGCTTGCCGAAGGCGCGCGCGAAGTTCTCCAGCGCCTTGCCGTAGTCACTGGGCACCAGCCACACCTTGTTGGCATCGCCTTGCGCCATCTGCGGCAGCGTCTGCAGGTACTGGTAGGCCAGCACCTCCGGCGTGGGCTTGCCCGCCTTGACCGCCGCGAAGACCTTCTCGATCGCCTTCGCCTGCCCCTGTGCCTGCAGGAAGCGGGCGGCCCGCTCACCCTGGGCGCGCAGGATGCGCGACTGCCGGTCGGCCTCGGCCTGCATGATCGTCGCCTGCTTCTGGCCTTCCGCGGCCAGGATCTGCGACTGCTTCTGGCCTTCGGCGGTCTTGATCGCGGCCTCTCGCTGACCCTCGGCGTTGAGGATCATCGCGCGCTTCTCGCGGTCGGCGCGCATCTGCTTCTCCATCGAGTCCTGGATGGAGGGTGGCGGATCGATGGCCTTGAGCTCTACCCGCGCGACGCGGATGCCCCACCGGCCGGTCGCCTCGTCGAGCACCCCGCGCAGCTGGTTGTTGATCTGGTCGCGCGAGGTGAGCGCCTGTTCCAGGGTCATCCCGCCGACGACGTTGCGCAGTGTCGTGGTGGTCAACTGCTCGACACCGACGATGTAGTTGGAGATCTCGTAGACCGCGGCACGCGAGTCGGTGACCTGGAAGTAGACGACGGTGTCGATGGACACCGTCAGGTTGTCCTCGGTGATCACCGGTTGCGGCGGGAAGGAGACGACCTGTTCCCGCAGGTCGATGCGGGCTCTCACCTTGTCGAGGAAGGGCATCAGGAAGTTCAGGCCGGGCGAGGCCACGGTGCGGAACCTGCCGAGCCGCTCGATCACGGCGGACTGGGCCTGGGGCACCACCATGATCGCCTTCGCGATGGTGATGATCACGAGCAGGGCGATTACCGCGACAACTATGACGGCTGCGGTGGTCAAGATCTCTCCCCTTGTGCAGGTTGTTCCATCACGGCTCGGGCGACACCACGGCCGTCGCGCCAGATATCTCTACCACGGTTACCTTCGTGCCGGGCTCGATTCGCTGGCCTTCGACGTAACTGCGCGCCGACCAGACGTCACCGCCGATCTTGATCCGCCCGGTGTGGGTGTCCACGGTGGACAGCACTATGGCACGCGCGCCGATCAGCGCGTCGATTCCGGTCTTCACGTCCGGGCCGTGCAGGAACCGGCGTTTGAGGGCGGGCCGCGCGATCCAGATCAGCCCGGCCGAGGCCACCGCGAAGACGAGCACATCGATCAGCGGGTTGCCGGTGATCGCCGCGGAGCCCGCTCCGGCGAGCGCGCCCAATCCCAGCATGACCAGCACGAAGTCGCCGGACAGCACCTCGGCGGCGATCAACACGATTGCCGCGATCAGCCAGACGAGCGCGGGTGTCATGTGCTCATCGTGGCAGAAGCTCACCGCGGGCGGCGACCGATACGCTCGACGTGACAACGGTGTGACTTCACGCGATGGTGACGAAGTCGATCAGCCGTTCGACCGCTCCGATCAGCGGAGATTCCAGATCCCGGAAGCTGCCGAGTGCGCCGAGCACCCGCTGCCAGCCCTCGTACGGCTCGCCCCAGCCGAGGGCGGCGCACACGCCCTCCTTCCACGGGACCCCGTGGGGGACCACCGGCCAGGCCGGTATGCCGACCGACGCGGGCTTCACGGCCTGCCAGATGTCGATGTAGGGGTGACCGGTGACGAGGACCTCGTCGTCACGGATCCGTTCGACCAGACGCGATTCCTTGCTGCCCGGCACCAGATGGTCCACCAGGACGCCGAGCCGCCGCCCGGGCCCGGTGCCGAACTCCGCGATCCGCTCGGCGAGCACGTCGACGCCGTCGAGCGGTTCGACGACGATGCCCTCCACCCGCAGATCGTGGCCCCAGACCCGCTCGACCAGCTCCGCGTCGTGCCGGCCTTCCACCCAGATGCGTGAATCTTGGGCGGTGCGCGCCCGCAGCCCCTGAACCTTCACCGAGCCCGACGCGGAAATCACCCGATCGGGTTTCGGGGCGGCCTTCGGTGGTACGAGTGTGACGGGCTTGCCCTCAAGGAGGAATCCGGCCGGAACGAGCGGGAAAACGCGCTGCCTGCCGTGCCGGTCCTCCAGGACGGCATTGCCGTACTCGAGGCGGAGGACGGCTCCGCAGAACCCGCTGCCCGGTTCCTCCACCACCAACCCGGGTTCGGCCGCGACCTCGGGGATCTTGCGCTTGCCCCGGCCGGAGAGCATGTCGTCATACGAATGGGATCGCACGCCCGGGGACGGTAGTGCCGGCAGCACTTCCCCGTCGTGCCGCCACGCCGGGCGGCCCCGGGTCGCGGCCGGATCGCCGCTCTCTGGTTTCCGCGTGAACCGAGCCGTCGTCCGGTCGGCGGCACCACCGCGCGTTCAGGACAGCCGTGCCGCGCCGGATCCGCCGGCAGGGGACCGATCCTGGAGGTCGTCGCGACAGGCATCGAGGAAGCGAGCACTCGCGTCGGCGATGCGGGTGAGGATCTCGTCCATCTCGCCGTCGTGGTCGACCGGTGCGTCGGAATCCCCACTCGACGTGTCCAGCCCGGCGAGGAAGTCGTTCACTCCGTTACGAGTGGCTTTCCACAGTTCCTTGGCGTGCCGGCGTGGCTCGTCCGCGCCGAACAGCGCCACCTGGTTGTACGCCTTCCGCAGCTCGGAGCGGCGTTCGCGCCAGCGCGCTTCGATGTCGTCACGTTCGTCGCGATTGTCCGACCGCACCACATCCGCGAACTCGGATCGAACGAACTGAAAGGCTTCCTCGCCCGCGATCGACAAGCCCGCATACGCTTTCACGCGCTCGTCACGCAACCACTTGGCTTCCTCCGTCGCCGCCTTCAGCGACTCGATCCGGTGCGCGGCGTGCAGCCGGCGGTTTTCGAGCATGGCGTTGGTCACGAGGGTGAGCACCACGCCGCCGAGGGTGGCCCCGACGGTGATCAGCTGCGTCGTCGTTCCCACGTCCATCCCGCCCCCATCTCGCGCACCGGTACGCCGAGGATATCCCTGCCATCCCACGGGAAACGGGCGAACGGCGAGCAGGTAGCCGGCATCCGGCCGGTTCCCGGCGATCGGTGTCGGCGACTCCCCGGGCCGATCTTCGGACCTGAACGCGCCTTGCTAGCTTCTCCGCCGGAGGTGTTCGTGCCAGAACCAGAACTGCTCGCCGGCCTGCTCGACCCACACGGTCACGGGGACCGGGAAATGGCGAGAAAGGGCACTGTCCGCCAGGTCGGCGGTCGCGGGCCGGTGAGCACCGTACGACCGGCCGACGACGGACCCGTGCTCGATCTCCGCGAGGTGGATCTCGTTCGCGACGGCAACCCGCTGCTGCAGTCGATCACGATGACCGTCCGGCGAGGGGAACATTGGGCCCTGCTCGGCGGCAACGGCGCGGGAAAGAGCACGCTGTTGAGCCTGCTGGGCGCGCGGGCCCATCCGACGCGCGGCTCGGTGGAGGTGCTCGGCCACCGGCTCGGGCGGGTGGACATGCGGGCGCTGCGGGCCTTCGTGGGCCATGTCGATCCCCGTCATCCCTTACGCGTTCCCCTCGGCGTTCGCGACGTCGTGCTCACCGGACTGACGAACACCACCGAACCGGTGCCCCGGCGGACCCCCACCCCGGAGCAGGAGGCGCGCGCGGACGTCCTGATCGAGATGCTGGGGCTCACGGCCAGGCGGGACGCACGCTGGACGATCCTGTCGCAGGGCGAACGTGGCCGGGCGCTCATCGCCAGGGCCCTGATGCCACGCCCGCCGCTGTTGTTGCTCGACGAGCCCGCCACCGGACTGGACCTCGCGGCCCGAGAGCAACTGCTGACCAGCCTCAACGTGCTGCGCGAGGAGCAAGCGGAACTGGCGACGGTGCTGGTGACCCACCACCTCGAAGAGCTTCCCGAGAGCACCACGCACGCCCTGCTGCTCCGGCAGGGCCAGGCGCTGGCCGCGGGTCCGGTGGCGGAGGTCCTCACCAGCGACCAGATCACCAAATGTTTCGACCACCCGATCCGGATCACCCGCGACGAAGGACGCTGGACCGCCCGGGCCGAAACCACACCCTGAAACCCGGGCCGGGCTCGCGCGGTGCGACTGTTGACCGTTGGGCCGGGCCCCAGCGGGAGACCTCGACGGGCGAAGGCGTGCCTGATCGGGAAATTCAGTCCGCGGCAGGCAGAGCCGAACGCTCGCTTTCGCGAGCCGTGTCGAGGCCGGCGAGCTTGGCGCGGATCCGGTCGGCGTCGGGATGATCGAGTTCGGTGAGGATGCTCAGGGCCTGGTGCCAGGCCTCGCGGGCGGCATCGGTTTCGTGCGCCGCGTGATGCGTGTCGCCGAGACGATTCAGGACATCCGATTCCAGGTAGCGATCACCCAGGTCCCGGCACAGGTCGACGGCGTGCTGGTAGCACGCGATGGACTCGGGATGGTGCTTCAGGTAATGGTGGGCGTAGCCGAGGCTGTCCCAGGCGTAGGCCTCGCCTTCACGGTCGTGGAACTCCTGGAGTAGTGGAAGGGCCTGCTGACAGCAGATCAGGGTCTGCGGGTGGTTTCCGTTGCGGGCGTGGTACCAGCCGATCGCATTGAGCGTCTGGGCCTGCCCCAGCCGGTGTCCCGTCGACCGGTGCAGCACGTCGGCCCACTGAATGTGGTGGAGCGCCCCGGTGATGGCGTCCGGGCCCTGCCGCGCCCGCAGTCGGGCGATCTCGATGTGGGTGTCGGCCTGCCCCTCCAGGTCTCCGGTCGACACGAACAGGTCCAGGGCGGTGCGCAGGTGGGTGTGCGCGTCGTCGAGGCGGCGCAGCCGGAAGCAGGCGCGAGCGAGAATGCGGTGGGCGACAGGTTGCCCGGCCGGGTCGGCTCGCCGGTCGGCGGCGGCCACCGCGGCCTCGCCGACGACGGCCAGATCGTGCCAGTGCCCGCGTCGGTCGAGGAAGGTGGCGACGGTCCGGGCCAGGTGCCCGGCATGGGTGTCGAATCCGGCGGCGCCCGCGTGGTCCACCACGGCCAGCAGCACAGCACGCTCGCTGACGAACCAGGCCAGCGCCCGCTCGTGATCGGCGGGGTGTTCCGGGGTGACCCCGTGTCGCGGCGGGGGCAGCGTGAGCGGGTCGCGAACCGATCCCAGTAGCCGTGCGGCGGTATGCGCCGTGTGCATGTAGTGGTCCAACATCCGTTGCACCGCGGCGTGACGTTCCGGGTCGGGGTCGGTGGTATCGGCCTGGTCTGCGGCGTAGGCGCGCAACAGGTCGTGGAAGGCGTACCGGCCAGGGGCATGCTCGGCGAGCAGACTGGCCCCGGTCAGCTCGGCCAGCAGTCCTCGCACCCGGGACGCGGGCAGTGCGGCGAGGCTGGCCGCCGCGGCGGCGGAGACGTCCGGGCCGGGGTGCAGGCCCAGCAGCCGGAACAGCCGGGCCGCCGCCGGGGAGAGCGCGGTGTAGGACCAGGAGAACACCGCCCGCACCTCACTGGCCGGATCACCGGCGGACAGGACGTCCAGCCGTTGACCGGCCTCGGCCAGTTCGGCCGCCAGCGTGGTGAGCGGGAAACCGGTCTGGGCCGCGCGGGTGGCGGCGATGGCCAGCGCGAGCGGAAGTCGGGCGCACAGGGCAATGATCTGCCGCACCGCACGGGGTTCGGCGGCCACCGGACCGGCCCCGAGCCGGCGAACCAGCAGCGACCGGGCTTCGTCCTCGGTGAGCAGGTCCAGGCTGATCGGCTGGGCACCGTCCACGGCGACCAGGCCGGACAACCGGTTTCGGCTGGTCACCACGGCCACCGCCCCCGCGGTGCCGGGCAACAGCGGTCTGACCTGCAGTGCGTCGCGAGCGTTGTCCAGGACGACGAGGATCCTCTTGCCGTCCAGCAGGCTGCGGTACATGGCGATCTGGGCCTCGCGACTCGGCGGGATGCGTTGCGGGGCAACGCCGAGGGCGGTGAGAAAGCCGCGCACCGCTTCGGCCGGATCCATCGCGCACGTGCCCGGGTCGAACCCGCGCAGGTTGACATACAGCTGTCCGTCGGGAAACCGGTCCCGAACCTGGTGCGCCCAGTGGACCGCCAGCGCCGTCTTACCGACTCCCGCGGTCCCGCCCACCGACGTGATCACCACCGTCCCCGCCCCACCGGCCGCCTCCACCTGCGCGGTGAGCGCGGCCAACTCCCGCACCCGGCCGACGAGATGGGTGACCGCGGCCGGAAGCTGGCGGGGAACCACCGCAACGCCGGGCTCGTCGACGGACACGGTGCCCGAGTTGGCCAATGCCGGATCAGCCGTCAGTATCCGGTGGTGCAGGCGCCGTAGGTCCGGACCAGGGTCGGTGCCCAGTTCGTCTGCCAGTCGACGACGCTGCACCTGATAGTGCGCAAGGGCGTCGGACTGGCGGCCACTGCGGTACAGGGCAAGGATCAACTGGCCGGCGACGCGTTCGTCCAACGGATGCTGCGCTGCGCGAGCGGACAGGCTCGGGAGCAGTTCCGTGTGCCGGCCGCACCGCAACGCGACGTCGACGTGATCGAGTTCGACGGCGAACCTTTCGCCGGCCAGCGTCGCACGCAGGCCGTTCGCCCACGGCGTGTCCAGATCGGACAACGGCTCGCCCCGCCACAGGCGCAGCGCCTGCTCGAACAGCTCCAGCGCCCGCTGATCGTCGCGGGCGGCCCGGGCCCGGGTGAGCAGGTGATGGAACCGATGGATGTCCACGGCCTGCTCGTCGACCGCGAGCAGGTAGCCGCCGGAGCGGCGGTCCAGGCGAACATCGTCGCCGCCGGGGCGCAAAGCTGTGCGCAGCCGGGACAGGTAGTTGTAGACCGTCTCCCGCCCCCGTGCCGGACGTCGCTCGCCCCAGACGCGGTCGAGCAACCGGTCGGTGGACACGAGGTGATTGGCCTCCACCAGCAACACTCCCAGCACCGCGCGCTGCTTCGGATGCCCCAGGTCGACCGCCACGCCGCCGACCTCGGCCTCGACGCTGCCGAGCAACCGGAACCCGACCGCCATCACTTCTCCCTGACCTCACGGACGTTCCTCGGTCCGGGATACCAGCCCGACCCGCGACTTTTAGGTTGTTCGCACGGTTTTCCCACTAACGGCCCTGCATCCTCGTTCTCGCAGCCCGCGGGCGACTCCCGTGCCGGACCGAGCGCCGGCCGAGCCCGGGGTTGTACCCGACCGATCGGACCCGAAAGGGAACGACCGCACAAATTCTTTGTGACGAGGGATCGGCGATTCCGACCATCGATGCCCGTCCAGGAAGGGAAACCAGATGCGAAGCAAAAAAATGTCGGTGCTGGGCCTGCTCTCGATTCTCTGCGCGGCAGTGGCGCTGGCGATAGCGGGTGCCGCTCCGGCTTCCGCCGGCGGCGGCATGCCCAGATCCGACGTGGCCACGGCAGCGACGGTGGCCACCTCACCGGCTGCCGTGGTCCCTCAGTCCACCTACAAGGACTGCCCGTCTACGTACTTCTGCGCCTACGACTCCTATGGTGACATGTGCAAGTGGCAGGACGACTCCAGCGACTGGTACACGGAGTGCTCATGGGCCGGAATCTATTATCCGAAGTACGTCTTCAACAACGGTACGTCGGGTTTGGGAGTGACGATCTATCGCTACACCGGCTACAGCAGTGCTATCGGCAGTTGCATCAAAAAGGGCGCACAGGTGACCCTGGCCGGCAACTACGACATCGGCTCGCACCAGTGGAATTGCTAGACCACCGCGAACGGGCCTGGAGTCGAGCGTTGATCCGCTGCGGGACGTAGGGCCGGGTGGTTCGGAACGGTTGACCGTTCCGAACCACCCGCCACGTGCGTTCGCTTGCGGTCCTTCATGATCGGCCGTAGGGCCCGCCGGCAGACCGCGGCTAGAACAGCGGCCAGGGGACCGCGCGCCAGTCGTCTCCCGGTTCGGGGAACACGCCGGTGGACGACAGCTTTTCGGCCCGTTCGACGATCGCGCCGATTTCCACGCCGGTGAGGTGGGCGGACAGCTCGTCGCCGAGACCGTTGTAGATCTTCTCCGGCAGGGCGCGCAGTTTCTCCGCCGCGTCTTCCGGCAGGGCGTCGCCGATCCAGCCCCACAGCACGGTGCGCAGCTTCGGCTCGGCGTGCAGGCAGACGCCGTGGTCCACGCCGTAGACGTGGCCGTCGACGCCGGCGAGCACGTGCCCGCCCTTGCGGTCGGTGTTGTTGGCGATGATGTCCAGGACCGCCAGGTCGCGGACGCCCGGGTGGTCGGCGTGCGTGAGGACCGCGGGGTCACCGGACCGGTCCTGTGCGCTGAGCACCACGCGCCAGCCGTCGGGCACGTCTTCCGGCGCCCGGATGTCGACCAGTTCCTCGTCGGTGGTCTCCACCCACAGTTGCACCATGCCGGCGCCGTAGGGCCCGTCACGCAGCACGGTGGGCGGGATGCTGCCGAGGCCGGAGGCGTCCGACAGCACGTACGTCGCGACCTCACGGCCGGCCAGCGTGCCGTCGGGGAAGTCCCACAGCGGGCGCTCCCCGGACACGGGCTTGTACACCGCGTGCCCGCTCATCCCGTCGAGTTCGATCGTGCAGTACAGCGTGACGTTGGAGGCGTCCACGAGCCGGCCCTCGACTTCGAGCCGGCCGTGCGCCAGGAGATCCTTGGCTCCCGGGTCCGTCGGAGGAGTCACCGCCACCTAGCCTTCGCTGAGGTCGGTCTCACGGCGATAGCCGTTCTGACGCGGACAGATGTGACCGGCAGGGTCGAGCGGCTCACCGCACAGCGGGCAGGGTTTGCGGCCCGCCTTGACGACCCGGTCGGCGCGCTCGGCGAAGGCGCGGGCGGCGGCGGGTGTCAGGAACACGCGCACCGCGTCGGGGCCTTCTTCGGTGTCGTCGAGCACGACGGTCTCGTCCACCTCGCCCTCGGTGATGGCCAGGAGTTCGATCACCACCGCCTTGCTCTCCGCGTCCCAGCCCAGTCCCATGGTGCCGACGCGGAACTCCTCCTCGACCGGCACCTGGAGCGGGTCGACGTCGACGAGATCATCCGGCACGCTCTCCGGAACGTCGGCGCCGAAGCGGTTCGCGACCTCTTCGAGCA
>DASSAD010000167.1:0-31411 GCA_035685725.1 Amycolatopsis sp. | reverse complement strand
TTCAATCAGCGGTGGTAAACGGTTCTGCCCGGAAACTCGAGTCGTCGCCCAGATGGAAGAATAGATGACCCTCGACCGCCGTGTCATCGACGAGACAAGCCGCTGACCTGGTCGCCCTCGTCGACACCTTCCCAGGTGAACTCGACACCGGGCCGGCCGTTCCGTTCGGCCGGACGGTAGTCCAGCCAACCCTGGACGGCGATGAAACCGAATTGGCCGGTGCGGTCCCGGTTGAACTCGATGAAACCCGGCTCGACCAGGTCGATCGCGTCGCGGTCCCAACCACTCATCCCCACGATCCGCCAGCGGCCGGTCAACGCCACCACGGAGCTTCGATCACGCCTCGCCACAAGCCGTCAGGGGTAGCCATCGTGTGGAGGGCCGGTTCAAGTGCCGTCACATCGGCGCGGCTGTTCACGCTGGTACGCGTGGAGCAAACCTGGAGCACGGGCACGTGCTGAACTGCACGGACCGGCATCCAACCGCAGTGAACGGCAGTGTTTGACCGGCGGTTTCTCGTGATGCTACCGTTGACCTTCTGACTTAAAGTAATGATCCTCTCACTGACAGTGAGGGGGTCAGGGGTTCGAGTCCCCTAACCTCCACAATTTGGGAGCGCGCGAACTCCGTCGTCTTCGCGGTGGCCTGTTGCGGTCATCATTTTCGGGCGCCGGTTATGGCTGTCGCCAGTGTGCCGCGAATGCGCGAGCCGGGTTGTCGGCGAAGATCGCGGATGCGACGTCGGAGCCCAGTTCGTGCTCGATTCGTGGGCGCAGGCAGCTCAGGAGGTACGGCATGCCTGGGCCGTCGGCGCTGGACCTGGCCGTGGCGGTGACCGTGTCACCGCCCAGCAGGATCTGTCCGGTGTGGCCGGCGTCGGCGAGTGCGGCGACGCTATCGAGCAGGCGCCAGTCGGTGGCGTGGTGTATGCGGGAGGGGCCGTCGAATGCCAGGAAGGCGCCGGCGTCGGCGACCTGCCGATGGATTCTCGTGTCCGGGAATCGATGCAGGTGTCCAAGGATCACCCGGTGAGCGGGGACGCTGTAGGTGTCACACAGCAGGCGGAGTACGTCCAGGGCGGCGGTTCCGGCCTCCAGGTGTATGCCGATAGGAGCGTCGGTGGCGTGATGCGCCTCAGCGGCGGCGGCCATGACGTGCTGGGCGTGGTCGTCGAGGCGGTGATAGGCCCCGGCCACTTTGATCATTCCGGCCTTGACCCGGCTCCTGGTCAGCTCGTGGATGAACAGCCCGGCCAGCCCGTCGTAGACGCGTTTCAGCTCGCCCTGGTCATAGTGCCTGACCTGATGCATTCCGGTGGCGGAGATGATGTGGATGCCAGACCGCCGGGACAGGCCGGGCAGGTCTTCGGTACGCGGCCCCATGCCCCACGGCGTCCATTGCACCACCGCGCGCCCACCGAGCGCGGCAAAGGCGTTCAGTTCGGTGAGCGCGGCCTCGGTGTCGTCCAGTTCCTGACCCGGCAATGCCGGCGAGTTGAGGAACAGGTGGTCGTGAGCATCGCAGATCCCCAGTTTTTCGGGCGCGATGTCGCCGAGCACAGTTCGGATCGCCGCCGCTGTCATCATGCGGTTTCTTGCTCGGCGTCGGCGAGTGCCGCCGCAGCGACACGTAACCCGGCCAGTGCCTTGGGCACGCCGATGTAGGGCGCCAAATGGACGAAGACCTCGATGATCTGCTGGCGCGTCATCCCGACCCGCAGCGATGTCTTGACATGACCGGCCAGTTGCGGATCCACGCCGCCGAGTGCCGTCAGGGCGGCCAGGTTCACAAGCTGCCGGTCTCGCAGAGACAACCCTTCGCGCAGATAGGTGCCGCCGAACAGTGTGGTGACGATCCAGTCGGCATAGCCCGGGGCGAGCTGCTCAAGGCCAGGCAACGTCGCCTGTTGGGTCGCCGCGTCCTGGAGCAGGTCCAGCACCCGGTATCCCTCAGTGCGATCCAGTGTCGCGGGAGTCATCTGCTCCGACAAAGCCTGGTTTGTCGTCATGCCTGCATCCTCACCTTCGGTTCTTCCTGTAACGCCTTGGTCGTTACGGCGAACGTATCATAGGTAACGTCTAAGGCGTTACCATGACCTCATGGCCAAGGAAGACACGCTTGCCTTTCGCTTCGACTGCGGCGCCATCTGGTTGAACCTGCTCGCGACCAGAAGCCGCGCGTTCAGCGCGAACCCGGTCGAGAAGCTTGCCGACGCGGGCCGCCTCGCCGAATGGCTGGAGCACTGCGAACTCTCCCCCTCCCGGCCACCTGATCAGGACGACCTGAACCGGGCGAGACAACTGCGGGAGACACTGCGCGTCCTCGCGCTGGCCACTGTCGACGAGCAGTCGCCACCCGCGCAAGCCGTAGCGGATCTGGCTGTGTTTCTGGCCGAATACGACAAGCCACCCCGGCTGACCGCGGACAACCGGTTACGACGCGAACCGCCGGGGACTACCACGGACGCTCTCGGCCGAGTTGCTCGCCAGGCCGTGGACCAGATGACCGGCGCCGGCCGGCTCGCCCTGAAAAGCTGCCCGGAACACGACTGCCGAGGCGTGTTCACTGACCTGCCGGGACGTCGACGCTGGTGCCCGTCCCCGGCATGCGCGAGCCGGGGCAGGGTCCGCGCACTCCGCGCCCGCCGCAGCGCCGCCGACCCGGACGGCGATATCGAGCGCCAGGGTACCGACGCCGGATAAGGCCAGCAGTGGCTGCGGGGCCTCATTCTGCTTCAGATGCGGGAAGACGACGGACGCCGACTGGCCGGATCGCGATCTCCGGCCCCTCGACGAGCACCGAAGAGTTCGGCTTGTGCCACGTCAGGTCCACCCTAGGGTTGTTATTGGAACCCTTGCCTGTGTGAACGCCCTTCAGAAAAGGAGGGCAACGCCGGAATTTGAAGGGCCATCTGCCGACGGGTGGTCTTTTTGCTGTCCGCCCGCCGTGACCGGGCGGCCGGGGCGCTTCGGGGCCCAGGGACGTGTTCACGTTGAAGGGCCTGGAGCTGGCCAAAGGGCTCATGCAGGTCGTGATCGGTGATCTGGTTGTCTTCGATGTAGAGGCCATGGAAGATCGCGTGGTTGAGTAGGCGGCGTTGCTGCTCGTTGCAGCGTCGGTAGAGCTCGTCGTGGGCTTTCAGGAATTTGAGGGCTGCTTGGATGAGCCGGGCGCTGGCGGTGAGGTCGGCGCTGGCAGTGTCGAGCCGCTCGGTGAGGCGACGTCGTTCAGTGGCGATGTCGCGGAGCTTGGCTTTGACCTTGGTTTGCGGCAGTGTGCCGTCGGCGGCGAGGTCGATCAAGTTCTCTTCCTTCGTGTCGAGTTCCTTCAGTCGGCTGGAAATCTGCTTTCCCGCCGTCGTCGGCTCTGACGTCGCCGGTGAGATTGTCGAGGTTGGCTCCGCTGTGACCCGCCTGCGTATGGGCGAGTCTGGTCGGCCATGCGGGCGGGATCGAGCGCAATCGCAATCGTGCCGCCGAGGGCGCCTTCCAGCGGTTCGCGGTGGTCAAGCAGTACATGACCGCGTCCCTTCCGGACAGCCTGTCCCGGCTACCGCGTCATTGCGACCGCGTCGCCACGCAACTTCGAGCACGTCCGCTCGCTCGGTGCCGAGACAGCGGTCGACTACCACAGCCGCGCCGCTGTCACCGAACTTGTGGACGTGATCGGCGACAGTCCGCCGGCCGGCACGATCGCGATTGGCAACGGCTCTCTCGCGCCAACCCTGTCGATCGCGTCGAACGCCGAGCAGGCGAGATCAGCAAGTCGACAGGCAGGATCGCGGAGTGTGGCGTGACTACGTGATCTGGGGGGAGACGACTGGTTGATCGGTTGTCTGGGCGGTAACTCCGCGCAGGTCGAGCAGCGCTTCGGCGAGGAAATCCCGTAAGGGGCGGTTCTCCGTCGTTCGAGTCCAGCGCTGCATAGCCGTTTGGTGGACGAGTAGGCCCGCGCGGGCAGTGAGGACCGCTGTGTCGGAGTCGGCGCAGCGGGGTCGCAGCGCATCGGCGATCGCCTCGGTGAGCGCGGCCCGCTTACGGAGTTCGCGCTCCTGCAACTCGGGAGTGGCCTCGATGATTTCCTGGCGGCGGACCACCGCGGTGTGGCGTTCCTCGAACATCGTGTCGGCGGCGACCAGCAGGCCGTGGACAACGGCGTCGAGTGGCGACAACTCGTCTGGGCAGGCGACGATTTCGCGGGTGACGATCTCTCGCTGCATGTCGGATACGGGGTTGAAGAGCACTTCTCGCTTGTCAGCGAAGTGATTGAAGAATGTCCGCTTCGTCAGTCCTGCGCGCTGGGCGATCTCGGCCACGGTCGTACGTTCGAACCCCTGTTCGGCGAAGAGTTCGAAGGCGGCGGCCTGCAAGCGGCCGACGGCGCCGGGCTCCCATCTGGGCATCATCTCAGTGTAACGATTGCACCAAGTGCAGTCAGTGGCCTATGGTGACTGCACCAGATGCAATCACTTGGCGGGCTCGTCGCCACGACGAGGTCACCAGGAAGGTTCTGACCATGCGTGTTTTCGTTACCGGCGCCTCCGGGCACGTCGCCTCGACCGTCATCCCCGAGTTGATGTCGGCCGGCCATGCGGTCACGGGGCTGGCCCGCTCGGATCGCTCGGCCGCCGTTGTACGGTCGAGGGGGGCTGAGGTGCGCCAAGGAGATCTGGACGACCTGGACGGCTTGAGCGCGGCTGCGTGCCAGGCCGACGGCGTCATCCACCTCGCCTTCAAACACGAGGAGATGCGCTCCGGCGACCTGGCCGCCGCGGCGGCCGCGGACCTGCGCGCGATCGAAGCAATGGCGGCTGCCCTCAAGGGCACGGAGAAGCCCTTCGTCGGGACAGCGGCGACTCTCGGCTTGATCCTGGCCGGCTTTCAGGGGCAGCTCACCGAATATGACGCGTGGCCCGGAGGCCCGCGGATCGATGCCGAGAACACCGTGATCGGGCTCGCCGCACAGGGAGTGCGTTCCTCCGTCGTCCGTCTGCCACCGACGGTGCACGGTAACGGCCGTTACGGCTTTGTCTCCGGCTTGATCGGCATCGCCCGTGCGACCGGGATCGCCGGTTACCTGGGTGGCGGCAACAACCGCTGGCCGGCCGCCGGCACCCGGGATGTCGGCCGGCTTTACCGACTGGCGCTCGAGTCCGCACCGGCCGGATCTCGTCTGCACGCCGTCGCCGAGGAAGGGATCCCGGTCCGGGACATCGCCACGGTGATCGGACGGTGGCTGGACATCCCCGTCGCGCCGGTCGCAGCCGAAAACGCCGAACGCCACTTCGGCCACCTGAGCGGCTTCATGGGCCTCGACAACTTCACCTCGAGCAAGGTCACCCGTGACCTGCTCGGCTGGAAACCGACCCAACCCGGCCTGTTGGCCGACCTCGACGAGGATTCCAACTGGCGCTCGAACTGACTATGTGCGCCATGCATGATCGGCGCACCTCGGTGGTCATCGTCCCCCGGAGGCCTTCGAGGCGCATGGGTTGGGACTCGCGCCGTCGCCGCGCCGTGCTCGCCGTGGCACGGTGTCGGCGGCATGTGAAGCGCGTGCCGTTGACACACGGATTGGTTTCGGCTTCTTCCTGACCCAGGAACAGGAACCGCGATCAATGATCATCAAACAACCCAGGCCGTCGCCAGGTATCTGGCCGACGGGATCGAATCCCGGCTGGACAACCTCGAGCTGTCCGGAGATCCGATCACCGCCGACACCCGTTTCGAAGACCTCAGCATGGACTCGATCACCTTTGTCGAGCTCGCGCTGCTCATCGAACGCGACCTTGCTGTGGTCGTGCCTGACGAGCAGCTCGCCGAACCACCGCCGAGGGCGCGGCCACGGACGGCTTCGTCTCCGATGGCTCGGTGCTCAACGAATTCGTTTACGCCGCAATACGACTTCGCTACGGCCTGCACCAGCAGTCCAGCCATGTCCGGCCTCCGACCGACGTGCCGCGAGAAGCCGAGATCCTCGA
This sequence comes from Amycolatopsis sp., assembly GCA_035685725.1. GTDB lineage: Bacteria > Actinomycetota > Actinomycetes > Mycobacteriales > Pseudonocardiaceae > Amycolatopsis_E. The sequence goes on along the minus strand of DASSAD010000167.1, from coordinate 25,431 downwards.
TCGCATCGCCACCGAGGCAGGCACCTACGCCGCGCAGACCTACACCGCGTTCGTCCACGTCCCCAACAAACGGCCGCTGGACGACGATCCCGCTCCGATCAGCGAGGGATTCCGTGGTCTGCTCGACGTTCGCGTGCTGTCCGTCGTCGATGCCCTCGGCACACCCGTGATCCGGGTGAAAGGTGACCAGGCGCAGCGTTTTTTCAATGCCACCGCTCCGGCCGATTCTGCTCGCGTAGCACGGCAGTGCCGAAAAGGATGTGTCTGTGCGTCAGAGCACTTCGAAGTAGCCGTCGTCGGACAACAGATGGCGAGGACCGTCGGCTTTGGTGGCCGCCAGTTCGCGGATCCGAGCGAGGTACCGGGGATCCTGGTTGTCTCCGACCAGGACCGAGAAGTCCTCCGCCGCCCATGCGGGAAGCGCCGCGAACCGGTGGCTGGTCTGTGACTCCAGATACCAGATAATGTGCACGATCGTACCTACCTCCTCGTACCAGGAGGTCAGCTCGATGCCCGGGGCGATGCGGTGGTAGTGCGTGGGCTGCACCGCGTGGCGGCCGGCGTGTGGCCCCTTCTCGACCGTGTAGTCGATGGTGTCCGGTCCTACATACACTGGGTTGAAGACCCATCCGTTCGGCTGAGTCCAGCGGATTTTGGCTCCGAGAATTGTGCGCAACATGCTTGATCCTTTCTTCGTGCGGCTTCTGGCCGACGGCTTCTTTACTGGAATATCGTGTTCGAACGGATACCCGAACATCGTCCGAGCTGGTCGCCCTGGGCGCCGGGCTCATCGTCGGATGAGTCCGAAGAGGAGATTCAATAGATAGCGCCGGGATCTTCGGTGATCTCGGGCCCGATCGCGCCGTCCTCCAGGGTGTTCGCGCCGGGAATTTCCTCGAGGAAGATCACCAGGCTCTCCTTGGCTTCCTCGGTGGTCTCGGACCACGCGTCCGCCAGTGCGTGGAGAAGCTTCGCACGGACGTCGGCGGACCGGCCCTCGCGGATGATCCCGACCATCCGCGTCCCATTGACGGGCTTGTCCGCTCGGAAGATGCTCCCTGGTGGAACCTCGACGAATGAGCAGTGCGTGTACTTGGCGGGAGCGCCGGTGACCTCGCTGTGTGCCGTCGTTATCGCCGCGGCAACCTCGGCCTTGTGTCGCAGCGTCGCGCCACCGGTCGGAACGGTGAACTGGTAGAAGGGCATCTGGACTGCCTCCAGTCAATTGGAATAAAAGCTAGTGTCGGTCAAATTTTCGCGTTGCGGCTCAGGCGAATTTCGAAGGCTCGAAGGTGGCGTCGAGTAGTGGCGCTGTGAAGCATGACGACGTTCCTCTTTCCGCGCACCGAAAAACGGTCGACGTGGCCCGGTGATTCTCGAGCAGAATGGATCAGTCTGAATCGGACCCGTGCGTGCGGGGCGCATCGACGGCGACACCGTGCTCGGCCAGCGCCCGGAGGACTCCGGGCACGCCTCCGGTGGGGCGCATTTCCAGCAACTGGTAGGTGGCCACGCCCCCGAGCGTGAATGGGTCGGTGGCCACCAGCTTCTCCATCTCCGCGCGGTCGTCGCCGGCGGCCAGGATAACGCCGCCCTCACGCGGCTCACGAGGTCCCGCGACCAGGAAGCGGCCGGCAGAGTACTGCTTCGCCAGCCAGTCGCCGTGCGCACCCATGACCTTGTCCACTTCGTCCAGTGGCGCACAGTAGGTGGGCAGCAGTATGAACATGAAGATTCCTTTTCGAGACGGGATGAGGGAGCCGGTCGCCGGCGCGGCCCGACGGGTTAGGCCGGCAGGTGCTCCTGGACAGGTTGCTGAAGTAAATCTCTTCTACACACTGCGTGACCGGTGACCGCAGCCGGGGCGGAGCAGCCGGGGCGGAGCAGCGCTACGTCTTCGCCGCCACCTTCCGCTGCCACCGCGGGCTCCCATGATCATCGGAGTTTTCCTCCTCGTCGTAACGCTTGACGGTTACCACGTTTCCATCGAGCTGTTATCCTGTCCAACGAATGCTTTTGATGTACATAATGAGTGATAGGCATAATCTTGGAGCTGCGTCACCTGGAACATTTCGTGGCTGTGGCGGAGGAGCAGAGCTTCACCCGCGCCGCCGCACGAGTCCATCTCGTACAGTCCGCACTGTCGGTGTCGATCCGCGCACTGGAACGGGAACTCGGTGCCCGCCTGTTCGATCGCAGGACCCACCCCGTGGCGCTGACCGACGCGGGACAAGCCCTGCTGGTCGAGGCGCGCCGCACGCTCGGGGCCGCCGAAGCGGCCCGGGATGCCGTCGCGGCCGTGCACGGCGGCCTCCGCGGGACGGTGCGCGTCGGGATCATGCAGGCGCTCTCGCTGATCGATCTGGCCTCGCTGCTCACCGAATACAATCGCGCTCGTCCTCAGGTGCAACTGGTGTTCAGCGCGATTCACGGCGGGTCCGCCGAAATCACGCGTGATGTCTGTGAAGGACGCCTGGATCTCGCTTTCGCCGCGCTTCCGACCGGCTATCCGCCGGGACTGTCGGTGCTTCCGCTGGCGTCGGAGCAAATGATGCTCGCGTGCCCGCCGGACCATCCCTTCGCCGAGCGCGACAAGATCGAGTTGGCGGAGCTCGACGGTGCACGTTTCGTCGATTTCCCTGCCGGCTGGGGCACCCGCCTCAGTGTCGACCGGCTGTTCGTCGAGGCCCGGCTACAACGGGAAGTCGCGGTCGAGGTCGGGGACATCCTGACCGTGATCAAACTGGTTCGAGCCGGCTTCGGCTTCGCTTTCCTCGGTCCATCCACGGTCCCGAGCTCGCGTCGCCGGGAATTGCGGCCGGTACACCCGAGCCCGGAGTTCGCGGTGTCGTTGATCACCTCGACGGAACACCCGCCGAGCGCGGCGACTCGTGCGCTCATCGACCTCGTGCTCGCGAAGTTCCCGGCCGTGATCGAGGACGAGCCGGCCTTCCAGCATTGATTTTCCTGCGTCGGACCGACGGTCCCGGCGCCGGTCGGTGTGGCGCCCATCCTGATCGGTGGTGGCGAGGGTCTCGCTGTCTGTCACCGGAGGCGGGGTATCGGGTCAGCCGATCAGGTGTCCTGGGGACACCGTAGCCTTTCCATAACCTACGGTTCCGTAGGTTGATGTAAGGGCCGACGAAAGGACGAACGTGACCATACCGCTGAGCACCCGGCTGCTCCGTGATCTCGAACCCACGGTTGCCGTGAATCTCGACCGTCACCTCGAAGTGGCCAAGGAGTGGATGCCGCACGAGTACGTGCCCTGGAGTCAGGGCCGTGATTTCGGCGATCTCGGCGGCCGGCCGTGGGAGTCCGACCAATCGAATCTTTCACCCATCGCCAGGACCGCGCTGGAGGTCAATCTCCTCACCGAGGACAATCTGCCCAGCTATCACCGCGAGATCGAACGAGCGTTCGGCCGGGACGGGGCCTGGGGAACGTGGGTGCACCGGTGGACCGCCGAGGAAGGGCGGCATGGCATCTGCATTCGTGACTATCTGCTGGTGACCAGGGGAGTCGACCCGGACGAACTCGAACGGGCCCGGATGCAGACCATGCAGACCGGATTCGACACCGGAGACAAGCCCTTGCTCAACGTCTTCGCCTACGTCTCCTTCCAGGAACTGGCGACGCGGATCTCGCACCGCAACACCGGCCGCTACACCCAGGACCCGGTGGCCGACAAACTGCTCGCCCGCGTGGCCGCGGACGAGAACCTGCACATGCTCTTCTACCGCAACCTCGTGACCGCGGCGCTGGAGATCGAACCCAACGAGACCGTCCGCGCCATCGCGGACGAGGTCATCGGATTCCAGATGCCGGGAAGCATCATCCCCGGTTTCGCCCGCAAGGCCGCGCTGATGGCCACCGCGGGCATCTACGACCTGCGTATCCATCACGACGACGTGGTCTGGCCCCTGCTGCGGCACTGGGGCGTGTTCGACCTCGAGGGTTTGGACGCGGTGGGCGAGACCGCCCGCGAGGAACTGTCCGACTTCCTCACCCGCCTCAACACCCAGGCGAGCCGCTTCGAGGAACGCCGAGCAGCGCGTTCCGCGAAGAAAGCCGTCAAGGCGTGAGCCGTCCGATCGTGGCGCACTTCGACCTCGGCTGACCCGAACAATCGCCGGACACCGCGCCGTGCCGGTCAGTGCGGAGCGACGCGGCGGGCGGTCAGGGTGACCACATCATCGCCGGGCTGACGGCGCTCGCCGAGCCGGCCTGGGCGCGGGTCGGCGTCGGGATCCTGAACCCCGTGGGCCGGCCTCTCCGCCCGTCTTGGCGCCTTCTTCCGGCATCCGGTCGACGGACTCGTGAGAAGGCCGGGTCGGCCGCTGGTCCGACGCGGGTGGTTCGCGGAACAGGTTCTCATACGAGGGCTGGGTGGGTCGACCACTTTGGTCGTGCGCCTCGTCGGCGGGGAGATGGCTGAACAGTTCCGGCTCGCTGTGCTCGAGATTGCCGCTGCGGTCGGCTGGGGCCATGGTGAAAAGTCCCTTTCGGAATGGTGACGTGCCCGATGCCGCGAGGTGTGACGAGCGGCACGCCGAAACCGTTGGTAACGGGGCAACAGCCCATCGTCTGTTCGTCCTGTGTGCTCGGTGCGGCACGCGGCACAAAAGCCCGGTGACGCTACGGTGAAAGTGTGCCGAATCACGCAGCGGCCGAACAATGTGGACGTGTCGTCGATGTTCGAACACCTCACGGTAGTGCCCAACGGTACACGGCCGTCTTCGCGTCAGGAGTGAGTCAACGGCTACGGCGACGGGCGCCCGCTCGCGTCGCGGCGGAGAAGGACGCGGCGCCGGAACGGCGGTTCGACGCCACGGGGGCGGCGGATCGCCCGCGACGCGCGTCCGGTTTGGCCTCGGACTTCGGTTTGGCCTCGGCGGGCTTCGGCTCGGCTTGGGCCGAGTGACCACGCCGTTTGGCCGGCTTGTCGCCACCGCGTCGGCGCGGCGGCCGGTTGGCCGAAGGTTGCTTGGGCGGAGGCGGGGTGAAGGAGCGCTCACCCGGCGCCAGTTCGGCCAGCAGCGGATGTCCGGCGCCGAGTTTTGTGACGGTGGCCTTGATGCCCGCCTTGCGCGTCAGGTCCCGCACGTCGGTCACCTGCTCGTCGGTCATCAGGGTGACGACGGTGCCCATCGCGCCGGCTCGGGCGGTCCGGCCCGAACGGTGCAGGTACGCCTTGTGCTCGACGGGCGGGTCGGCGTGGATGACCAGTGTGACGTCGTCGACGTGGATTCCGCGTGCCGCGATGTCGGTGGCGACCAGCACCGTCGCGGTGCCGGTGGAGAAAGCGTCGAGGTTTCGGGTTCGCGCGGACTGGCCGAGGTTTCCGTGCAGCTCGACCGCGGGCACTCCGGACGAGACGAGCTGGCGGGTGAGCGCCTTCGCCCGGTGTTTGGTGCGGGTGAACACGAGGGTGCGTCCGGGTGCCGCGGTGAGCTCGATCAGGACGGGGAGCCGCTGGTCGGCGCGCAGGTGCAGGACGTGGTGTTTCATCGCGGCGACCGGGGACCGGTCCGAATCGACGCTGTGGGTGACCGGGTCGGTCATGAATCGCCGGACCAGCACGTCGACGCCGGCGTCCAGCGTCGCCGAGAACAGGAGACGCTGACCGGTCGCCGGGGTCTTCGCGAGCAGTCGCTCGACGACCGGCAGAAAGCCGAGGTCGGCCATGTGATCGGCCTCGTCCAGCACGGTGATCTCGACGGAGTCGAGCCGCACGTGACCGGCCGCGAGGTGGTCGGCGAGCCTGCCGGGGCAGGCCACGACGATATCGACGCCCGCCCGCAGCGCGGAGATCTGCGGACCGGCGCCCACTCCGCCGAACACGGTGAGGGTACGCAGGGAGAGCGCCTTGGCCAGTGGGGCCATCGTCGCCTCGATCTGGCTGGCGAGCTCGCGCGTGGGCGCCAGGATCAGGGCACGCGGGCGCCCCGGCCGAGGCTTGGCCACGTTGCGGGCGAGCCGCGCCAGTACCGGCAGGACGAACGCATACGTCTTGCCCGAGCCGGTGCGCCCGCGGCCGAGCACGTCCAGACCGGCGAGCGAGGACGGCAGTGTCGCGGACTGGATCGGGAACGGCGTTTCTATGCCCTGTTGCTGGAGCGCGCGGGCGAGCGCCGATGGCAGGCCGAGTTCGATGAAGGACGAGGTGGCAGCGGGCGGCGAGGTGTCATGGAGGCGGGTGACCGCCATAAGTGCTCCGAAAGTAGACGGGTCGTCCTGCCCGGCGCAGATCCGCTCGCGGACCGCGGCGCGTGGTGGTCGACATGAAACACGGCCCGAGGCAGAACTGAGCGGACCGCACCGCGGACTCTACCGGAACGGCCAGCTCGCCCACATCCAGCACGGCGCGATGCCGGGTTCGGACGCCGGGTCCGGCAAGCTGCGGTAACCCACTCCAGCGGGCCGAGGAGAAAGCTGCGATGCTTGGGCCTTCGTAAACCGGTAGTCGGCTGGCCTCACCGTGGGGACAAGACGGCGCCGCAGGGAGATATAGGCATGGCGCAGGGCAGTGTGAAGTGGTTCAACGGCGAGAAGGGCTTCGGGTTCATCGCGCAGGATGGCGGCGGACCTGACGTCTTCGTGCACTACTCGGAGATCCAGGGCAGCGGCTTCAAGTCTCTCGACGAAGGCCAGCGCGTTGAGTTCGAGATCGGACAGGGGCAGAAGGGACCGCAGGCCCAGGGCGTGCGTGTCATCTGACGACTGAACAGGGACGCGCCCGTTTCCACCTGGTGCGGGCGCGTCGTCAGTCGCTTTAACCGCGTTAACCGCGCTACAGCCGGTGGTGGCCGTGCCGGCGGCGAGTAGCGCCAGCAGGGTCGTCGTCGGGGTTCACCGGAAGGTGAGCGGGACCTTGCCTGGCCCGGTGCGTCCCTACCGCGACGCCCGGCATCACTCCTTCGGGAGGAGCTCGGCGGCCATGGTCCTGGCCCGGAGAATGGGTTCGGTGTCACGGCTGACCTTCGAACCCGCGAGCCCGCCGTCGTAGAGGACCGTCAACCGCGCGGCGACCGGTACCGGTTCGCCGAGATCGAGTTGGCCGAGCGCTGTGGTCCAGATCACGTCGAGCCAGTCGCGGTGGTCGCGGACGGCGGCGTTGACGGCGTGGTTCGGGTCGGGGAACTCGGTGGCGGCGTTGAGGTAGAGGCAGCCGCGGAAGCGGCGCCGTCGCGCGTTCCTGGCGGCCAGGTCGAAGACCAGCAGGATACGTTCGCGCGGGTCGGTGATCGAGGCGGCGGCGCGTTCGTAGCCGGCGCGATCTTGTTCGTGTTGTCGCCGTAGGTAGGCGACGACCAAGGCGTCTTTGGACCCGTAGTTCTGATAGAGACTGGCGCGAGCGACCTTCGCCTCGGCGAGAATGCGGTCGATCCCGACGGCACGGATGCCCTCGCTGGCGAACAGCGTCGACGCGGTGTCGAGCAGTCGCTGCGCCGGGGCCTGCTTGTCTCGCATCGTGGGCATGATCAGTAGGATACCGGCCGCAGCTGGCAGACCGACCGGTCTATCCGTTAGCATCCTCGACATGCGGACGTTGTCCCTGGTGTGGCGGCATTATCTGGACCTTTCTCGGGTCTCCAGCGCCGCGTGTTGTCACTGACCGTCCGTAGTCAACCGCCCCGCCCGTGGTCTTCGGGCGGGTTGTTCACGGTGAGTTTCGAGGGAGTCCTGACCATGGCCGAAAACACGCTGGTGATCGATGCCGCCGCGCTGGACCGGTTGTCCTGCAAGGCGAAGGACGATCCGAGCACGGGCAAGAAGGTGCTGAAGACCAAGACGGTGTGCGAGTCGGGTTTCCGCAATCTGACGTATGTGCGGGACCTGGCGCCGATGCTGGTCGGGGAGCCGCCCGCGTTGCTGGGGGACGACGCCGCGCCGAACCCGTCGGAGACGGCGCTGGCGGCGCTCGGTTCGTGCATCTCCGTGGGGATGTTGGCGAACGCCACCCACCGCGGAGTCACGCTGACCCGGATCGAGGTGGAGCTGGAAGGCGACATCGACATCTCCGCGGTGTGGGGTGTCGGTGACGTCCCGGAGGACAAGGTGCTGGGGTTCACCGAAATCCGGTGCAAGGTGACGCTGTCCGGTGACGCGGACGACGCGACGCTGCGCGAGATCCACGACAACGCGATCAAGTGGTCGCCGGTGGTGAACACCTTCCGCCGTCCGGCGGTCGTGTCCTCGACGCTTTCCGTTCAGTAGAAGGAGGATGAGGGGTGACCACCTGGTCTCCGGCGCGGGGTCTGGCTCCGGAACTCGTCGATGATCTGTCCGCGCACGCGGGTTCGTTGGACGCCGGTCGGGGTACGTCGCGACGCGCTTTCGGTGCCTTGGGTGCGGCCGGGCTGCTCGGGATCGGCGCACCGGGCAACGTCGATGGGCGGCTCCCGGAGATGGCGTCGGTCGTGCGCGAGATCGCCGGGGTGTGCATGAGCACGGCGTTTTCCGTGTGGGCGCACCGGATGGCGGTGGAGTATCTTGCCGCCGCCGACACCGCCTATGCGACCGGCGCGGTCGAGTCGTTGCTGGCGGGCGCGCGGCTGGGGGTCACGGGCATGGCCGCCGCGTTCAAGGAGGCGGCGGGCTGCGGCAGCCTCGACCTGGCCGCGACCCCGACCGACGGCGGCTACGAGCTGTCCGGCGTGTTGCGCTGGGCGAGCAACGTTCACCCGGACTCGCTGCTGGTGACCGCCGCCGGCACCGAGGCCGGCGAAAAGCTGATCGTCGCGCTGCCGCTGGCCGCGTCCGGCGTGACCGCCGGAAAGCCGTTCGACCTGCTTGCGTTGGGCAGTACGGCGTCGTCGTCCGTGCGGCTCGACGCGGTTCGGGTTCCGAACGAACAAGTCCTGTCAACCGACCTCACCGGTTTTCTGGCGATGGTGCGTCCGACGTTCCTGGTGCTGCAGTCGGCGATGTGTCTGGGCCTGGCACGGGTGAGCGCGGAACAGGCGCGTCTGGGGCTGTCCGGAGTGAACGCGGTGTTCGCCGATGAATTCGGGCGGGCGGAGGCGGACCTCGCCCATGCGGAGTCCACACTGACCGACCTCGCCGAAGCCGTCGGGAGCGCTCGCCCGCCGACGAGCAGGGACCTGCTGTCGCTGCGGCTGTCCGCGGCCGAACTCGCGGTCACGTGCACGGGGCTGGAAATCCGCACGGCCGGCGGGAAGGGTTACGCCAGCAACTCAGCGGCCAATCGCCGATTCCGCGAAGCGACGTTCCTTCCCGTCCAATCGCCGTCCGAAGCCCAGCTGCGCTGGGAACTCGCCGCGTGCACCTGAACCGAAAGGCTGCTCATGTCCCAGCTCGCCGAGGCCATCGCGCCGCCGGAGCAGGTGCCTGACGACCCGTTCGAACCATACGGCGTCGGCGTGATGGTCCGCCGCATCGCCGACATGGCGATCGAAAAGGCCGCGAACCCCTACGCATTCCTGGTGCGCGCGGTGGTGGGCGGGGCGATGGTCTCCTTCGGCGTGCTGCTGTCGCTCGTCGTCAGCACCGGCGTCACCACCCCCGGACTGTCGAGCCTGCTGATGGGGTTGGCGTTCGGCATGTCGTTCGTGCTCATCCTCGTCTCCGGCATGTCGCTGATCACCGCGGACATGGCCGCCGGCGCGCTCGCCGTGTTCCAGGGACGCATGCAGGTGAGCGAGTACACGCGGCTGCTCGTGATAGGCCTGCTCGGCAACATCGCCGGGGCGCTCCTGTTCGTGCTGCTGTCCGCCGCGGCCGGCGGGCCCTATCTCGGTGCCCTCGCCGAGCACGCCGTGGCCATCGGTACGGGCAAGGCCGGCCAGCCCTTGGGCACGGCACTGCTGCTCGGGGTCCTGTGCACCTGGTTCCTGCAGACCTCGATGTGCCTGTTCTTCAAGGCCCGCAGCGACGTCGCCCGCATGGGCTTCGCCTTCTACGGCCCGTTCGCCTTCGTCATCGGCGCCACCCAGCATGTCGTGGCCAATGTCGGTTTCCTGGGATTTCCCCTGCTGCTGTCCGTCTTCCACCATGTCTCCGTCCCCGGCATCACCTGGGGCTTCGGCGCACACGGCCTGCTCACCGACATCTGCGTGACGACCGTCGGTAACCTCCTCGGCGGAACCGTCTTCGTCGCCCTCCCGTTCCAGCTCGTGGCCTGGCTGCAGCAACGCGGACGCTGAAATACTTTCCGCCCCAACGGTCTTCGTGGCGTCAGGTGTCGTGGCCAGTGGTGCGGAACGGGGCTCGCCGCGCTGAACTCGCACCGTCCTTATTGGATCGAGCGCTGTTCATCGTGACGCTCATCCAGCTTCGACCTGCCCGGACCACTCGGCGAATCGAGGGGCTCGCTTCTCCGCGAACGCCGCGGCGGCTTCGGCGACCTCCGGGGAGGCGCGCACGGTCGCGTGCCGCACGGCCTCGTGGTCGAGGTACTCCTTCAGCGGCACGGCGGCATAGTCGACGAGGTTCCGCTTGATCGCGCGCAGGGCCGGCGGCGCGGACGTGGCCAGTCGCTCGACCGTGTCCGAGCCTGTCCGGTCGAACGTGTCGTCCTCGCAGAGGATCGAGACGAGGCCGAGCCGATCGGCCTCCTCGGCGGACACCTTGTCGGGCAACAGGTACCACCGTGCGGCCGCGCCGTGGCCGATCAGTCGGCTCAGGTAGGGGAGGCCGCCGAAGTCGCCGGACAGGCCGGCGCGGAGGTACGCGCTGGTGAACACGGCGGAGCGGGAAACGATCCGGAGATCGCAGGCCGCCGCGATGGCCAGGCCCGCGCCCGCGCAAGGACCACGGACGAGGGCGACCGTGATCGCGGGCATGGTCGCATGCCGGCCACCGGTTGCCCGAAAGGGAAAAGATCGGTGGTCTTCCAGTACCTGAGTCGCCGCGCGTCTTTCTCCGGCAGGTAGTCGACGATATCCTCGCGTATTCGCGAACATCGTCAAGAAGATAACCGCTTCGCCACCAGGCAGGCCCCCGATGTCAAAAACAGGCGAGTCGCCGGAACAGTCGAATTACGCGGAGTCGAACCCCCGGTCACCGCGCGGTAGGCAAGCCGTCGCGAACCGTCTGTCTCGCGGAGAAATTCCGGAAATATTGCCCGCTGATCAGGGAGTTTCCGGTCCCGGCCCGGACGGTGTGGTCACGGTGTTCGCCGGGCCAACGGGGGTATGGGCCGCAGCCGTCCTCGGTCGGCGGCGCCGCCCCAACCCCACTTGCTCGTGCGGTTCGGTGTTACAGTCGCCGCATAAAGTTGTTCTGACGTAGGGGAAAGAAACTTGATGTCCTATCAGGACCTTGATTTCGAGACGGACGTTTTCGACAAGGAATACATTACCGTCGCCGACCGGCGGGAAGCCATCGTTCGCGGGGGCCGGCACCTGTTCGGGCGTCTCCCGGCCGCGTTCGAGGGTGTGCACCAGATCGGTGTGATCGGGTGGGGGCCGCAGGCGTCGGCGCAGGCGCGGAACCTGCGTGACTCACTCGGTGACGCGGTGCGGGTGAAGGTCGGTCTGCGGGAGGGATCGGGGTCCCGCGAGGCGGCGATCGAAGCGGGCTTCACCCCCGAGAACGGCACGCTCGGCGAAATGTATGAGGTGATCGGGTCTTCGGAGATGGTGCTGCTGCTGATCTCCGACGGTGCGATGGCCGAGACCTACGCCGACATCTTCGCCGCGCTGCGGCCGAACACGACGCTCGGGCTCTCGCACGGTTTCCTGCTGGGTCACCTGACTCAGCGCGGCGAGTCGTTCCCCGAGCAGGTGGACGTGATCGCCGTGTGCCCGAAGGGCATGGGTGCCTCCGTGCGCGCGCTCTACCTGCAGGGCAAGGAGACCAACGGCGCCGGCATCAACGCCAGCTTCGCGATCGAGCAGGACGTGACCGGCAAGGCCGTCGACCGTGCGCTGGGCTGGTCCGTCGCGCTCGGCGCGCCGTACACGTTCCAGACGACGCTGCGCTCGGAATACCTGTCGGACGTCTCCGGTGAACGTGGCATCCTGCTCGGTGGCGTCCACGGCATCGTGGAGAGCCTGTACCGGCGTTTCCGTGACCAGGGCATGACCGACGAGAACGCGTTCCGGCACTCCACGGAGTCGTTGACGGGGCCGATTTCCTCGACGATCTCGAAGACCGGGCTCATCGGGGTGTACCGGCAACTGGATGCCGAGGGCCGGAAGGTATTCGCCGAAGCCTACTCCGTGGCGTATCCGGTGGGTCTGGAGTTGGTGCACGAGATCTACGACGACGTTCGTTCGGGCAGCGAGCTGAGCAGTGTCGTGCTGGCGGGCAAGCGCTTCACCCGCTTCCCGATGGGCAAGATCGACCAGGCCGACATGTGGCTGGTCGGTCAGAAGGTCCGCGCCGACCGGGTCGAGCAGGACATCCCGCTGGACCCGTTCACCGCCGGGGTGTTCATCGGCGTGATGATGGCCCAGGTCGACGCGTTCATGGAGCTGGGGCATCCCTACTCGGAGATCGCCAACGAGTCGGTGATCGAGGCGGTCGACTCGCTCAACCCGTACATGCACGCCCGGGGTGTGGCCTACATGGTCGACAACTGCTCGATCACCGCACGGCTCGGCGCGCGGAAGTGGGCACCGCGCTTCGACTACGCGCTCATGCAGCGTGCTTACCCGGCCGTCGACGCGGAAGCCGCGGTCGACACCAAGCCGTTCGCGGCGTTCGAAAACCACGTGATCCACGAGGTGCTGCGGGTCTGCGCCGAGATGCGTCCCTCGGTGGACATCTTCGTCCAGTAGTTCGCGGTGGTCGGCATCCTGCCGGGTGCGGGATGCCGACCGCCTGCTTCGCCTTCGCACCATTGAGACCCCACGACGAAAGGACACCCGTGCCCGCCCAGACTTCCGGTCTCGCGCTGGACCCGGCATTCGCACGTCTGATGTGTGACAGCTTCGTGCGGTTCGTCGGCAGGGACCTCGTCCGGGACCCGGTGGCCGCCGCACGGTGGCTGTACGAGGAAGCATCGTTCGGCCTACTGGCGCACGACGCGGACGACGACCCGCTGTTCATTTACGCGAACCGGACCGCGCAGAAATGCTTCGAGTATTCGTGGGACGAGTTCGTCCGGCTTCCCTCCCGCCTGTCGGCCCGACCCGATGCGCAGGAGGATCGCGACCGGCTGCTGGCCGATGTGCGCGCGCGGAACTTCGCCGAGGGTTACCGAGGTCTGCGGATCGCCAAATCCGGACGGCGCTTCTGGATCGAGGACGTCGTCATGTGGAATCTCATCGATCGTGACGGCAACCGGCACGGCCAGGCGGCGATCTTCCCGCGCTGGCAGGACGGCTGAGGCAGGCGGTGGCCGCTCGCGCCGCGATCACGATGGTGCGGGAACTCGCATCATCGCGGGCCGGCGGCCACCGCCCAGGCCGGTGTCACCGCGCACGCCGGGCTGACATCACTTTCCCGCCCGGATAACCAGCGTGGGTGTTCCGCCGGGTGACCAGGTGGACCCGTGATGCGCCCGGCGCGACAGTGCGTTCTCACTGGGACAAGAACTCCCGGAGCCGGGCGGTCACCTCGTCCGGCCGAGTCAGCAGGAACGCGTGCGACGCGCCGGCGAACACCTCGAACCGGGATCCGGGGATTTGTTCGCTCACCCAGCGCCCCGCCGCGGACGGCACGATCTGGTCGAGTTCGCCGTGCAGCACCAGCGTGGGCCGGTCGATCCGGGCGATCGCCCCTCGGAGATCGCCACAGCCGACACCGAGGATGGCCGCCGCCGCGGTGATCCCGGTGGTCTCGAGCGCCAGGGAATAGAGCAGATCCACGACGGACGCATCGTCTTCCGGAGCGGTGAGCAGTTCGGCGAATCCTCGCGCGGTGCCGGGGAAGTCGGTGATCAGGCCGCGCAGCATCGGCCGGAGCCCGTCGAAGGGCACCGCGTGTTCGAAATCCTCCTGAGTCACCATCATCGGGGTCGCCGAGAGCAGCGCGAGCCGGCCGACCTTCGCGGGCCTGGTCGCGGCGTAGTGCATGGCGACGACGGCACCCATCGACCAGCCGACCACATCGGCTCGCTCGACGTTCAGGGCCTCCAGCACGGCGTCGAGATCGGCGGCATGGTCTTCTACGGTATGGCCATCGGTGGGTTTCCCGGACCGGCCGTGCCCACGTAGATCGGGAATGATCACGTCGTGGTCCTGGGCCAGCGGGCGCTCCTGGCGGAACCACACTTCACCGCTTGCCATCAGGCCGTGTACCAGTACCACCGGCCGGCCGGTGCCGATCCGGCGAACGCGGATACGAACACCATCGTGATCCACCGTGGTTTCGACCGCCGCTTTTTCCGGTGGAAGTGTGTTCATCGTCATTGTCGTGGTTCGCCTTTGTGTCTTGAGCAGGTGTCGCAACGGTTCGGGCCCGTTCGACGATGTGCAGGAATACGGGTGCTTGGCCGCGGCCGCCGCAAGGGTTTGCGAAGCATCGACTATCGCGGTGGAGAAGGGCCGCCCCGATCAGCCCGGTGTGGACCACGGTCGACGCGTGACCGGGCACCGGGGCGGGGTTCGGCAAGAATTGTGACGTGCTCAGGCGACGCGTCGCTCGGCGTCCACCGTGTCGCCGGTCGGCACCTGCGAGCTTTCGCGAGGCAGCTCGACCCGAGCCGCCGCACTCTCTTGGGCAGCGGCTCGTTCGTCAGCGGCTCGTACCTCGGCCTCGAGCAGTTCTTCCTGTTCGCCGATGATCTTGTCCATTATGTCTTCGAAGAAGAATTCCATTTCGGTTCCCTCGCGTAGCGTCCCTCGCGCCCGAGTAAAGCCAGCCCGTCCACGCGGTTCAACGAGACCAGCCGATCCTTGCGTGTTTTTGCGGCCGGTCTTTCCCTTGCGGTCCGCGGCGGGGTACGGAAGGACCTGAAATCCTGCCCTCTCGTCACCGCGGTCCGAGCGGAGCATCACCTGCTGCCGGAGCGGCTGAGGCGCGAGACCGCGGCGGTTCGCCGGGCAGGCAATGCGGCGCTCACCGTGAGCCCGCCACCGGGGTTGGGACGTGCCGTGACGGCGCCGTCGTGCGCCCTGACGATGGCCCGGATGATCGCCATCCCCAGACCGTGTCCCGCGCGTTCGTCGTGGCGAGAGCGACCTTCCACCCGGAAAAAGGGCTCGAAAAGGCGATCAGCCTTGTCCTGCGGCACTTGCGGCCCCGTGTTGGCGACCGTGAGGGTGACCGAGTCGACGTTGTCCGAGGCGACGGCGACGCTCACCGTACCGCCATGGTGATTGTGTCGTACGGCATTTCGCAGCAGGTTGTCGACCAGTGGCCTCAGCAGGTTCTCGTCAGCCCGAATCTCGGCGTCCATCGAGCCGGTCGAAGCGAGGTGCACCCTGATCCGGGCGGCTTCCGCCTCGACCCCGATCCGATTCAACGAGTCGTTCACAATGGACAGCAGATTCACCGGAACGTACTGGACCGGACCATGATCGGCGCGCGCCAACATGAGCAGGCCCTCCACGATGCGCGCGCTGGTCTTGTTGACGGTCATCAGCTTCTCGGCCAGCACGGACACATCGCAGGCATCAGGGTGCGCCAGTGCCATATCCAACAGCATCCGACTCGCGGCGATCGGACTGAGCAACTCGTGCGAGGCATTGGCGGCGAATTGCTGCTGTGCCTCGAACGTCGCTTCCAGTCGGACCAGCATGGCGTCAAAGGTGTCGGCCAGCTCCCGCACCTCGTCCTGCGGTCCCGTGAGGTTGACCCGTGCGTGCAGGTTGTTGCAGGCGATACCGGCCGCGGTACGCGTGATGCGGCGCATCGGGGCCAGCGCCTGCGTGGCAGCGACCCAGCCCAGGCCGAGGCCGATCACCGTGCACACCAGCAAAGCCGTGCCACATATCCACAGCAGACTGGAGTGCAACGAGGACAGTGAGCTGATGGTCGGCCGCGTGACCCCTACCACCGCCGTCACCGGCATGATGGTGGCGGGATTCGGCGGCCCCGTACCGGGAATGGCGGGTTGCGCGAGCGACGCCGGAACAGGTGTCGCGAATTCGTAGTGCGGCCAATACCACATGCACGCGATCACAAAGCCCAGCAGTACGGTTGAAGTACCGAGCATGAGCGACCCGTAGAGCAGAGTCAGGCGGACGCGGATGGTCAACCCCAGGCCGCGGCTCACCCCTCACCCACTCGGTAGCCGCACCCGATCTCGGTGTGGATGACCGGCGGCTCGCCGAGCCTGCGGCGCAGGCTGTGCATGGTGATGCGTACCGCGCTGGTGAACGGATCAGCGTTCTCATCCCATGCCTTCTCCAGCAACGTCTCCGCGCTGACCACACCACCGCGCGCCGCCAGGAGAAGTTCCAGCACCGCGAACTCCTTGCGGGGAAGCCGGATGGACCGTCCCGCCCGGACGACTTCACGACGATGCGGATCGAGTGATATTCCGGCGTAGTCCAACACCGGGGGCAACGCTCGTACTCCCCGCCGATACAGCGCTTGAATGCGCACGATGAGTTCACGCAGGTGACAGGGTTTGGCCAGGTAGTCGTCGGCGCCCAACTCGAAACCATCGACGGTGTCGTCCAGGCTCCTGGCCGCGGTCAGCATCAGGATGCGGCAGGTCGACGGGCTGGAGACCAGTCTTCGGCAGACCTCGTCGCCGTGCACGACCGGAAGATCGCGATCGAGCACCACCACGTCGTAGTCGTTGACCTCGGCGTGTTCCAGCGCGGACGCTCCATCGGTGGCAAGATCCACCGCCATGCCTCCGTGGCGCAAGCCTGCCACCACCGCGTCGGCGAGCAGAGGATCATCCTCCGCGACCAACACCCGCATCGCGTTCTACTCCTTTACACCTTCTCGCACCACATAGGACTACGGCCGCGACTGTACCCACATTGTCCCGATACCCGGCGCCAGAACCGGAAGGTCTGCCCGGAAAGACGTGTCGGAGTTCCCAACATTGGCCCAACACGCGCGCTGGCTCAATGGACGCAGGCCGGAACACGCCGGCCGAGGAACAAGTCTCGAAAGGACGAACACCCATGCGCAAGCGCGCTCTCTGGGCCGCCACCGTCGGCGCCGGGGCCTTCCTCGCCGCGTCTTTCGCCAGCGCCGGTCTGGCCTTCGCGGCCCCCATCCAGCCCGTCGTGCCCCCGGCCCCCGGGCCCGCCTGTGTCCCCGGCATCCCCGCCGGCACCGGCACGCCCCAGCCCATCGGCATCCCTGGCGGAACCGGTACGCCCCAGCCCGGCGCCAACCCGCGGCAGGCCGTCTCGCCGACGCCGGCCACCGGCCGGGTCGACCCGACCGCGCCCGGACCCGTTTCGCTGCCGCACGGCTGCGTCCCGAGCAGCCCGGCTCAGCCGCAGCAGCCGGCTCAGCCGGCGCCCGCCCAGCCGGCGCCCGCCCAGCCGGCTCAACCGGCTCAACCGAGGCTGTCGGCTCAGCCGGCTGATTCGGGCCAGCCGGGCCAGCCCAACCAGCCCGACGGCCCGGCTCAGCCTGGTCAGCCGAATCAGCCGAACAACTGACGCGCCTGTCGCTGTCGCCCAGCGTGTCCAGGATGTCCTGGACACGCTGGGCTCTGCTTGTCTTCCCACCGGTTCCGCAGGAATCCGATGTGTGAAGCGCCGGCCGCCAACCGGAAGGCGTGCGCGGTACGACCGCGGGTGCCGTGGCAGTGCTGGCGGGCTCTGGCCACAGCGACCCACCGTGGGCCGCTGTGGCCACGGGGCCTGACCGTCCGCTATGGATGGCCAGCCGCCTGTTGGCGGGGATGGTCGTGCCGGGGCGCCGGTCGCCGTGGCCACAGACAAGCCGCAGACAGGCCCGTCGACATGGCCTGTGCCACCACCTTTTCCATGACTGCGTCTCGGCGCGGACCGAACGAGGACAATGCAGCATCGGGCAGTAGAATTCTCTACTGTGGACAGCTGGGTGTCTCGGTGATTGCCGGGAGCCGTCACGGCCAGACGGATCGGCGACAGACCGTGCGACGGGCACCGGGTGGGCCCTGGCCTCGAGATCGGCTGGGCGGGTTCCGGCGCGGGTGAAGGGTCCGCGCCGGTCGTGGTTTCGGTACGTCCCGCATCGGCTGGGGAACCACCTCGCAGGCGGGAGGAGCGCGGCTACCTCGGCCTTGTCACCCTGTCGCGTAACGGTCCGGCCGGGTTGTAAAATATGCGGCCAAAAACATCCAGCAGGGCGGGAGCGGCCATGCCGTCCTTGTCGGCGATGATGACGTTCACGCGCCGTGAATCATTTATTTTTCAACAGGCGTGACACCCCGAAGTGGCCGGTTGTGGGCCGTGGTTTCGGGGCGCTTGTGATTGTTCTGACAGCATGAGCGCATAAGTGGTGCGGGGGCCCCGCGCAAGCCATCCCATCAGCCTTGCGTCAGCCCCTGTATCAGGCCTGCGTAAAACACTGTGGTCTCCGCACCGGCACCGCATCCGCGACCGCATCCGCGACCACATCCACTGCTTTGCCGGCCATGCTTCCGGCATGCCGCCGCGCGTTCGGCCTGGTGGCGGCAGGTGTGAGCGTCGATGCCCGCGTCGTGGCCGACACGGCGTGATCACCTTGGTCCCCGCCTGGAGGCCGGTGTCCGCCGGTTGCCGTGCGGCGGCCAGTCCGAGCTGATCGCGATGGTTGTTTCAGCTCGTCCGAAAAGGTGCGTTCTTGTCCGGAAAATCATAATTTCCAACCTGTTTCCACCCCGGGCCCGGGTCGTGCCGTTGCGCACGGCACCCACCGCGCTGTCAAGAAAATCACCGGAACCAGGCGGCGGTCCGGCTCAATACCCCGCAACCCTCGCGAGCACTCTGGTGCGAAGGGGAGCTATTCTTCGAAATAAGATGCAATCCGCAGACATTCGGGGGGCCGACTTGACTGCGAACACGAGCGCGCCGCTTCGGGTCGAGTTGCTCGGGCCGCCGCGCGCCTGGCTCGGTCAGCAGGAACTCGCGCTCGGCCCGAGCCGGCAGCGCGCCGTGTTCGCCGTGCTGGCGCTGCGCGCCGAACACGTCGTTTCCCGGGCTGAACTCATCGACGCGGTGTGGGGCGAGTCGGCACCGGCCACTGCCGAAGGCAGCGTCTACACCTACGTTTCCGGCCTGCGCCGGAAACTGGAACCACAGCGATCGCGCCGCTCGCCCGGCGACATTCTCACCTCGCGTGCCTCGGGTTATGCCCTGCGCCTGGCTCAGGACGCGCTGGACGTCACCGTCTTCGAGCGGTTGCGCGAGCAGGGGCAGCGGCAGCTGACCAGCGGTGATCACCAGGCCGCGGCGCGGTCGCTGGAGACCGCGTTGAACCTGTGGCATGGCGAGGCCCTTTGCGGGGTCCCGGGGCCGTTCGCCGAGACACAGCGCGGTCGGCTCGCCGAACTGCGGCTGGCCACGATCGAACTGCGCGCCCGAGCCAGGCTCGGGATGGGCGGCCACGTCGAGCTCGCGGCGGAACTCACTGGTCTGGTTCAGGAATACCCGCTGCGCGAGTCCTTGCGCGAGCTGCTGATGATCGCGCTCTATCGCGGCGGCCGGAAGGCGGAGGCACTGGAGACCTTCCGCGAGACGCGCCGGGTACTGGTCGAAGAGCTGGGAATCGAGCCGGGTTCGGCGTTGCGGCGAGCCCATGAGCAGATCCTCGCCGGTGATCCCGCCCTCCACTGTCCCACGAACACGGAAGCCGCGCTGCCGATAGTTCCGGCGCACGTGTCCCATCAGGACGCGGACACCTTCGTGGGGCGCGAAGGGGAAGTGGCGCTGCTGGCGGAACTGGTCGCGCAGGTGCGGTCCGGCCGTGGACGATCCGTGTGGATCGAGGGAGACGCCGGCATCGGCAAGTCCGAACTGCTCAGAGCGACGCTGGCCGAGGTCGGCCCGCACGGTTGCCAGCTGGGCTGGGCCGTGGCCGACGAATTCGGGCAACTCTTCCCGCTCCAGGTCATCATGGAATGCCTCGGAATCGACGCGAACTCCCCTGATCCCCGCCGGGCGCAGCTGGCCGTGCAGTGGCAGGAACAGAAATCCACCGGCGGTGGCCGGGTCCACCACGACGCCTCGCCCGCGGTGGTGGACCAGTTGCTTTCGCTGGTCGACGAGCTGTGCGCGAGCGCGCCACTGGTCCTGGTCATGGAGGATCTCCAGTGGGCCGACGAGGCCAGCATGCTGCTGTGGCACCGGCTGTGCCTCGCGACCCGGCAGCTTCCGCTGCTCCTGGTGGCGGCGGCCCGCCCGACGCCGAGCCGCGTGGAGCTGGCACAACTGCGCCGCGCGGTGGAAAACCGCGATGGCGTGGTCATGTCCCTCGCGCCGTTCTCCGCATCGGAAACCGCGGAATTACTGGCCGGCCTCGTCGAGGCGGAACCGAGTGCGGGCCTGCTGAGCCTGGCCGATCGCGCGGCGGGCAACCCGCTGTATGTACGGGAACTTGCGGAAGTCGTGCGCCGAGCCGGCGCCCTGCGGTTCACCGACGGTGTCGCCGACGTCGTCGGATCCGCCCGGTCGGACATTCCCCGGTCGCTGATCGCGGTGATCGGCAGGCGACTGGACTCGCTTTCCCCCGCCAGCCGGGATCTGTTGCGGTTCGTCGCGCTGCTCGGTACCGAGTCCTCCGTCGACGACCTCGCCGCCGTGACCGGCAAGCAGGCCTTGGAACTGCTGGGCCCGATCGAGGAAGCAGTGTCCGCCAACGTCATCACCGACACGGACGCCCGACTGGCGTTCCGTCACCCGCTGCTGCGGGAGGCGCTGTACGACGCGATCCCGGGTGCCCTGCGGGGTCCACTGCACCGGCAGGTCGCCCAGGCGCTGGCCCGCATGGGCGCGCCGGTGAAGCGGGTCGCCGGGCAGCTGCTGGCCGCACCGACCAGTACCGACCGCTGGGTGGTGGACTGGCTGGCGGCCAACCATGTGGAGTTGTCCAACAGTTCCCCGCTGATCGCGGTCGATCTGTTCAAGCAGGCGTTGGAGAACTGTCCGCTGATCGACCCCCACCGTGAGGTGCTGCTCGTCGCTCTGGTGAAGGTGCTGTTCCGGATGGGACGCGCACCGGAGCGGGAAGTCCGCCAGGCCTTCGCGATCGCCAGGGATCCGTATCGCTGCGCCGAAATGCGGCAACTGCTGGCGATCCTGCTGCACCAGCGTGGTCAGACGGCCGCGGCGATCATCACGCTCAAGGGCGCGGCCTACGATGTGGAGGTCCCGGAGATCTGGCGCACCAGGTACCGGGCACAGCTGGCGAACTTCCGGCGCGGGGATCTCAGCGATCTCGACGCGACCGAGAAAGCCGCCGGCGACGCCTACGCGGAGGCGGTGGCTTCCGCGGAGCCTTACCCCATCGCGCACGCGCTTCAGACGATGTGGCTGGTCAACTCGGTGCGGCGCGACCACGAGCGGGCACTGGACTGCGTGGATCGGGCACTGGACACGGTCGGCGACGATCTGGAGCTGGCGGAGTTCCGGTTCGGCCTGCTCGACAACCGGACGTTCACGCTCCAGAACCTCGATCGACTGGACGAGGCGGAGTCGACGATACGGTCCGCTCGCAGCGTGGCGGCCAGACAGCTGCTCGCCAGCGGCTGGCCGCTCATCGCGGCCATCCACTGTTACTGGGTCGGCCGCTGGGAGGACGCACGGGCCGAGCTGCGCACCTTGACCGAGGCCGGGCCGGCGGTCAGCTTCTACGGCCTGTGCGAACCCGGTCCGCCGATGTTGCTGCTGCACGGGGTCGCCGCGTTGCTCGCGGGCCGCCGGGACGACCGCGCCCTGGCCGCGAGCCATCTCGACGCGGCTGAGGAATACGCACCCACGACCCGTGCCGAGCGCGAGAACTGCGACTTTCTGCTGATGGCCAAGCTGGTGGCGGCGGAGCAGCGGGGCGAGCCGGACCTCGACGTCATGGATCCGATCCTGACGCCCGCCTACGCGCCGATGATGCTGCGGCACCAGTGGCTGCCCGCCCTCGCCCGGCTGGCAATGGACCTCGGTGACCGGCGCCGGGCACAACAGGCGCTGGCCGTGTGTCAGGCGGAAGCGGCCAAGGAAGTCCGGCCGGCCCGGGCGGCCGCCGCGGCCGCGCACGCCGAGGGGTTGGTTTCGGACAATCCGGCCCCGGTGCTCGCCGCGGCCGAGCACTACCGCGGCGTGGGCCGCCAGGTCGAGCTCGCTTCGGCGCTGGAGGACGGCGCCGTCCTGCTGGCTCGGCGGAACCGGGTGGACGAGGCCCGGACCGCCTTCCGCGAGGCCATCGAGCTGTTCGAGGAATTGTCCGCGCGCTGGGACATCCGCCGTGCGGAGTCCAGGTTGGCGGCGTACGACATCCACCGCGCCGGCCCGGATTCGCCCCGCCGGCAACCCAGCGAAGGATGGGAAGCGCTCTCGCCGATCGAGATGCGCGTGGCCACCCTCGTCGGCGAGGGACGTTCGAATCCGGACATCGCCAGTCTGCTGCGGCTGCCCCGGCGCACGGTACAGGCGTACGTCGATCAGGTTCTGGTGAAACTGAACGCGCAGTCGCGCATCGCGGTCATGTTCCGCATCCGGGAAAGCTTGGCACGGCATTGTCCGCCATGATCTCGGCCAAAAAACGAGCACTGTCCTTGATGGTGCGTCGCTGTGTGTCGAAGTCGACGTGGACGAGGCCGAATCGCCGCGAATAGCCCAGCGTCCAGTCGAAGTTGTCCAGGAGTGACCAGCCGAGGTAGCCGCGCACGTCGGCGCCTCGCTGGATCGCGGCATGGACGGCCCGCACCTGTCTCGCCAGGTAGCGGACCCGCTCCTCGTCGTGGACTTCGGCGTGCTCGTCCACGGCGTCGACGAACGGCGCCCCGTTCTCCATGACCATCAGTGGCAGGCCCGCGCAGTGGTCGTGCAGCCACAGCAACAGGTCCGTCAGTGAATCCGGAGCCTGCTCCCAGCCGAACTCGGTCAGCGGCTCACGCGGGGGAAGCACCCGTACCCCCCGGAGACCGGGCATCCCGTTGCCGGCAGGCAGGCTCGGATCCTCGTGGGGAGCGACCCTGGTCGGCGCGTGACAGTTGACACCGAGCCAGTCCGGCGGCGTGGTGATCGTGTCCAGGTCCCCGTCGTGGATCGCGGGCTCCAAGGCGCCCAGATACGCCACATCCGCCAGTACGTCGGGCGGATATCCGCGGCCGAGCGCGGGATCGAGGAAGAGCCTGTTGTGCAGTCCGTCGAACTTGCGCACGGCTTCGTGGTGTTCTTCGTCCTCCTCGTCCGCCCGCGCGGGTGAGAGGTTGAGGACCAGGGAGAAACTCTGTCCCCGCCGGGCCGCGGCCCGCAGGACACTCATCCCCAGCCCGTGCGCGAGCAGCAGGTGATGTGCCGCGATGAGTGCCGCGGCCGGATCGGACACTCCCGGTGCGTGCACTCCGCTGCCGTAACCGAGAAAGGCCGAGCACATCGGTTCGTCGAGGGTGGTCCAGTAGTCCACCCGGTCCCCGAGCACCGCGTGCACCACCGTCGCGTATTCCGCGAACCGGTCCGCGGTGGCGCGGTTGAGCCAGCCCCCTTCGTTTTCCAGCGCCTGCGGCAGATCCCAGTGGTAGAGCGTGAGCATCGGCGTGATGCCACCGTCGAGCAACGCATCGACGAGCCGGTCATAGAAGGCCAGTCCCGCCGGCTGGCGCCGCCGACCATCAGGCATGACACGGGACCAGGACACGGAGAACCGGTACGTGGGAAGGCCGAGCTCCACCATCAAGGCGACATCCTCGGTGTATCGGTGGAAGTGATCACACGCCACCTCGCCGGTCGCACCACCGGGGATCCTGTCTCCGGTTGCGGCAAACGTGTCCCAAATGGACGGACCTCGACCGTCCTCCGTTGTGGCACCCTCGATCTGATGGGACGCGCTTCCCGCGCCCCAGAGAAAGCCCGGCGGAAAGCCGAGGCGTCCCATGTTCATCGCCCTCATCCCTTGATCGAGCTCTCATGATTCCACTGACGATCTGGCATGACAACAACAGGAAGGGAACGATCAGGGCAACGCTGACCACTGGACATTGTGGACAGCGGGACCGTTTGGTCGGGCTGTCGTTCGGATCCAATACGATCAGTGCTGGAAATTGGTTTCAGGCAGCCATGAACGGCAGCACCGTCAGTTTCGCCGGCACCGCGGCGAGTTCGGTTTCCAGCTGCCGGTCGTGCACATCGAATTCGGAAATCCGCTGTATGCGGATGCCGGGGAACTGCCGGTCGTATCAGGCGAAGGTCGACCGATGGCCGAAGTCTCCGAAGGTCGCGATCGTGATCGCGGTTCCTCGCCTTCGGCACCGGCTCGACCGTCCCCTCGCACGGCGGCCGTCCCCATTCCGGTTCCCGCCGGTCTCAGATCACGCCCGCGCGCACCGCGTAGGCGACCGCATGCGGACGGTTGCGCAGGTTGAGCCTGGTGGTGAGTCCATAGATGACGTTCTTCACGGTGCGCTCGGAGTAACTCAACCGCTGCGCGATCTCCGCGGTATCCCAGCCCTCGGCCATCAGCCGCAGCACGTCCCGTTCCCGGGCGGAGAGCCCGGAGGCGTTCAACCCGCGCGGCGCCAGTACCTCACGCTGGAGGTGGTCGACCTGCTTGAGCAGTTCGCCCAGCAGATCCGGTGGCATCATCGCCTCTCCCCTGGCCACCGCGAGGACGGTATTGATCAACCGGGCGCCGGTCGTGGCGCTGCGGGGCAGCACGGCGACCACCCGGCATTCGACCACGGTCAGCACATCGGCGTGGTTGAGCTCGTTGGTCACCAGAACCGTGGGTGCCCGGCCCTGCTGTGCCACCATCCGGAGTTCCGCGACCACATCCGGGGTGACGCGATCGGTGGCGAACACGACCACGTCGGCTCCGGCCTGCACGGGCACCACGGTCAGCTCGTAGCGGGACTTGAGATGGGTCTCCACCCCCGACAGCGTGATGGGGTCGGCAGCCATCACGGTCACCCGAACTCGTTCCATCGGTACCTCCTGATTCCACTGGTGGAACCAGTCTGGCCGAGCCGCATTCGCGAATTCTCTATTCGCTCTGGATGCCCTCTTCCCGCCGGTGAACGATGGTGTGAACGGGTTGACCGCAGCGTTGCCACTCGTCGAGCAGCAGATCGATCCAGATGCTGTGAAGATCCGCGGCCCGCTCGTCGTCGGACTCCCGGCAGCGTCGCACGAATCGGCGAGCGTCCGCCAATTCGCCCTCCAGTCGTTGGCGCACCTGTGAGGTTATCGTGTCCGCACCGGAACTCGTCAACGTTTCGTTCCACCCATCGAGCGTTCGCATATGCGGAAGCATGCATGACTTGGCGGAGGAAGACCGGCGAGATCGTCGACCATGACCTTTTGCCTGCCGGTTTCTGCCTCGACGGTCATCGAGATGACCGGCAGTGCGCAGGGCGCAACATCCCGGCAGTGCATCTCCCAGTCCATCTCCCAGTGCATCTCCCACTCGACTTCCGCGCCGGCCGTG
>DASSAD010000166.1:0-20403 GCA_035685725.1 Amycolatopsis sp. | reverse complement strand
GCCGGTGACCGACGCCAGCAACTGCGGCTGGCCGGTGTCCGGGGTCGCGGGGTGGGAGCCCGGCTGCGGTGTCCCCTCGTCGGCCGAGGCGGTGAACGCGCCCAGCAGCGCGGCGAAGAACCAGGCGGCCAGCGCGACACCGGTGGCGAACAGCAGCCGGAGACCCAGGCGCGCGGCGCGGCCCCCGGTCACCGCGTCCCTCACCGCCACCACCACCATCCCGGCCACGACTCGCCTCGGCCACGCCACTAGAATTGATCTTGTCGAGCTGTTTGACCAGGTCACGTCCCGTACGGAACCGGTCACCTTTTTAGCATCGTCGGCGAGTGTTTCACCTCTAAAGCGTTCGATCCACCCCAGACGGCGGAATACACCTACCGGCTTGCATGTAATCCACGATAAGT
This sequence comes from Amycolatopsis sp., assembly GCA_035685725.1. Classification (GTDB taxonomy): domain Bacteria; phylum Actinomycetota; class Actinomycetes; order Mycobacteriales; family Pseudonocardiaceae; genus Amycolatopsis_E. The sequence goes on along the minus strand of DASSAD010000166.1, from coordinate 19,999 downwards.
TGATTACCCTGTGTAATTGTCTGCTGATCGGGTGAACGCGGTGCTTGACGCAGCGTTGCCCCGTCGCAACCCTTCGTGGTGAGTTGTCTTTTCGGCGGCTTTCCGTGCCGGGGTGAATCCCCGTTGATCAGGCATCTCACGATCACCGGAACGCCGGTGAGTACATCTACTCGTCTTGCTTTTCCCCCGGATCCCTGGTGCTCAGCGTGACGTCCCAATCGCCGATTGCGAGCGAAAGGGGATCGTGGTGACCACCGATTTCGAGCCCGAACGGGATCTCGCGGAGCTGCTCGGCCGCGCGCTCGGCGGAGACCAGCGAGCATGGCGGATCCTGGTGTGCGGGCTGTCCGCGCTGATCCTGCGGGTCGCCAGGGCGTACCGGCTCGGCGAGGCCGACGCGTCCGACGTGTGCCAGAGCACCTGGTACACGCTCACGCAACGGCTCGCCGACCTCAGGGAGCCAGCCCGGCTTCCCGGCTGGCTGCGCACCACCGCCCGCCGCCAGGCACTGCGCGCGGTGACCGCACGGCGGCGAGAGGTGCCCGCCGCGCGACCGGAACCACCGGCCGGCGCGGCTTCGCCGGAGCTGACCTTCCTCGGCGCCGAGCGGGACCGGGTCCTCTGGCAGGCCGTCGCCCGGCTGCCCCAGCCGCACCGCGAGCTGATCCGGCTGCTGGCCCGGGAACCTCGCCTCACCCAGGCCCAGCTCGCGCGGCGGCTCGGGATCCCGCCGGGCAGCGTCGGTCCGCTGCGCCGCCGCGCCCTCGACCGGCTTCGCCGCGTCCTCACCGCACAGGGTTACGACCACGCCTGAGTACCGCGATCGCGGGGTCGGCCGGGACCGCGCTTCACACCAGCTTGTGGAGCCGGCTGATCGCCTCGTCGAGGACCTCGTCACGTTTACAGAAAGCAAAGCGCAACAGGTGCTTCCACTCGTCAGGATGATCTGTGAAGACGTTGACCGGAACGGCCGCGACGCCGACCCGTTCGGGTAACTGCCAGGCCAGCTCGGCCGCGTCGGTGAAGCCGAGCGGGCGCACGTCGGCGCACACGAAGTAGGTCCCGCTGCTGGGCCGCACCGCGAATCCCGCCTCCGCGAGTCCGGCCGAAAGGTGGTCGCGCTTGGCCGCGAGCGAGTCCCGGAGCCCGCCGACCCAGTCCAGCTCGTGGTCCAGCGCGTGGGCGACCGCCGATTGCAGCGGTCCGCCGGAGACGAAGGTCATGAACTGCTTCGTCGCCTTCACCGCCGCGACGAGCTCCTCGGACGAGCAGACCCAGCCGATCTTCCACCCGGTGCAGTTGAACGTCTTCCCGGCACTGGAGACCGAAACGGTCCGGTCGCGCATGCCCGGGAAGGTGGCCAGCGGCCGGTGCTCGGCGTCGTCGAAGGTCAGGTGCTCGTACACCTCGTCGGTGATCGCGATCAGGTCGTGGCGGACGCACAGTTCGGCCAGCGCGGTCAGCTCGGCCGTGGTGAACACCGTGCCGGTGGGATTGTGCGGCGAGTTCAGCAGGATGGCCCGGGTGCGCGGGCCGATCGCGGCGCGGAGGGCCTCGATGTCGGGCGCGAACCGGCCGTGGGCGCCCTCGGTCAGTCCCACCACCCGGCGGGTGGCGCCGGACATCGCGACGGCCGCGGCGTAGGAGTCGTAGTACGGCTCGATGACGATCACTTCGTCGCCGGGCTCGACCAGCGCGAGCAGCGCCGCCGTGATCGCCTCGGTGGCGCCGGCCGTGATCAGGACCTCGGTGTCCGGGTCGTAGCGGAGGCCGTAGCGCAGCCGGTGCCGGGCCACCGCGGCGCGCAGCTCAGGCCGGCCCGGCCCCGGCGGATACTGGTTCTCGCCGCCGTAGAGGGCCTTGTTCGCGGCATCGAGCATGCCGGTGGGGCCGTCGGTGTCCGGGAAGCCCTGACCGAGGTTGACCGCTTCGGTGCGCACCGCGAGCGCGGTCATCTCGGCGAAGATGGTTGAGGTGAACGGCTGCAGGCGGGGGATGAGAACAGGTTCGCGCATAATTCCCGATCCTTGAGGACAATGGCCTTGTGGAGCAACTGACGCCCGCGGCCCCACCCGGCGGCCTCGCCGACGAGGCGGCCAAGCGGCGTGGCCTGCGCAAGATGAAGCTGGTGGCGCTGTCCTTCCTGCTCGGCGCGACCGTGGTGTTCCTGCTGACCAGCTGGGCGGCCTCGGCGGGCTGGTCGGGCTGGGTCGGGTACCTGCGCGCGGCAGCGGAGGCCGGCATGGTCGGCGCGCTCGCGGACTGGTTCGCGGTGACCGCGCTGTTCCGGCATCCGCTCCGGCTGCCGATCCCGCACACCGCGATCATCCCGAACAAGAAGGACCAGCTCGGCGGGAGCCTCGGCGAGTTCGTGGGCACCAACTTCCTGTCCGAGCACGTGGTGCGGGACAAGCTGCGGCGGGTCGAGATCGCCCGGCGGCTCGGCGGCTGGGTTTCCCAGCGGGAGAACGCCGAACGCGTCACCTCGGAGCTGGCGAACGTGGTCAAGGGGCTGGTGACCGTGCTGCGCGACGAGGACGTGCAGGCGGTGATCGAGCACGCCGTCGTCCGCCGCGTCGTCGACCAGCAGTGGGGTCCGCCCCTGGGCAGGCTGCTGGAACAGGTCTTCGCCGACGGGGCGCACTACCGCCTGGTGGACCTGGTGTGCGACCGCTGCTACGAGTGGGTGCGCGACAACCACGCCGCGGTGTTGCGGGTGGTCTCGGAGCGTGCGCCGAGCTGGTCACCGAAGTTCGTCGACACGATGCTCGCCGACAAGCTGTACGGCGAGGTACTGTCCTTCGCCTGGGCGGTCAAGACGGATGTGAACCATCCGATGCGGCTGGCTCTGGACAAGTTCCTCGCCGAGTTCGCGCAGGACCTGCAGAAGGACCCCGAGACGATGGCGCGGGCCGAGGCGGTCAAGCAGCAGATCCTCGATCACCCCGATGTGCAACGGCTGATCGGCTCGGCGTGGACGACGGCGAAGGGCATGTTGCTCTCGGCCGCCGAGGATCCCTCGAGCGAGCTGCGGGTGCGGGTCCGCGACGGGCTGGCCTCCCTCGGGGTGCGCCTGATCGAAGAGGACGCGCTGCGGTCCAAGGTCGACAGCTGGGTCGAGGGCGCCGCGGTGCACCTGGTGACCACCTACTCGCAGGAGATCACCACGATCATCACCGACACGGTCGAGCGGTGGGACGCCGAGGAGACCTCCCGCAAGATCGAACTGCAGGTCGGCCGCGATCTCCAGTTCATCCGCATCAACGGCACGGTCGTCGGCGCCCTCGCGGGCCTGATCATCTACACCGTCGCGCAGCTGTTGTTCTGATCGCTGCCGCCTCGTGTTGCGAGCCGGCGCTGCCGGCACGTCGTGTGCGTTATCCCACGCGAACGGTCGCGTTGACCTGCGTTTCGGCGCGGTTATCCACAGAAGAGGGGGTTATCCACAGGCCGGATTGTGGGTAACTCGGTCGAGCGAGGTCGCGCGCCGGCGCCAATTGCGCGCTTTCTCCCGATTGCCGCAGGCCCGCATCGAGCACCAGGTGCGGGACCGGTTGCGCGACCGGTCGTAGAAGGCCCACCGGCAGTGGTCGGCGGGGCAGATCTTCAGGCGTTCCCATTCGCCGAGCACGGCGAGCCGCGCGGCCGCGGCCAGGACGGCGCCGACGGCGCTGCGCGCGACGAGCGCGGGCCGGCCGTGGGCCAGTTCGACGTGGAGCGGCGCGCGGAGCGGCTCGGCGGTGACATCGGGATCACCGATCGCCGCGCGCAGGGCGGCCCGGGCGGTGCGGGTGACCGGGAGGGGATCGGCGTGCAGGTCGCGCTCGGTGGTCCACTGCCGCCAGGTCTCGGTCCGGTTCAGCACGTCGGTGCCTTCGTCGAGGTCGACGGTGTTCAGGAAGTCCACCACGAGCAGTGCGTCGTCCACGTAACCAGGGTAGACCGATTGGCGGTTGTGCCCGCCGGCGATAACTCCCATACTCGATTCACCGGTTACTAAGCGGACAAGGGAGCAGACGATGAACGCCTCCGCCGTGCCGACCTACGGACTGGTCGCCGTGGACTGCCCCGAGCCGAAAGCGCTCGCCGACTTCTACGCCGCGCTCCTGGACTGGACCGAGATCGACGTGGCCGACGGCGGCCGTTGGGTGACGCTGACCGGCCCGGTCGGCGTGCAGATCGCGTTTCAGCGCGTGCCGGACTACCGTCCGCCGCGGTGGCCGGGACAGGTCGTGCCCCAGCAGCTGCACCTCGACTTCGACGTCGCCGACCTCGATGCGGGGCAGGAGCGAGCGCTCGCGCTCGGCGCGAAACTGCTCGACGACAGTCCGGAGACCTTCCGCGTGTACGCGGATCCCGTGGGACACCCGTTCTGCCTGTGCGCCTGTCCCTAGGAGAAGCCAGGCGGGAACGCCGCTCGTTAAACGGTGTTCCACTACGGTCCCGTGATTCGGCAAAGGGCCTGATCACGGCTCAGCAGACGCGATTTCGGCCTGGCTGAGCCGGTCGGCCCCACTGCCGGGTTCCGGTACGGCCCGACGCCCAGCTCGCCGGCGTCGGGTACCGTGGCGCGCTGGTGAGCACAGGTTCCGGCACGGAAGCGGTCGAGGTGGTGCCATGGGGCCGTCTTGATCTCCGGTTTGGGCTTTCCCCGGGGGTTTCGAAACTTCCGCCGTCGCGGCAGAACGCGGCGCGGACGGCGCCTCGCAGTCGGTTCGCGGCCACGCGGGAAGCACTGCGAGCGGAGTGATCTTGACGACCCTGAAGACAACCGCCGTCGCGTTTCGGCGTGGTGAAGCGACTTTGCCGATCGCGGGCTGCGCCGGTGCCGTGGTGCTCGTCCTGGCCACATCGGGGATTCCCGGGCGGGCGGCCATGCTGCTGGCGCTGGCGTTGACCGGTATGGGCGTGGTCGTGCTGGCGTGGCTGGCGATGTGGCGGCAGCACACGGAAATGTCGGTGAAGCGACTGTACTGCACGGCGGCGGCCTGGGCCCTGCCGCTGGTTGTGGCGCGTCCGCTGTTCAGCGGCGATGTGTACAGCTACCTCGCGTACGGGCTGACCGCGGCGAAGGGGATCAACCCCTACCAGTTCGGCCCGGCGGCCGCGCTGGGCGCCGGCTCCCCGGTGACCCAGGCGGTCAGCCCGTACTGGCAGAACACGCCCTCGCCCTACGGCCCGGTGTCGGTCGCGATCTTCCGCGCGATCGCCTTCGTCGCCGGTCAGAACGTGCCGGCCACGGTGCTGCTGAACCGGTTCGCCGACCTCGTGGGCATCGTGCTGATCGGCTGGGCGCTGCCGCGGCTCGCTCGCCGCGTGGGGGTGCGGCCCGCGACGGCGGTGTGGCTGGGCCTGCTGAATCCGCTGCTGTTGTGGCATCTCGTGGCGGGCGCGCACAACGACGGCCTCATGCTGGGGCTTGTGCTCGCCGGCACGGAGCTCGGGCTGAGTGGGCTTGCCCGGCCCGGGAGGCTGCTCCTCGGTGTGGTCCTGCTGATGATCGCGGCGGACATCAAGATCGTGGCGCTGGCGGGGCTGTGTTGCCTTGGCGCCGCGCTCGCGCGCCGGTGGGGTGGCACGCTCGGCCGCGGCGTGCTGGTGGCGCTCGCGCTGTGCGGCGGTTTCGCGGTGATTTCGCTGATCATCGCGGTAGTCACCGGACTCGGCCTCGGCTGGGTCTTCTCGGTGGACGGGGCGACCCGGGTGCACAGCTGGCTGGCGCCGACCAACGAGCTCGGGTTCCTCCTCGGCGGTCTCGGCGCGCTGGCCGGTACCGGCTCCACCGACGCCGCGATCACGGCGTGCGTGCGGATCGGCGGTGTGGTCGGCGCGGCGTTCGTGATCGGCCTCGTCTGGTCGGTTCTGCGCGGCCGGCGGGACCCCGTGCTGGGTCTGGGCCTGGTGTTCGCGGTGATGCTGGTCTCCGGGCCGATCGTGCAACCCTGGTATCTGCTCTGGGCGATCCTGCCGCTGGCCGCGAGCGCGCGCACCGACGGTGCCCGCCGGATCATCGCCGCGATCAGTGCGGCGGTCGCGATGCTGATCCCGCCGTCCACGGTGGCGGTGCCCGCGCTCCTCGAGGGTTACCTGGGGGCGGTCGGGCTGCTGACGTTGATCGTGGCGGCATACCGGGCGCGGATTGCGTACCCTGTCGGATGTGATTTGTCCGAAATGTCAGAACATGATGTCGACCGTTGAGAAGAACGGTGTCCACCTCGAGCAGTGCGCGGGTTGCCGCGGGATCTTTCTCGACCGTGGCGAGCTCGAGCAGATCATCGGCGCGGAGAACGCCTACTACGGGGGCCCGGCGCGGTACCGGCCGGACTCGCCGGCCCCCTACGGCGGCGGCTATCGGGACTCGCCACGTCCATACCGCGGTGGCCGTCCGGACTCGCCCCGGCCGCACTACGGCGATTCACCGCGGCCCTATCGTGGCCACCGCAAGCGCAGTTTTCTGGAGAACCTGTTCGACTGAGGCGGGGGAAGGTGCGGTCGCTGGATCCCCGGATCTGCCCGTCCTGCCACGAGCTCGGCGAGCGGCCACTGGTCGAGGACGGTCGCGGAGTATGCCATCGCTGCGGCCATCGGTGGCTTTTTCACCGGCTGCCCCTGTTCGCCTTGACCGGGCCGAGCGGCGGCGGCAAGTCCACCGTCGGGCCGGAACTGGCCGAGCGTCTGGCGGGCCGGGTGATCGTGCTCGAACAGGATGTCCTGTGGGTCGCGGGGCTGCGCGATGACGTCGACGGTCATCCGGCGTTCCGGTCGACGTGGTTGCGGATGGCCGCGATGACCCACCAGAACGGCCGCCCCGTCGTGCTGTGCGGCACGGTCGTGCCGCCGGAGTTCGAAGCGCTGCCGGAACGGGACTTGTTCTCCCGGATTCACTATCTGGCACTGGTGGCCGATGGTGACGCGTTGGCTCGGCGCCTGCGCGCGCGACCGGCCTGGCGGCGGTGGGACGAGCCGAGGATCGCCGAGATGCTGGAGTTCAACGACTGGCTGCGCGCGAATGCCGCTTCGCTCGGTGTCGATCTCTTCGACACGACGGACGCGACTTTGGCCGCAACCGCCGACCATGCCGCGAACTGGGTTCGTGCTCGCCTGACGCCGTAGCGCGAACGCCGGACGACCTAGGGCGATGCCAGGGGCCAGCGGTGCGCCGAGTCGGGGAAGTCGAGCCAGAACTCCTGATACTCCGGGGTCACCGTGAGGCCGAACCGGTCGCGGTCCGGCTCGCCGAGCTGCCGCCACTGTCGGTGGGCCGCCTCCAACCGGTCCCACAGCCGCCTCGGCCCGCCCTGGGTCACCAGATGTTCGCCGTCCCGCGATTCATGGCGGGTCCACGATCCGTCGGCGTGCACGAGGTCCGTCGCGGTGGATCCGGCCGGGTCGGTGAACGCGGGGGTCACCTCCGGCAGGGCCAGTCCGGCGAAGAACTCGAACCCGCGCGTCGGGTCGAGCACCTCGCGGATCGACAGCGCCGTACGTCGCGGTGTGCCGGCCTCGCGTGGGATCGCGGCGAGGAGATCGCGCGCGTCGGCGAGGCGGTGCGCGCGCAGCGGCATGAACCGGCCGTCCCGGGGGAGGACCCGCCCGTGTCCCACCGTGCCCTCGCCGACCTCGACGCGAACCAGGCCGGCCCCGATCGGCCGGTTCAGCGTGGTGACGATGGCGCCGCCCGGCGTGGTCTGTTCGAGCCAGGCGATCGGGATGGCGGAGACCGAGCAGGTGCACAGCACGCGCTCGTACGGCGCGTTGTCCGGGAATCCGGCGGACCCGTCGAAGACCGCGCACTCCGGGTGATAGCCGCCGTCGGCCAGCCGGTTCTTCGCCGTGCGGACCAGATTCGCGTCGATGTCCACTGTAGACACTCGTGGTGCGCCGAGACGGTGGGTGAGTACCGCCGCGTTGTAGCCGGTGCCGGTGCCCACTTCCAGCACCCGGTCCCGGTCCCCGGCGAGCAGCGTTTCGAGCATGATCGCCATGACGCTCGGCATGCTCGACGAACTCGTTGGCGTGCCCTGCACCGGGCCGGTGCGCCGGGCGGTGTCCCAGGCGGACGGGTCGTCGTCGAGTTGCGTCACCAGCACGTGGTCGGCGTAGACGTGCGCGAGCCAGTCCTCGTCACCGTCCTCGATCGCGGCCCAACGGCCGGCCACCGGCACGAAGAACCGGGGCACGAAGTCGTGACGCGGCACGTGGCGGAACGAAGCGACCCAGGCCGGGTCGGACAACACCCCTTCGCGGAGCATCGTTTCGACCAGCTGTCGCCGGCGGCGCCTGGGGTCGCGCATCTGGTTCAGGGTAATCGAGATCACACCCGACCGGGTGCATGCAGGGTGCTTGCAAGAGTTAGCGGGAGCGCGTACCGTGGAAACGGCCGGAGGGAGATGAGGCAAGCGTGGCCGAAGCGGAAGACCAGCCGGGACCGATCGAAAAGGTCGGCAGCATCGCCTCCGACATCGGTGAGTACATCCGCCAGCAACGCAACAACGCGAAAATCTCGTTGCGGCAGCTGTCGAAACTCGCCGGAGTGTCCAATCCGTACTTGAGCCAGATCGAGCGTGGGGTTCGCAAACCCAGCGCGGAGATCCTCCAGCAGATCGCCAAGGGACTGCGGATCTCCGCCGAGGCGCTGTACGTGCAGGCCGGAATTCTCGATCTGCCCACCGGTGGGCCGGTGACCGACGCGATCCGCGCCGCCGGCGAGCTCACCGAGCGGCAGAAGCAGGTCCTGCTCGACGTGTACGAGTCCTTCCGTCGCGAAAACGCCGCCGGAAACGGAGCCAACGCCTTCTCAGGGAGTGATCAGAATGACCGATCGGACCAGCAACCGGACCGAGGACGTCCGTAAGGCAATGAACACCGCCGCCGAGCAGCTTCGCACGCCGCTGCTCGCCGCGCTCGGTGCCGGCAACCTCGCCAGCCAGGCCGTCGCGGACGCGATGAGCCGCGCCAGGGACCGGGTCACCGAGACCGGCGAGTTCGCGCGGAGGAACATCGAGGAACTGCCCGGCGAGATGACCACCATGCGCGAGCGTTTCGACCCGGCCGAGCTGCGCAAGGTCGTCGACGAGTACACCGAGGCCGCGTTCAAGCTGTACAACAAGCTGGCCGAGACCGGTGAGCAGGCCTGGGACAGGTTTCTCGCCGAGCCGCGTGTGAAGGACGTGTTCAAGCAGGTCGAGGAGGTCCTGCACACCGCGCAGGGCCGGGTCGGCGAGGTCGGCTCCGACGCGCGCGAACGGTTCGAAGACGTGCTGGGCGGCATTTCCAAGCGGTCCCGTGCCGGTGGTGAGCGGGTCGCGCAGGCGGCCGACTCGATGGCGGAGAAGGTCGAGCCGCAGAAGCCGGCGCCGGCCGCGAAGCCCGCGTCGAAGACCACTTCCCCCCGTTCGGCGAGCACGACCCGGCGCTCCTCGGCGGCGAAGAAGTCTCCGGGCGGGTCGTCCTCCACCAAGTAACCGGCGAAAAGGGCCCGTTCGGGACGGACGTTCCGGACGGGCCCATCGTGGCATTCTGGTCACAGGCGGGGGCCCTGGGCGCACGAAGGGACGTAAGCTGTAGCCGTGCCGTTCATCGCAGCGTGGATCATGCTGGTCATTGGTTGGGCCGGGACGCTGACTGGTCTCTTCGCGTTCATTCACGCGCTTACGCAGCGCGCCGACGCGTTCACCGCGGCGGACCGGAAGACCAAACCCATCTGGCTGGCGATCACCGGCGCGGGCACCGCGGCGATGGGTCTGTTCGGCTACGGCGGGGCCGGCACCTTGTTCTGGCTCGCGGGCATCGTGGCCGTGCTGGTCTACATCGTCGACGTGCGGCCGAAGCTGATCGAAGTCCAGCGCGGCGGCAAGAACTGGTGACTTTCCCCGGCGCGGGTCGCGGTCCGGGCGAGTTCCGGCGGACGAACACCGAGAGCTAGCCTCACGGGCATGCGGAACTGGACCATCGCCGGCACGCTGACCGTCGCCCCGGCTCTCGAACGGGCGGATCTGCTGGCCGAACCCGTGGCCAAGGCCCTCGCCACGGTGACCGAGCCCGAAGCGGGCGTCGTCGAGATCGATCCGGACCTCGCCGACACCGCTGCTTTCTGCGAGGCGTACTCGTCGCCGCTGTCGGCTTCCGCGAACTGTGTCGTCGTGTCGGGCAAGCGCGGTGGTGAAGTCCGGTTCGCGGCTGCGCTCGTGCTCGCCACCACCCGCGCCGACGTCAACGGGGTGATCAAGCGCCGTCTGGACGTCCGCAAGGCTTCCTTCGCGCCGATGGCCGAAGCCGTGGAACTCACCGGCATGGCCTACGGCGGGATCACCCCGGTCGGCCTGCCCACCGGCTGGCCCATCCTGATCGACCAGGCCGTGGCCGCCTCGCCCGAGGTCGTCATCGGCAGCGGGGTGCGGGGCAGCAAGCTGCTGGTGACCGGCGCGCTGCTGGTTTCGCTGCCCGGCGCGGAGGTCATCGAGGACCTGGCCAAACCCGCGAGCTGACCCGGCCGGTTCGCCGGGCGAACCGGGTGCGGAAATCGAAACCCTTGGCACGGAAGGGAACCCGTGCGCCGACGTCAGGGTGTCCGTGCCCGCGCCGCGGCGGCGATGGTGAGTCCCTTCGGCACGGCGAACCGGGTGATCAGGCTGAACACGCCTTCGCAAGCCAGCGCGAGCACGATCACGGCGATACCCCCGTCCAGGATCTCGCCGTAACCTCCGGCGCCTTCGGCGAACCCGTCGACGATGTAGCGCCCGAGCCCGCCACCGTCGTTGACGATCGCGCCGATGGCGACCGTGGCCACGAGTTGCAGGAACGCCACCCGCGCCCCGGCCAGGATCACCGGCAACGCCAGCGGCAGTTCTATGCGCAGCATGATCTGCGCCTCGGTGTGTCCCGTCCCGCGGGCGGCGTCCACGGTGTCGGCGCCGACCGAGATCACCCCGGCGTAGGTGTTGGCGAACAGCGGCGGCAGCGCGAGCGCGACCAGCGCGACCAGCAAGGGCCAGAACGAGGTGTTCAGCTCCCAACGGCTGGCGAGGTACCAGCACAGGATGATCAACCCGAAGCTCGGGATCGCCCGGCCGGCGTTCACCAGACTGCCGGCCAGCAGCGCGCCCCGGCGGTGGTGGCCCAGCCACAACGCCGGTGGAATCGCCAGCACCGCCGCCACCACCAGGGAAAGCGACGAAAAGCTCAAATGCTCGACGGTGCGGTACGGGATACCGGCGGGGTCGGTCCAGCTCCACCGGTCCGGCTGGTTCAACCATTGCCAGGCCTGGTCCCCGATGTTCATCCGCGCACCTTCCGCGCCCACGGCGTGAGCGCCCGTTCCGAGACCCACAGCAGGAGGTCGACCACCACGGCCAGCACGATCGACAGGCCGATGCCGACGATGATCGGGGTGGGGTTGGGGGTGGTGGTCTGGATGCCCTGGCGGATGAAGAAGCCGAGACCACCCATGCCGAGCATCGAGGTGACCGTCACTAGCCCGATCGTGGTGACCGCGGCGACCCGCAAGCCGGCGATCACGACCGGCAGGGCGAGCGGCAGTTCCACCCGCAGCAACAGCCTGAGCCGGGTGAACCCCATGCCGAGCGCCGCCTCGCGGACCTCGCCGGGCACCTGCTGGATCCCGGTGACGATGTTGCGCACCAGGATCAGCAGCGTGTAGGTCGCGAGCGGGATGACCGCGGTGGCAAAGGAAAGCCCGAAGAACGGCACCAGCAGGGCGAACGCGCCGAGGCTCGGGATGACGTACAGCGCGCCGGCGCCGGCGAGGGTGAGGGAATAGAACCACCGCCACCGCAGCGAAAGCACCGCGAGCAGGACCGACACGACCAGCCCGATCGCCAGCGCGGTGGCGGTCAGCGAAAGGTGTTCGCCGAGCCGCAGCGCGATCACGTCCGCGTTGCGCTGCACCCAGCGCCACTCGAACAGCGGACGACCACCGTCGGCCAGCACATAGTGATCCACTCGCCCAGCATAGGGCCGTTTCACGGTTTCGCCGGCCCGGATGTGACGACCTGGCAGGCATTCCGTGCCCGCCAGGTCGTCACGGGCCGTTTAACGGGCTTTTCACGCGGACTCGATCTGCCTATTGTTTCGGTGTTCATCGGACAGGGAGGAAGAATCGATGTCCTGGATACGACGCTGGACGGCAGGAGTGGTCCTGGCCACCGCGATACTGGGTCTGACGGCCTGTTCGGGTGGCCAGTCATCGGCCGCCGCGAGCAAGGGGGGCGATCCGATCGTCGTGGCGTCGTTCAACTTCACCGACAGTGAAATCCTCGCCGAACTCTATTCCGAGGCCTTGGAGGCCAAGGGATATCCCGTCACCCGGAAGTTCAACATCGGGTCGCGGGAGCTGGTCTATCCCTCGCTGAAGTCGGGCGAACTGCAGTTCATCCCGGAGTACCAGGGTGCCGCGATCAGCACCGGGTTCAACGAGCAGGCACCGAAGGACGCCGACTCCGAGCACGCCAAGCTGGCCCAGTTGTTCGCGCCCTCGGGCATCGAGTTGCTCAACTACGCGCCGGCGGAGAACAAGAACACCTACATCGTGAAGTCCGATGTGGCCAAGGCGCACGGGTTGAGCAAGATCAGTGATCTGGCGAAGCTGGGCCCCATCGTGCTGGCCGGTCCGCCCGAATGCGGGACCCGGGCGAACTGCTTCCTCGGATTCCGGGACACCTACAAGCTGAACGTGACCTTCCAGAGCGTGCAGGAGGCGGGACCGCGCCTGCAGGAGCTGAGTTCCGGTGCGGTCACGGTGATCCCGGTCGACTCGGTCAGCCCGCCCACCGCGGATGCCGATTACACCGCACTGCAGGACGATCTGGGCATCGTCGCCACCGAGAACGTCGTGCCCGCGGTCAGCAAGAAGGTGCTCGACGCACGGGGCGCGGACTTCGCCGACACGGTCAACGCGGTCAGTGCCAAGCTGACCACCGAGCAACTTCGTGATCTGAACAAACAGGTCGATGCGGACGGTGACGCGGTCCCGGACGTGGCGAAGGCCTGGCTCTCACAGCAGGGCCTCGCCTGACGGTTTAGAGTCGCGGCCATGGCAAAGGTTCACGCTCAGGCTGAACGCGCGGTCGGCGCGCCCGTGGAAACCGTGCGGGCGCTCGTCGCCGACTACAGCGAGACGCGGCCGAAGATCCTGACCGAGCACTACCGGGACTACGAGGTCGTCGAGGGCGGCACCGGCGCGGGTACCGAGGCGAAGTGGAAGCTGCAGGCCACCTCGAAGCGGGTGCGTGACGTGGCGGCGACGGTGACGGAGCCGGAGCCCGGCACGCTCGTCGAAACGGACGGGAACTCCAGCATGGTCACCACCTGGACCGTGCGGCCCGCCGGCGAGGGCAGCATCGTGCGCATCGAGACGAGCTGGGACGGGGCCGGCGGGATCGGCGGATTCTTCGAGAAGACGTTCGCTCCGGCCGGTCTCCAGCGGATCTATGACGGTGTGCTCGGCAAACTCGCCGACCTCGCCGCGAGCTAGGAATACCCGAACGGCGCTCGCGCTTCTTGATCATGGAGCGCGGCCGTTCCGCGTTGTAACCCACATCAGGGGAGTCCACCATGACCACACCGACCACCGCGACCGAAATCCGGCTCGCGTCCCGCCCGCACGGCATGCCGACAATGGACAACTTCTCCGTCGTGGAGACCCCGATCCCGGAGCCCGGCGACGGCGAGATCCTGGTCCGCAACCTGCTGATGAGCGTCGATCCGTACATGCGTGGCCGGATGAACGCCGGGAAGTCCTATGTCGAGCCCTTCGCGGTGGGTGCGGCGATGGAGGGCGGCGCGATCGGCGAGGTCGTCAGCTCGCGGTCGGATGCGCTCAAGCCCGGCGACGTGGTGCTGCACCAGCTGGGCTGGCGTTCCCACGCCGTGTTGCCCGCCAGGTACGCGGTCAAGGTGGACCCCGAGGTGGCGCCGCTGTCAGCGTACCTGGGCGTCCTGGGCATGACGGGTCTCACCGCCTACGCCGGGTTGCTGCACATCGCCGAGTTCCGGGAGGGGGACACCGTCTTCGTTTCCGGCGCGGCCGGCGCGGTGGGCTCCATCGTCGGGCAGCTCGCCAAGCTGAAGGGGGCGAAGCGAGTCATCGGCAGCGCCGGTTCCGCGGACAAGGTCCGGCACCTGATCGACGACCTCGGTTTCGACGCGGCGTTCAACTACAAGGACGGCCCGGTGGCCGAGCAGCTCGCGGCCGCCGCTCCCGACGGCATCGACGTGTATTTCGACAACGTCGGCGGTGAACACCTGGAGGCGGCGATCGGCGCCGCTAACCTGAACGGGCGATTCGCCCTCTGTGGAATGATCTCCCAGTACAACGCCACCGAGGCGCCCACCGGGCCGAGCAACATCGTCCGGGTGCTTCAGCAGCGGCTCACCCTGCGCGGTTTCATCGTCTCCGACCACTTCGGCCTGAAGAACGAGTTCCTGGCCGAGGTCGCCCCGTTGGTGGCAGCGGGGCAGCTGCGATACCAGGAAACCCTGGCCGAGGGCCTGGCCAACGCGCCGCGGGCGTTCCTCGACATGCTGGCCGGTGCCAACACCGGCAAGATGATCGTCCGGCTCTGAAGCCGGCCTGTGCCCCGTACCGGCGGCCGCTCGCCGGTACGGGGCACGCCCGTCAGCCGCGGGGAAGAACCAGCGGCAGCACGGTGTTGAGGGTGGTCCAGTCCGAGCTGGCGACGCTCGCGTGGTGGGCCGCCAGGAGTTGCACGCGGGCGGTCGCCTCGTCGACGGTCGGAGTGGTGTCGGAGATGGCGGGGGACACCGACTGCGCGTCGGTCATGATCAGGATGTAGTGGTTGGTGTCGTACCACGAGGTGTCGATACCGCCGTCGATGTAGCTGCTGGCGTCACCGTCGAAGAACACGAACCACGGGCGGATCGAGGTGTCCGAGTACTGCGTCCGCGGATCGCCGGAGGCCGCGCCCAGCACACTGGGAAAGACCATCGCGTTGCCGATGTTGCCGCTCGCGTAAAGGTTCTTGAGGTAGGTCGCGTACTCGATGTCGGTGTGCAGGGTGTCCGTCGGGTTGCTCAGCTCGACGGTGCCCGGGATCACCTCGATGATCATCTTGCCGGCCAGCGCGCTGCGCGAGGGCCAGGCGTTCGCCTGGGCCGCGGCGTCCAAAGTGGAGTATGAACCGAGCAGATCGGCCGGGCGGAACACGGCGTTTCCGGTGTTCGCCTTGATGTAGGAATCGAGTTGGCTGGGGCCCATTCCGTAGGTGCTCTGGAAACCGGCCTTCAGCTCGATCTTGACGAAGATCGGGCCCGCGGTGGGATGCGCGGCCAGCCAGACCCGGATGTCGCCGAGGCAGGCGCCCAGGTCCTGGTTCGTGTTGCCGCTGTAGAGGCCGGCGGCCGTCGAAGTCGCGACGCAGTTGTTGTCGTTGCCGACCGGATTGTCGTGGCTGACCTGCCAGTGTCCGGTCAGGAAGTCGTCCCAGGCGTCGAGCTCGACCAGCGAGGTGCCGGCGTCGAGGGATTGGGCGAGGTAGCCGTAGGCGTCCGGGGAATAGGTGTTGTGCACGCCGACGGTCGTCGCCTGTGCCAGATTCGGCGTGTCGGCCGCCGTGGGTTCGGCGGCCGATGCCTGCGGGCTGATCAGCAGTGCCGCTGCCAGGAAGGCGAAGGTGACCTTGAGGATCCTCATCGATCCACCCTTTCCGCTCCGCGTAACCAGAAAATTATTCACGTCTTGCCGGGAGATTACTGGGGTGAGAAGCCACGCAGTAGCGACGTAAGTGGGATACGGCGTAAGGAGTACAGCGAAGAGACGAACGCAGGCGGACGACGCGCGGGCCCTTCGCCGGGAGGATTCCCGCCATGGCAACGATTTCGGAGGCGCGCAGGTCACTCGGCCGGCACTGGACCCACGCGCGGCGCGTCGAGCGGAGCGCGTATGCGGTCGCGGCGGTCCTGTTCACCAGCGGCCTGGTGCACCTCGGGGTGCTCGTCTTCACCGGCACGAGCTGGGAAGGTCCGCTTTCCTACCGGAAGGCGATGACGTTCGGGCTTTCCTTCGGGCTGACCTTGGCCACCCTGACCTGGGCGACCTCGTTCCCGCGGCTCAAGCCAACCACGCGCGACGTCCTGCTCGGCGCGTTCACCGCGGTCAGCGTGCTCGAAGTGGCGCTGGTCACCATGCAGGTCTGGCGAGGCGTCCCGTCGCATTTCAACTTCGAAACCGGGTTCGACTCCGCGGTGTCGATGATGCTCGCCGCCGGCGGCGGGGTGATCATCGTGACCGTCCTCGGCTTCACCGTGGCAGCGCTGCGGACGACCGGCCTTTCGCCGAGCATGGCGCTGGCGCTGCGGTTCGGTCTGGTCGTGCTGATGGGCGCGCTCGCCGTGGGCGCGATGATGATCGCCGACGGGGTGAGCCTCAGCCGTGGCGGTCAGCCACAACTGGCCTATACCACCGCGGGAGCGTTGAAACCGGTGCACGCGGTGGCCATGCACGCGATCCTGGTCGTCCCCGGGCTGGCTTGGGCACTGCGGTACACGACCTGGCCCGAGCGCCGCCGGACCCGGGTGATCCAGGCGGTGATCGTGACCTACCTGCTGCTCATCGCGGCCGTCTGGGTGCTGTTCGGCTAGTCCGTCAGAAGACGACGGTCCGGTTGCCGTGCACCAGCACCCGGCCCTCCAGGTGCCAGCGCAGACCCCGCGCGAGAGTGACCTTCTCGATGTCGCGGCCCTTGCGCACCAGATCGGGGACGGTGTCCCCGTGGTCGACCCGGATCACGTCCTGCTCGATGATCGGCCCGGCGTCCAACTCGGCCGTCACGTAGTGGCAGGTGGCGCCGATCAGCTTGACCCCGCGCTGGTGCGCCTGGTGGTAGGGCCGCGCACCGATGAACGAGGGCAGGAAGCTGTGGTGGATGTTGATCGCGCGCCCGGACCACCGCTGGCACAGCGCGGGCGGCAGGATCTGCATGAACCGGGCCAGCACGATGGCGTGCGGGTCGTGCTCGTCGACCAGCTCGCGAATCCGGGCGAACGCGGCCGCCCTGTCGCCGGACGGGAACGGCACGTGGTGGAACGGGATGCCGTGCGCGCGGGTGATGTCCGCGAGCGCGTCGTGGTTGCCGATCACGGCGCGCAGGTCCACCGCCAGCTCACCGGAAGCGACTCGGCCGAGCAGGTCGTAAAGGCAGTGCCCCTCCCGGGACACCAGGACGACCGCGCGCGGCCGGACCCCGGTGTCCTCGACCCGCCAGTTCGATTCCGCCGACAGCGAGGAGGCGACCTCGGCGAAGCGGGCGCGCAACTCTTCGAGGTCGAAGGGCAGCGAGTCCGCCCGGACCTCCTGCCGGGTGAAGAACCAGCCGGTGTCCGGGTCGGTGTGGTAGGCGGCCTCGACGATCCAGCCGCCGGCGTCGGCGAGGAAGGAGGCGACCCTGGCGACGATCCCGGTCCGGTCGGGACAGCCGAAGGTGATCACATAGCGGCGTTCGGACACGTCGGCCATCTTCGTCTACGGAGCTCGCAGCGGGTCCAGCAGCCCGGTGTCACCGGCCACCGAGGCGTGGCTCGGCCTGCCCCACAGCTGCCGGTACACCGCGTCGGCGGTACCCGTGACGGTCGCGTCGCCGGTCCGGCCGCCGGCTTCGAGCTCCGGCGGCACACCCGGTTCGACCCGGACCGTCCAGGAACGGCCGGCATCCGCGGCGCCGAGCAGCACGGCGCCCGCCCGGGGTGCGGACTTCGCGCTGTCCAGTCGCGGCACGAGCCAGCCGAGGAGTTCTTCGATCCCGTCAGCGGCGAACCCGGGGTCGAACGCGAGCCCGGGCACCGCGTCCGCAGCGGCGCTGCCCGCGCGGGCGTGTTCGGCGTCGAGCCGGTGGATCGCCGCTTCGTGGGCCTGCCTGCGTGCCCACGCGCCCGCTGTCTGCGGCGCGCGATCGAAGGGCAGCCACGCCGGCGCCTCGGGGTCGGCGAGTTCGTCGAGCAGCAGCGCGAGGTGCTCGTCCCACCACGCCAGCAGGCTGTCCCAGTCCTCCGGCGGCCGTCCGGCACCGAGGTCTTCGACGCTGATCTTTCGCAGCCCGGCGCGGACCCACACCTGAACCTTCGCCAGGTGGCCGACCAGGCGGCGCGTCGTCCAGCGCGGGCAGGTGGGGACATCGGCGTCAGGTCCCACCTGTGTCACGGCGGACCGCAAGGCCGTGCACTGGCTCCGGATCTGCGCCACGAACGCTTCGTGCTGCATGCCGCGAGCGTATCCGCCCGCCCGCCGCGACAGCCGCGGCGATGAGTACGCCGATCGCGAACGCGAGCAGTAGGCCCTTGCCGGGTTCGCCGGCGAAACCCGCCCGGCCCGCGCACCCGACGCACACGCTGTAGGCGGCCCAGATGCCGGCGCCGACCAGGTCGATCGCGGCGAACCGGAGCCGCCCGACACCGGCGCCGCCGGTCGCCAGACCGCAGGCCACCCGGCCGCCCGGAAGGTAACGAGCGACGATGATGAGCAGCGCACAATGCCGGTCGACCCGTGCTCGTACCCACTCGTACCGGCCGGTGGAAGCGCTTTCCCGGCTGCTTGTCGGCCAGGGACGAAGCAGCCTGTCGAGCACGGCGGGGCCCGCCCTGCGGCCGATCTCGTGGGAAAGGCAGTCGCCGGACCAGGCGCCGATCGCCGCGACCCCGGCGAGCAGTGCCAACCGGGGCAGGTCGAGGCCGAGCAGCACCGCCACGGTGACCACGGTGGTCTCACTCGGCATGAACGGCAGCAGCGCGTCCAGTCCGGCCACCGCGAAGACGATCACCCACAGCCAGGGCGAATCGAGCGCGCCCCGCAGGAGTTCGGCGAGGACGTCGAGGAGTTCAGCCATGCCGGAACTCCCCGGGCCCGCCCGGGGAGTCGCGTTGATCGTCCACCGCCACCTCGATTTCCAGGTTCGTGGCCATCCGTCCGAATTGTGCTCACCAAAGGTCGCCGGTAGGTGACACAGCGCGGTTCCGCGGGTTAACAGCGGGCTCACGTCTGGCCCCGGTGCCTCGAACGCCGGGCTGAAGGGCTATTCCGGAGCCACGGTGTGCCAGGGGACGGTCAGCTCGCCGAGCCGCCAGCGGCCGGGGCCGTCCAGTACCGGCCAGCCGCGGGCGACGAGCAGCCGCACCGTTTCGACCCACCGGAATCGCGGCCCGAACGCCAGGTGCGGTGCGGTGGCGGCCCAGCAGCGGTCCAAAGTGGAGAGAAAGTCGTGGACGCGCTCACCGGGCACGTTGCGGTGAATGAGCGCCTTCGGCAGCCGTTCGGCCACTGTGGACGGTCGGTCGAGGGTGTCCAGCCGGCAGGACAGGGTCAGGCTGCGCGGCCCCGCCGCGGACA
Source organism: Amycolatopsis sp. (assembly GCA_035685725.1). GTDB lineage: Bacteria > Actinomycetota > Actinomycetes > Mycobacteriales > Pseudonocardiaceae > Amycolatopsis_E. Next base: position 645 of record DASSAD010000166.1, on the reverse strand, counting down.
GGGTGAGCCAGGCGCAGAGCCGGCCGATCTCGTCGCAGGTGCCCTCGACGAGCAGGCCACCGGGAGCGAGGCGGTCGAGGATCAGTTTCCACGCTCCCGGCACCTCGTCCTCGGCGTACTGGCGAAGCACGTTGAACGCCCGGACCAGCACCGGCCGGGTCTCCGCGAGCTCGAAACCGCCCTGCCGGAAGTCCAGGCGGGGTGGGTCGGCGAAGGGCGCCGCCGCCGCGACCCGGGCGGGATCGAGTTCCAGCCCGAGCACCCGCACACCCGGATACACCGCGCGGAGCCGTGTGGACAGCTCGATGGTGGTGATTCCCGACGCGCCGTACCCGAGATCGACGACGAGCGGATCCGCGGCGCGGCGCAGCGGCGTCCGGACCTCGTGCGCGGTGGTGAGCCACCGGTCGACACGGCGCAGGCGGTTGGGATTGGTGGTGCCCCTGGTCGGCGAGCCCACGGCCCGCCCGGCCGCGTGCTCGCGGCGACTCTCGCCCGGACCCCGTGCCGCCGCTAGTTGCCGGCGGCGAGCCATCGAGCGGTGAACTCGGCTTCGCCCTGCAACAGGTTGGTGACCTGGTCGGCGACGAAACCCTCGACCTTGCCGCCGACCAGCGGGATGCGGATCCGGACTTCACCGCTGGT
>DASSAD010000165.1:0-6529 GCA_035685725.1 Amycolatopsis sp. | reverse complement strand
GGAAACGCAGCGTCGAGGTCGAGGTCAGCACCTCCCCGCCGGAGCCGAACCGGTAGGTCCACCGCAACGTCACGAGCGGCTCGGCGACCTCGACCAGCTCGACCCAACTCTGCACCATGCCGGTCCCCGGGATTTCCGTGGTCCGCAGCGAAGCCGCACGGGTCCAGTTCCGCCATCCTCGGTTGGCCGGGTCACGGGTCTCGAACACCAGCCGCCCACCCGGCCGCAGAGCCCGGTATGCGCCGCGCAGCGTCGCCCGCCAAGCGGTCTCGTCGACGATCGCCTGCGCGACGTTCGCGGTCATGGTGACCAGATCGACCCGCATCGACGGCAGGGCGGTCGCGTCGCCCTGGATCCAGCGCACCCGGGACGCCCCGGGTTTGGCCCGCGCGACGGCGAGAACACCGCTCGCCGGGTCGACCCCGGTCACCTCGAACCCGCGCTCGGCGAGCAGCAGCGCGAAAGTGCCGGTGCCGCAGCCGACATCGAGGACTCGGCGGGCGCCGAGTTCCGCCGCGATCGCGGCGTAGACCTCGAGGTCGCCGCGATCCGGGTCGAGCGCGTCGTAGAGCGCGGCCAGCCGGGGATGCTCGAATTCGGCGTCTGCCATGAAGATTGATTTTAGCGTGCTTTCAGCGGGACCCGTGAATCCTTGACGGTCGCCGCACGGCTGTCTGACACTGAGTGCGGCCTCGGGGGCTGGTGATCCGGGAGGATGCAAGGTGGCACTCTCCGTCTCGACGGACGACGTCGACGACCGCTCCCAGTACGAGTATTGGCACGATGTCATTTGCGCCACCTTCGTCCCGCTGGAGCTGGCACTGCCGGCCCCGGCGCCGCGGCGTTTCCACGGGGCGCTGACCGTGGCGGAGCTGGGCGTGGTCGAGGTGTCCACGGTCGAGGCCGACCCGCACGGCGTGTACCGGTCCCCGCGGGCGATCCGGCAGTGCCACGAGGACGACTTCTTCGTGATGATGCCGCGCACCGGCAGGGTCCACATTGCCCAGGACGGCCGGGAAACCGTGCTGCGGCCCGGGGATTTCGCCACCTACGACAGCGGCCGGCCCTGCCGGATCTCTTCGGACCAGCCGATTTTCATGCTGGTCGTGAAGCTTCCCCGGACCGCCTTCGCCGACCGCTGCCTGCCGGCGCCCGCCCTCGACACGACCGCTGTCGCGATACGCCGCGACAGTGGCATGGGTGCGCTGGTGTCGCCGTTTCTCCGTGCATTGCCGGACACGTTGTCCGTGCTGCCCCCGGAAATAGCGGGGCAGGTGGGCGGGAACGCGCTGGACCTGGTTTCCGCCGCGCTGTCCGTACTGGAGCCGGACAGTGCGGCAGTGGTACCGCACGCCGCACAGCGGCTGCGCGCCCAGCGCTACATCCTCGACCACCTCGGCGACGCCGGCCTGACCCCGGCCGCCGTCGCCGACGCCCTCGGCATGTCCGTCCGCTACCTCTACCTGTTGTTCCAAGAGGAGGAGACCTCGCCGGGGCGGTGGATCAGCGGCAAACGGCTGGCGCTGGCCACCCGGCTGTTGCGGGACGGCGCGGCGGCCGGACTCGGCATCACCGAGATCGCCTTCCGGGTCGGTTTCAAGGACGCGTCGGTGTTTTCACGAGCCTTCAAGGCGCGTTACGGCCTGAGCCCCCGCGACTACCGCAACGGGCCCGCCTGACGGGTTTTCGGGATCCCACCGGATCAGGGCCGAGGCGAGGAAACCGGCGAGCGGGACGAGGGCCATCAGCATGATCGTCGTGCCCGGCCCGAGCACCGCCATGATCAACGGGAACACGAACAGTCCGGTGACCCCGCCGGCGCTGCCCGCCATATTGGTCACGCCGGACCCCAGTGCCCGCAAGGTGCTGGGGTAGGCGGCGGCCGCGATGCTCATGCCGCCGGGCGCCGGGCCGGACGAATGCAGCAGGAGGAACAGCGCCGGCAGGGTGAACGCCAGCCACAGCGGCAGGTGGGCGAAGAGCACGCCCAGTGCCAGCAGCACGACGGCGACGAGCGCGAATCCGGCCGTCATGGCGCGCCGGATGCGAAAGCGCTGGGCCAGCGCGCCGGAAGAGAACCCGCCGACGATGCCGAAGACGTTGAACAGCGCGGAACCCAGCGTGGCGGCGGCGAACCGGTCACCGAAGAGTTGAAGGGAGATCACCGGGAGGTACCAGCCGATGGCGAAGTACTCCAGGCCCTGCGCGTAGAAGGTGATCACGGAGAGCAGGGTGCGGGGGCGGTAGGGCGCCCGGAACAGCGCGGACAGGCCCGGTTTCCCGCTCGGTGCGCCCTCCGCCGGTGCCTCCGCCGGTGCCTCCGGTGTGGTGTCCGGCCGGGTGGCGCGGGCCGCCACGCCGTAGATCACGCGCAGCGCGCGGGCGGCGTCGGAGAGCCGGCCCCGGCCAGCCAGCCACTGCGGGCTTTCGCTGAGCACCAGCGTCTGCGCCACGCCGAGCACGATCGCCAGCACCCCCGCCGACCCCAGCGACCACCGCCAGATCCCTTGCCCCGCACCGGCTTCGTAGATCGCGAGGGTGATCAGCAGGTTCGCCGTGGTCGCCACGTACCAGATGCCCTGCCAGCGGTTGAGCCGGCCACGGTGGCGGGTCGGGAGGAACTCCGCCAGATAGGCCATCACGGTGGCGAAGTCGAGTCCCCAGGCCACCCCGGCCAGGGCGCGGCCGGACAGCAGGACGGCGTAGTCCGGCGCGAACGCGGTCAGGACGGCCGAGACCAGTGCCACGCCCTTGGCCGTCACCAGCATGGGCACTCGGCCGAACCGGTCGGCGAGGATCCCGGCGACCGGCCCGAAGGCGATGGACACCAGCATGGACGACCCGGCCAGCAGGCTCACCTCGCCCGCGCTCAGGTGGAGCTGATCGGTCAGCGGCCCCAGGCCGGTGCCCAGCGCGGCACTGGTGTACGCCTCGAAGAAGACCCCGCCCAGCGCCAGGAGCCAGATCCAGCGCAACCGGGTGGAGGTGGTGTGACCGCGCTCCACGAAGGCCACGACATCGTGTTCGTTCCCGATTTCCACCGTGGTTTCCGTCATCGGCGCTGCCCGTCCAACGGACGGATCGAGGGTGCCGCACAGGTCAAATGTCTCGGTGGTGACGGTGCTGTTGTCGATGCTGTTGTCGGCGGTATTGTCGTGGTATTCCGGCGACGCGGAATCGCCGCTGTTTCGCTCATGCGAAAAAGCGTAGGTTCACCCCGGTTCGCGTCCTTGACGACGACTGCACCGGGATTTGACGTTCAGTGCGATCCTGTTTTGCGAAGCGGGATCGACAATGGTCGTGCCCGCGGTGGAAAGCACGCCGGGCCGGGTTCGGGCCGGTGTCACCGCCCTCGGTGCGGATGGCACGAACTCCGGTAACCGAAACGCTTGGCCACCAGCGCGAAACCCCACGGGCCCGCGACCCACAGCCACCACGGGTAGAGCGCCTCGTGGTGGGCGAGTGACACCGCCGCCCAGATCACCAGGGTGAGCGTGACCACCGCGAGCCACGGCGCGATACCCGGGATCCGGTGGCGGGCGGGCGGTACCGGCCCGCTCGACCGTCCGGTCGGAGCGGGCGCCGACGGCACCGCCGCGGGGAGATCGGCGGTGATGGCGGCGAGGTCGCCGTACGTTTTGGCCTGCCAGACGCGTCGCGTCCGGTCGTCGAACTCGTCGAGGTCGATGCGGCCTTCGCCGAGTGCGCGCTGCAGCTTCGCCACGATCCGGTCGCGGTCGTGGTCGGCGGCACGCAGGTCGTCGTGTGACTCGTCCATCAGGGACCTCCGTTTCATGCCCCACTGTGTCAGGTCACCTTGTTCCAGGATCGACCTAACACAATGGAATGTCAAGGCGTAGTGCGCCGCCGTCCCGGCGGGCCCGCAGTGAACTGGCACAATGTCTGGTCAATAGCAGGTCAGTGCAGGTCGGTGGCAGGTCAGTCGGACTTCGGCCGGGACTCCCGGCCGGGAGGTCGAACCGGATACCGGCCGGGTTGGAGGGGCACCGCTCATGCGCCGCACCACGCTCAACGCCACCGCGGCCTCGCTGCTGGGTTTCCTCCACGAGCGGCCGATGACCGGCTGGGACCTGGTCGCGGTCGCCCAGCAGCGCATCGGCAGCTTCTGGACGCTCACGCAGAGCCAGGTGTATCGCGAACTGGCGGCGATGGCCGGGGCCGGGCTGGTCACGGCCGGCCCGCCGGGCCCTCGGGACCGCAAGCCCTACACCATCACCGCCGCGGGGCGGGCCGCCTTCCAGGACTGGATCAGCCGGGAGCCGGGGCTCGAGCAGATCCGGTTTCCCCTGCTGGTGACCCTCGCCTTCGCCGATCACGTACCGGCCGCGCAGCTGGCCGCGGTGATCGAGAAGCATCGTGCCGTCCACGAGGAGCGCCTCGGTGGCTACGAACGGGCACAGACCGAGCTGCCCGAAGCCGGCGCCTTCCGGGCCACGCTCGAATTCGGCGTGCGGTACGAGCGGGCCGTCCTGGACTGGTTCGACCGGCTTCCCGAGCTTCTCGGCGAGGGGCCGGCCGAGGATTCCTGACGCCCGCCGCGACTTTGTCGAGGGTCTTGTTCAGAATCGCACGATGGCTCTCGCACTCGGGTGCGGACACGGATTTCCGTTTCTCCCGCGGCCGGGTTCTTCCCGGTGGGCGAAAATGAAGCGCGGCGGTGTTCGGAATGGGGTCGGGAAAACGTCGCACGAGGGCGGAATCCGGCCCGGGACATCGGGCCGTGCAGCGCCCGGTATCGTGGCTCGACGATGAAGGACGACGGCCGGCGGTTCAAGCCCGTGTTCGTGCAGCCCGACCTTTCGGGCCCCGCGGTGGAGTTGACCGACGTGACGGTCCACGTGCGGCGGGTACCGCTCATCGCCGGGGTGAACTGGCGGGTGGACTACGGCCAGCACTGGGTGGTGCTGGGGCGCAACGGCGCCGGCAAGTCGACCATGCTCTCCGTGGCGTCGACCGGCCGGTTTCCCAGCACGGGCACCGCGGTGGTGCTCGGACACCGGATGGGCCGGGTCGACCTGCGGGACGTGCGGACCCACATCGGGTTCGTCGGCGCCGGGCAGCGGCTGCCCGACGAGGAGAACCACACCGCGCACACCGTCGTCCTGACCGGACACAGCGGAAGCGTCCTGCCGCTGTGGGAACGCTACGACCGCACCGTGCGCGAGCGAGCCCTGAAGTACCTCGAACTCGTGGGCTGTGCCGAGCTGGCCGACCGCCCGGTGCGGGTCTGTTCGCAGGGCGAGCGGGGCCGGATCCGGATCGCCCGCGCGCTGATGGCCGACCCGCTGTTGCTCCTGCTCGACGAACCCTTCGCCGGACTGGACATGCCGGCCCGCGAAGATCTGCTCCTCGCGCTGGAGAACCTGATGCGGGCGCAGCCGGACCTGGCGACGGTGACCGTGACCCATCACCTCGAAGAGGTCCCGACCACCGTCGGCCACGCGCTCCTGGTGCGGCACGGAACCGTGCTCGCCGCCGGTCCGGTGGCCTCGGTGATCACCGATGAGCTGCTGTCCGCCTGCTTCGACCGTGATCTCGAGGTCCACCGCGTCAACGGACGCTGGACCGCCCACGCCCGCCGCCGGAGCTAGCGCGGCGCTCGCGCATCTGCGGTCTCCAAGATCGAAAAGCACCGCAGGTGCGGAGGTGGACGAACAGAACGTAGTCGTTTGCGGATCCATAACGTCCCGGATCGGCGGCTGTCCGGGCGCCGGTTTTCGATCTACCGTCGGGCTATGGAGCCGAGCGGGGTGCGGGGGCCGGCGCCCCTGGTCCCGGGCCAGCGCACGCCGTTGGGGCCGGGACAGGTACTGATCACCGGTGACGTGGCCGGGGACCGGGTGCTTTCCACGGTCGAGCTCGACGCTCGCGCGCACGCGCTCCAGGAGGTGCCCTACGTGACGCGCCGCTGCCGCGAGGTGCATCAGGTGCGGGGCGTTCCGTTGCACGAGATCATCGCCGAGACGAGCCCGCGATGGGACGCCCGGCACAAGATGGGGCAGCTCAACTCCGTCGTCGTCGCGGGATCCGAGGACGGTTTCCAGGTGGTGCTGTCGATGGCCGAGATCGACCCGGAGTTCGGGGCCTGTGCCGCCCTGCTCGCCACCCGCTACAACGGCCGGGCCCTCGCCCTGCCGACCCTGGTGATGCCGTGTGACGGCCGGGCAAGCCGGTATGTCCGCCGGTTGTGCCGGTTGTGCCTGCTCAACGTCGCGCCGTGGGAGGTCGCGGCCGGGCCCGTGCCAGGCGGCTGATCCTGGTTCCGGAAAGCGCTTTCACGGAGTGGTTCGGCGGAAGATCATATATGATCTTGAGGTGCTCGGAGTGCTGCACTGATCCTTCGAGTGTCCTCTTTGGCCCTCTTTGTCGCTGTTGGCGAAGTCGGGTAAGGACTGCTGGGTCGGCCGTTCGCGTGATGTCTTGACAGGGATGCCGATGCCTCAGCAGAATCGGGACCGAAATCGTATGCGATATCATCGATGATGTCGCTGGTTGGAGGTTCTGGTGG
>DASSAD010000164.1:0-22311 GCA_035685725.1 Amycolatopsis sp. | reverse complement strand
AGGTCGCCGACGGCGGGGAGCGAGCCCAGGTCCGAGGTGACGTTGGTCAGGTTCGCGAGGTCCGGCGTCGAGAGCGGCAGCGCGGACAGGTCGGGCGTGGCGATGGGCAGCGCGCCGAGGTCGGGGGCCGCGGTCGCCAGCGAGGCCAGGCTGGGGGCGTAGTCGGCGACCAGCGGGGCGACTTCCTGGATGTCCTGCGGGGTCACGTCGCTCAGTCCGGCGTTCGCCAGCGCAGCGGTCGGGTCGGCTTCGAAGGCGGACCGGGCGGCGTCGTCGGTCAGCAGGCTCAGCACGAAGTCGTGCAGGTTCTGGGCGGGGAGGGACACGAGTGCTCCGCAAACTTGAGATCAACAGGTCGTCGAGGAATCTAGGCAGTCGGGCGTTCCAGGACATCGGGGATCGGACCGGGTTGATCACCGCGGGGAATCAACGTCAGGATTAGGGGATTAGGGGATATGACCCCAACGGGTGACGCTGGTACGAATGGGGACCTATGCGTTACGTCCTCGGCGTCGACATCGGGAGCACGCGGATCGCAGCCGCGATCTGCCGTCGTGCCCGGGGAGGCTGGACCGAGCCGGAGGTCTTGCGGCTGACCGAGTCCGTGCTGTATGTGGCCGACGACGCGACCGTACACGTCGGCTTGGACGATGTGGGGACGCCGGTCGAAGCCGATCGTGTGGCGCGCGGTTTCCTCCGCCGGATCGGGGACGAGGTCCCGTTCCTGCTGGGCGACGAGCTGTACACGCCCGAGGCGCTCACCGCCGCGGCGGCGGGCTGGGTGACCGACCTGGTCGCCGAGGCCGAGGGCGCCGAACCCGAGCGGATCGCGTTGACGCACCCGCCGGGCTGGGGGCCGTACCGGCGCGGTCTGCTCCTCGATGCGTTGCACGAGGCCGGCCTGCCCGGCGCGCTGTTGCTGCCGAGTCCGGTCGCCGCGGCGGAAAGCCTGGTGATCCGTGAGCGGGTCGAGGTCGGCTCGATGATGTCTGTCTGCCGGCTCGGTGGCGAGTACGTCGATACCGCGGTGCTAAGACGCAACCCCGCAACTTTCGAGATGATCGCGCACGGTGCGCCGCCCGGCCCGCAAGCCGGTGCCGCGATCGATGATCTGCTCGCCGAGCATGTCGGCGGCGAGGCCGACCGATCCCGTTGTGTCCGGGCGAAGGAGATGTTGTCGATGGCCCCCGACGTCACGATTCCGACGCCGAGCGAGCTGGCGCGGATCTCACGGGTGGAGTTCGAAAGACTCATCCGGCCCCTGTTGACCGCGTCGCTGGCGCCGTTGCGCCGGTACGACTCGGTCTCGACGGTCCTGCTCGCCGGGGGGACCGCGCGGATTCCGCTGGTCGCCCAGCTGGCCGCGGAGTCGTTCGACGGCAGAGTGGTGGTCGACCCCGACCCGGGCACGGCCGTGTGCCGGGGTGCCGCGCTGGCCGCACGGCCGCCCGCGGAGGCGCTGCCGGAATCCACCGCGCTGGTGCCGCGGGTGCCGAACCTGCCCGAGATCGACGCGGACGAGGTGTACGACCTGGAACCCGCTCCGCCGCGCCCGCCCGTCGTGCTGACGCCGCTGGAACTGCCGAAGCGCCGGTTCGTCCGGGGAGGCCGCCGGTGATTCTGTTGGACGAGCCGACGGAGAAGGTCTGTGCGGCGATCAGGACCGGCGGCATCGCCCCCGCCCGCCTCGCGATCATGGCGCCCGGTGGCTACGGCAAGACGGCAATGCTCGACCACCTCGCCGGTTCGGACGCGCGGCTCGTCGACGACGCCCATCTGCTCGGTGACGCCGAGCTTGCCGAGCTGCTGCGGTTTCTCGACGACCACGATGCCGGTCTGGTCATCGCGGCGCGTCCGTTTCCGCGGCCGGCTCCGCTGAACCAGGTGCTCGGGCGGCTACGCGGGCAACTGGTGTTGCGGCCCTTCGATCGCGTCAGGACGGCTGAATTCCTGCGCAAGGCGAAGCGAAGCGCTTCCCCGGATTTCGTCCACGCGGAAACCGGTGGTGTGCCGGGTTTTGTCCGGATAGCGGCCGAGGGGCCCGACCTGACCGGTTTCCGGCAGGAGCTCGATCTCCTCGGTGAAGAGGTCGTGCGGTTCCTGCTCACGCTCGACGGGGGAGCCGACTTTCCCTGCGAGGTCAGGGAAGCGGCCCGTGCGGCCGGTTTCCTCGGTCCCGACGGGGCGGTCCTGCCGATCGTCCGGAGGGCACTGCGGGAACTGATGCCCGACCGAGCGGTCGGCCCGCGCTGGGCCGAGGCGGCCGCGCGGGCTGGGGACTTCGACACCGCCCTCCGGCTGGCCGACCAGGTGATCGCGGCCGACGAGGCCACCGAGCGCGCGGAGGGTGCCCGGATCGCCGGCACCGCGCTGGCCCATCGCGGTCAGCTGGCGCGCAGTGCCGAGCTGTTCCAATGGTCGGACACCGGGGCATCGAACTGTTTCGCCGCGATCGGGCTGGTCGGCACCGGGCGGCCGGCCGAGGCGGGGCGACTGCTCGAAGAGTCCACTATGGATGGTCCGCCGACGTTGCTGTCCGGTGCGGTCTCCTCGGCCGCGCAGGGCGTGCTCGAATCGGTGCGCGATCAGCCGGCCGTCGCGCTGGCGACCCTCATCCGGTCGGCCGAGATGCTGGAACCGGTGTCGGCGCAATCCCTGCTACCGGACAGTCCGGCCGCCCTCGCGGCGCTGGTCGCGCTGAACTGCGGCGAGTCGTCGATCGCGCAACCCTTGCTGGAGCGGGCGATCGAGTCCGGTTCGCTGGTCACGCGGCACACCCTGCTGCTGGCCTGGATGGCGATGCTGCGGGGCGACGAGGACCTGGCGGCGGAGCGCCTGGGATCCGCCGGAGACGGACTCGCCCAGCGGGACTGGCTGTTCGCCGTGGGGCTGCGGGTCGGATTGGCGCGCCGGGCCAGCGACATGGTCCGGTTGCGCCAGATCTGGGGACAGGCGCGCGAGGCCGTCATCCGGCAGCCGGTGGACCTGTTCACCTTGCTGCCCTTCGGGGAGTTCGAGGTCGCGGCCGCTCGGCTCGGGGAGCGCGACCGGCTCGCCCCCCACCTGCGGCAGGCTCGGGAGCTGATGGCGGGGCTCGGTGATCCGCCGCTGTGGGCGAGCGCGTTGCACTGGAGCGGGCTGCACGCCGCGATCATCGCCGAACAACGTGACGAGGCCGCCGAGCACGCGTCGGCGCTGGCGGCCGGCGCCGGTGCGGGCCCGTACTTCGCGGTCCTGGCCGAGGCGGCCCGGTGCTGGCTGAACGTGCTGAGCGGGAAGATCGACCCGGCCGTCGTGGAGGCCGCCGCCCGGGGGCTGCACGACGCCGGGCTGTGCTGGGACGGGGCGCGCCTGGCCGGGCAGGCGGCCATCCGCACCTCGGACCGCAAGGCGATGGTGACCCTGCTCGACTGTGCCCGCGTGCTGCAGGGCCGGGAACCCACCGCGGATCCCGGCCCCGCGCGGTTGAGCGAGCGGGAACGGCAGGTCGCCGAGCTGGTGGTGGCGGGGCTCACCTACAAGCAGGTCGGCGACCGGTTGTTCATCTCGGCGAAAACGGTCGAGCACCATATGGCGCGGATGCGGCAGCGCCTCGGTGCTTCGAGCCGTTCGGAACTGTTGAGCGAGTTGCGCGCCGAGCTTTCCTGAGGCGGATCGGTCAGCGCACGATCTGGACCGGGTCGCCGACCTGGAGCGTGTTGAAGAACTCGAGGGACGACGTGCTGGACAGGTGGACGCACCCGTGCGAGGGAGTCGACAGGCTGCCCGTGTGGAAGGCGTCGCCGGGGTAGAAGAACACCGAGTTCGGCATGGGAGCGTTGTCGAACTCGTGGCTGTAGTGCATCTTCTCCTTGGAGATCACGTGGAACATGCCGGTCGGCGTCGGGTAACCGGTGCGACCGGGCAGCATGGACACCGGCCCGTAGATGATTTTGCCGTCCTTGAGCAGCCACGCCTTCTTCGCCGAAAGGTCCGCGCAGGCGCCGTTCGTGATCGTGCACGGCACACCGGCGGCGGCGACGGTCGTGGTGCTGGGCGGCTTCGGTGTGCTCGTCGCCGGCTTCGGTGCGGGCGAGGTGGTGCCGGGCGCGGTCGTGGCCGGGCTCGGTGAGGTGGTCGCGGGCGCCGACGTGGCGGCCGGTGCGGCCGAACTGCTGGGCACGCCGGTACTCGCCGCGGCCGGTTGGACGGCGACAGTGCTCGTCCCCGACGAACAGGCGGCCAGCCCGGCCGCGACGGCCAGTCCGCCCACCATCATCAAGATCTTTTTCACAGTCAGCTCCCCAGTACGCCGGGTCCGGACCTACTACCTGACAGATGCGCAGGATATGCCGTGCGTTGAGTCCCGAATGATCACGTTTTCGTTGCACCCGGCGGGCTCGTTCGTGCCGACTGCGTCGCGGGCCGGGGCAGGGCAGGATGAGCGCATGCGATACATCGTCATCGGCGGCGGAGCGGTGGGCTCGACCGTGGCCGCGCAACTGCACCTGGCCGGAATTCCCGTTGTCCTGATCGCTCGGGGCCGACATGGCGACCGGATCCGGGAGCACGGGCTGACCTACCTGCGGCCCAGTGGCGCGCGGCGGGTGCGGCTTCCGGTCGCGGCCGATGCCGGCGAGGTGGCGCTGACCGCCGACGATGTCCTTGTGCTGGCAACGAAAACCCAGGACACCGAGGCGGTCCTGCGGGAGTGGTCCTGGCGCCCGGCCGGCGACGGGATGGCGGCCGAACTGCCGGTGGTCTGCCTGCAGAACGGGCTGGAGAACGAGCGAGCCGCGCTGCGCCGGTTCGACGCCGTGTTCGGCGCGTCGCTGTGGTTGCCGGCGAGTTACGTGACACCCGGCGAGGTCAGCGCGGAGGGGGCGGTCACTCCCGGGATCTTCTGGCTCGGACGGTATCCCGGCGGCGGCGACGCCCGGCTCGAGACCATCGCCGAGGATTTCCGCGCGGCGGAGTTCCGGGTCCAGCTCGTTTCGGAACTGGGCCGGTGGAAGGCGAGCAAGTTGTTGTCCAATCTCAACAACGCCGTCGAAGCGCTCTACGGCGAGCGAGCCCCCTGGCTCGGCCCCGCACTGCGCGCGGAGGGCCTTCGGGTGTTCGCCGCGGCCGGTATCGAAGCCGCGGACCCGCCGACGGAGTCCGAAGTGGACCTTTCCGCCGCGATCATGGCGGAGGTACCAGGGCGGGTCAGGGGAGGCAGCTCGACGTGGCAGAGCATGGCGCGGGGCGCCGGTTCGGTCGAGGCGGACTTCCTCAACGGCGAGATCGTGCTGCTCGGGCGGTTGCACGGCGTGCCGACGCCACTGAACACCGCGCTGCAGCACCGGATCGCGCTCGCCGTCCGGCGCGGCGACGAACCGGGTTCGGCGGACCCGGCGGAGCTGCGCCCTCACGCGCCGGACGTGCTGATCGGCGCGGACGAGGTGGCCGCGTTGCTGGAATCGGCCGAGCCGCCGGTCCTGCTGGACGTGCGCTGGGCACTCGGCGACGATCAGGGACACCGGCATTATCTGGACGGGCACATCCCCGGCGCGGTCTACGTCGATCTCGAAACCGAGCTGGCCGCGCCGCCCGTGCCCGAGCACGGGCGGCACCCGCTTCCCGACCTCGACAGCCTCCAGGCGGCGGCCCGGCGGTGGGGTATCCGGGCGGGATCGCGCGTGATCGCCTACGACAACAGCGGAAACCTCGCCGCGGCGCGCGCCTGGTGGCTGCTTCGCTGGGCGGGTGTCGCCGACGTACGGCTGCTCGACGGTGGCCTGGCCGCCTGGAACGGCAAGCTGGAGACCGGGTTCGGGCCGAGTCCGGAGCCCGGTGACATCGTGCTCAAACCGGGGAATCTGCCGGTGCTGAGTATCGACGAGGCCGCCGCGTTGCCCGCAAGCGGCGTCCTGCTGGATGCTCGCGCCGGCGAGCGGTATCGCGGCGAACAGGAGCCCGTCGATCCCCGCGCCGGTCATATTCCGGGCGCGTCCAGCGCGCCGACCGCCGAAAATCTGGCGCCGGACGGCCGGTTCCGGACCGCGGACGAACTCGCCGCGCGGTTCCGGGCGCTGGGTGCCGAGGCCGGGCCGGTCGGCGTGTACTGCGGTTCCGGTATCACGGCGTCGCACGAGATCGCGGCGCTGGCCATCGCCGGGATCGACGCGGCGCTCTACCCGGGCTCGTGGTCACAATGGTCCAATCACCCGGATCGGCCCGCCGCTACCGGCGCGGAGCCGGATGGGACGGACGCCTGAGGATCACCGCGTCGAGGTCCGGATGATTTTCCGGAGAAGGGCATACACCAGCGCGGAAGCGACGAAGCCGACATAGTAGGCCGTGTCGGCATTGTGCAGAGCCGCGGCGACCGGCCCGGTGTAGCCGGTGGTGTCCATGAACGGCACGGCGGCGGCGCAGCCCAGCAGGAACGCGACCAGCGCGGGCCAGCCGGGCTGTGGCCGCGAAATCTCGTCGAGCACGTCGAACCGGCGGCCGCGCCGGGTCCGGATCCACCAGTCGATCACGACGATCCCGACGAACGGCGGGATCCAGTAGCCGATCAGCAGGAGCACGTCCTGGAACTTCGAGGCCAGGTCGCCGCTGTGCATCCACAGGATGAGCGCGAACGCGATCACGGTGACCACCACCGCGGACACCGGTCGGCGCAGCCGCACCCCGACGGTCTGCAGTGCCAGCGAACCGCTGTAGTCGTTCATCGCGTTGGACGACACGGCGGTCAGCGCGATGACCACGAGGCCGATCGCCCCGAGCACGCCGCCGCCGAGCAGGGCGGCGATACCCGCGGTCGTCTGGTCGGTCAACGCCTGACCGGCCGCGAGCCCGAGTGCCTCGCCCCAGCCGAACGACAGGGTCAGCCCGAGCACGGTGTAGACGAAGGCCCGGGGGCGCGAAGTCGTCGGCGGGAGGTAGCGGCTGAAGTCGGACGCATAGCTGGCCCAGGAGATCGACAGGCTCAACGCGATGGTGCTGAACAGGACGAACGCGCCGGCCAGGTCGGCGCCGACGGCGGTGTCGGCGGTGGCGATGCGGTGCCCGCCGAGCAACTTGGCCGTGAGCACGATGAAGAAGAACCCGATCACCACGGTCATCACCGCCTGCACCCGGTGGATCACCTCGTAGCCGAGGATGCCGACGGCACACTGCAGCACCAGGACGACCGCGACGGCCAGCCAGAACGGCAGGCCGAGGAGCTGGGCCAGCGCGTCGCCGCCGAACAACCCGACCAGCGCGTCCCACGCGATCGAGTTGACCCACTGCACCAGCCCCGGGAGCACCACCGTGCCACGGAAGGGAAGGCGCGCCAGGGGCAACTGCGCGGTGCCGGTCAGCGGGCCCCAGGTGGCGAGATACGCGACCGGGATCGCGCCGAGCACGGTCCCGACGAGCACGGCGACCAGCCCGGTGCCGAAACCGAGACCGAGGCCGGCGCCGAGGGTGCCGGAGAAGACCGCCGTCATGGTGAGGTTCGGCGCGAAGAACACGGTCAGCAGCCGCACCGGCCGGCCGAACCGGTTGACCTCCGGGATCGGCGCGATACCGTGTGATTCGACCCCGAGATCACCGGCCCGCCCCGGCATCCGCCCACCGAACGCCTTCGCGGTCAGCGGCGTTCTGACCGTGTTGTCCATGCGGTCACACTCTCATACGGCCCAAAACTCCTGGTAGGTGTTGAGTTATGGATCTCAGGCCGAGTACGTCGCACTGGGGAGCCTTCTCGGCGGGTTTCGACGCCGAGGGTGGGTTGCGGGTGGTCGCGCACCCTGACGATCCGTCGCCTTCGCCGTTGCTCGGCAACATTCCCGCGTCGCTGCGGCACCCGACCCGGGTCGCGGAACCCGCGATCCGGCGCGGCTGGCTGGAGCGCGGACCCGGCCCGGATCCCGCCCGCGGGCACGAGGAATTCGTGCGGGTGGGCTGGGACGAGGCGCTCGACCTGCTCGCCGCCGAGCTGCGCCGGATCCGCGACGAGCACGGCAACCAGGCCATTTACGGCGGCTCCTACGGGTGGGGTAGCGCCGGGCGGTTCCACCACTCGCAAAGTCAGTTGCATCGCTTCCTCAACTGCTTCGGCGGTTTCACCTCCTCCCGCAACAGCTATAGCTACGGGACCAGCGCGGTGGTGCTTCCGCACATCGTCGGGAGCGTCCACGAGGTGCTGGGGCGCGCCTCCAGCTGGCCGACGATCGTGGCGAACACCGAACTGCTGGTGGCTTTCGGCGGTGTGCCGGAGAAGAACGTCTTCGTCACTCCCGGCGGGGTCACCCGGCACCACACCCCGGAGTTCCTGGCGGGCCTCGCCGGTCGCGGCACGTCGGTCGAGCTGGTCAGCCCGATCCGGGCGGATCTCCCGGCGAACGTGGCCGCCCGGTGGCATCCGATCCGTCCCGCCACCGACACCGCGCTGATGCTCGCGCTCGCCCACACCCTGGTCGCGGAAGGCCGGCACGACCGGGATTTCCTGGACCGGTACTGCACCGGCTACGACGAGTTCGAGCGTTATCTCCTCGGCGTCGAGGACGGTGTGCCCAAGGACGCCGGGTGGGCCGAGGCGATCACCGAACTGCCGGCGGCGGAGATCGTCTCGCTGGCCCGGCGGATGGCCGCTTCGCGAACACTGATCACGGTGACCTGGTCGTTGCAGCGCATCGAGCACGGCGAGCAGCCGGTGTGGGCCGCCATCGCGCTCGCCGCGATGCTCGGCCAGATCGGGTTGCCCGGCGGCGGTTTCGGCCACGGGTACGGGTCGATGGGCGACGTCGGCGACATCGGCCCCGAGTTCCGCGTGCCCCATCTGCCGCAGTACGCCAATCCGGTGCGGGAGTTCATTCCGGTCGCGCGGATCGCGGACATGCTGCTCAATCCCGGCGCGACCTACGACTACGACGGCGATGTCCGGACCTATCCCGACATCCGGCTGGTGTACTGGGCGGGCGGGAATCCGTTCCACCACCATCAGGACCTCAACCGGCTGCGGACCGCGTTCGCCCGGCCCGACACCGTCGTGGTGCACGAACCGTTCTGGACCGCCACCGCACGGCACGCCGACTTCGTGCTGCCGGCCACGTTGCCGCTGGAGCGGGACGATTTCGGTGCGGGGCGACGGGATACCCATCTCATCGCGATGCACCGGGTGGCTGAGCCGTTCGGGCAGGCTCGGGACGACTACGCGATCTTCGGCGGGCTGGCCGGCCGGCTGGGGATCGGCGACCGGTTCACCCAGGGGCGTTCCGCGGGTGACTGGCTGAACCAGCTCTATCAATCCTGGCGGGAGAAGCTGGAAAGCAAGGGAATCGAGGTGCCCTCCTTCGCCGAGTTCTTCGCCGCCGGTGAATACCGGTTTCCCTTGCAGGACACCGATCGAACGCTGTTCGCGCAATTCCGGCGGGACCCGGTGAAGCACCGGCTGCACACCCCGAGCGGGAAGATCGAGATCAGTTCGCGGCGCGTGCGGTCGTTCGGTTATGCCGACTGTCCCGGGCATCCGGTGTGGTTGGAACCGACCGAGTGGCTCGGCGGTCCCCGGGCGGCGCGGTTTCCCGTGCAGCTGATCGCCAACCAGCCCGGGACCCGCCTGCACAGCCAGCTCGACGGTGGCGCGGTCAGCCAGGCGGGCAAGGTCGCGGGCCGGGAGGCGATCCGGCTGCACCCGGCCGACGCGGCGGCGCGCGGGATCGCCGATGGTGACCTGGTTCGCGTGTTCAACGATCGTGGGGCGTGTCTGGCGGGCGCGGTGCTCGCCGACCAGCTGCGTCCCGGGGTCGCGCAACTGCCCACCGGGGCCTGGTTCGATCCGGTCGGATCGCTTTGCGTGCACGGGAATCCCAACGTGCTGACCGCGGATGTGGGCTCGTCCAGCCTGTCCCAGGGCTGCACCGGGCAGCATGTGCTGGTCGAGGTGGAGCGATATCAGGGTGAGCCGCCGGAGCTGACCATCGGCGCGCCGCCCCGAATCAGCGCGCCGTGATTTGTCCGAGTGGAAAACGGCCGAGCACTGAGCTGAGTAAGTAATGAACCCACGGCTGGGTTGCGCGGATGTCGTTGCCTTCGTCACCCTGCGGAGAAACAAGGGAATGCCCGTCACCCAATCGAGTCAACTTTCCCTGTAGCGGGGGAAAGGCGAGACTCTCTCAGCTTCCTTGAACGAGTCACCCTGGTATTTTCGGCGCGGTCTCGTTGTGCTGGGGATGCGATCCTGTGACATCGGTCGGCGGCGAGGTTGGGGATTTGGCCTATCGGTGCCGATGGAGGATTGTTTGATGGCGCGCACCTTCCTGCCTGGCAGGTCGGGTGAAATCGTGACGGCGGTACAGCTTGCCGACCGCACCGGAATCGTCGCGGCGAGCGCGCCACCGGTACGGGTACCGGCTCCGGCCGAATCCCGGACCCGGGAATACGCGGGGCCGGTGGTGCCCGCCTCCGGGAGCACGCTGCGCCAGGCGCGTCGCAACGTGTTGTTCGTCTGCGCGGCCGGACTCTTCCTGATCGTCGGCTGGATCGGCGGTGGCACCTTCGGACACCCGGACACCGAGCAGGTGGCCCCGGTCGCCGCGGGTGCCGTCAACGACGACGACCAGCCGAGCCCGCGGCAGGACCCGCTGCCACCGGTCCCGACGAGCCAGCCGCCCGCACCACCGAGCACGCCCGCCGTTGCCCCGAAGCCGCGCACGACCCGGCAGGCGAGCAGCCACCCGACGCGCACGCCGTCATCCGAGGCGCCCGCCGGTCCCGGTATCGCCACGCCGGATCCGACCCTCAGGCATCGCACCGAGGTGCTGGACAACGCCTCGACGATGATGATGCGGGACCCGATGATCGCCGCGATCGAGCAGTTCCGGCGGATGCTCGCCACGTGGTCCGCGGCCAGAAACCGCTG
The DNA here is from genome assembly GCA_035685725.1 of Amycolatopsis sp. Classification (GTDB taxonomy): domain Bacteria; phylum Actinomycetota; class Actinomycetes; order Mycobacteriales; family Pseudonocardiaceae; genus Amycolatopsis_E. The sequence goes on along the minus strand of DASSAD010000164.1, from coordinate 11,435 downwards.
AGCCCACCGGGATCCACGCCCGGCCGGCACTTGGCGGGTCAGGTTTCGGGCAGCGTGAACCGGTAACTGCGCTCGACCTTGGCCACGTGCACTTCGAAGGCCTCGTACCAACGGTCTCGGCCGGTGTCGCGGGCGATCTTGTGCTCGGCGTGCGAACGCCAGGCCGCGATCGACTCCATACTCCGCCAGTAGGAGACGGTGATGCCCAGTTCGGGGCCTTGCCGCACCGAGTCGATGCCGAGGAAACCGGGAACGTCCGCGGCCAGTTCCGCCATGCGTTGCGCGGTCACGGCGTAGTCGACGTCGTCCGCTGTACGCCGCGAAGTGAAAATCACGGCGTAATAAGGCGGAGTCGGGAATCCACCGGCGCCGATGTCCATACTTCGCTGTATATCCCGGAAACCGCGGGCGATCAAGACCTGAGCGCGCCGACCGCCCAGGCGACCACGAGCAGGGCGAGCAGCAAGGAGATCATGGCCTGCACCATCATGACCACCTTCGCCCACGGCCGGAACGGCAGCACGTCGGTCGGGCTGAAGGCCGTCGCGTTGGTGAAGGCGAGATAGAGATAGTCCGGGTAGGTGGGTTCCCAGTCGTCGGAGGCGAGTTCCGGGTTCGTCATCTGGGGAAAGACGAAATCCGGCCGGCCGGCGGTCCCGCGGGCGCGGCGCGCCGGACCGCCGCGGTCGAATTCCCAGTACCACAGGGAAAACACGACGATGTTCGTCCAGTACACGATGCCCGCGCTGACCAGCACGGAACTCGGGCGGTCGGCGATCGAACCGGTGAGGATCCCTTGCACCAGTTGCACCGCCGAGGCCGCGTTGGTCGCGGTGACCGCCCCCACCAGGATCAGCGCGAGGACCCGCTCCAGGTGGCCGTGCCGGCCGATCCGGCCCGGGCTGATCAGCAACAGCATGACCACCAACAGGGTCGAGATCGCCGGCAGCAGCCAGCCAGGGCGAAGGATGAGTTCGTTCGGGAGAACGAGTTGCAGCGCGATCGTGCCCACGACCACGGCGATCGCGGGCCATCGTCGTTCGCTGCGGGTCTGCCGGCGCCAGGCCGGCTCCGTCACGTCGTCCGGCTCCACGGTATCGACGCTACTCGGCACATCCGTTGGTGTGCCGGTGAAAAGAGTCTCCTAGGGTGTCCGAAGTGTCCGGTTCAGACGTTGGTGATTTCGTCGATGAGGGCGTCGATGTCGAAGCGGTCGCTTTCCCGGCCGAACGGAACAACCCTGGCGGTGGCCTCGATGAAGCGCTCGACGTCTTCGCGCTCGATCTCCACCAGCGCGTAACCGTCCGGGGACTCGATCTCCAGCAGCACGATGTTCTCGTCGGCCGCGAGGTCCGGGCGCACGCGCACGTCGCCGATCCCCGACGGCTCCGACAGTCCGGTCACGAAAAGATCACGGGCGAAGGTCCATTCCACCCACCGGCCGTGTTCGGTGCGAAAGGCGATGTTGACGGCGAACGGCTCGCTGCCCACATAGGACAGTCGGGACAGGACGGGTGCGGGCGAGCCGTTCAGTGAAACGAACTGGCTCTGGTTGACGGCATCGCTGTTCACGTGCCACTCCTCGCGGTCTGGGTTCGCAAGGCGAACGAGGCGGACAGCGAGGAGAGGGCGCCGGGAGGTCGATCATGATGCGTGACGTCAAACATTCACGCGATCCGGTGTAAGAATGCTCAACCCGTAACATCTCGAGGCCGGAAAGGTCAGCCGCCATTCAGGGGAATTCGTGAGTCCGGCCGTCACCCGGTGCGCAGCTCGTCCAGGTAAACGGCTCGCATTCGCATCGTAGTCAAAGGTCACGCAGAGTGGTAAAGCGAGCGGTCCGCATCCGCTTGCGTGCCACATCGCGGAATCTCCTCGCCGGTGTGCTCGGGATCCGTGACCGGTGGCGGGGTGGGCGCGGCCGGGTGCGGGCCGGAACCCCGGGATAGGGACGGCCGCCGGTTCATCCGTCTGGTGAGCAGATGGGTGACCTGAACCACAACTGATCGGTCTACCCAGGGGTAGCACATAGAAGTGGAGCATGACGAAGGCTGACGCCGCGGTCCTTGCCGGGCTGGGCGCCTGGCTGCCGCCCACGGTGGTGGACAACCACGAGCTCGCCCAGCGGCTGGACACCTCCGACGACTGGATCCGCGCCAGGACAGGGATCCGGGCGCGCCACATCGCCGACCCTGATACGTCCACTGTGGACATGGCCGTGCGCGCTGGCGGGAACGCCTTGCGCAGCGCCGGTTCGGACGTCGTCGACGCGGTGGTCCTGGCCACCGCGACGCCCGACCACCTGTGTCCGGCGAGCGCCCCGCAGGTCGCCGCGGAGCTCGGACTGCGCGGGATCGCCGCGATGGACGTCAACGCGGTGTGCAGCGGGTTCGTCTACGCGCTCGCCACCGCGGCCGGACTGATCGCCGGCGAGGTCGCCGGCCGCGTGCTGGTGATCGGCGCCGACGTGTTCAGCAGGCTGTGCGACCCGGCCGACCGGAGCACGGTGCCCATCTTCGGCGACGGTGCGGGCGCCGTCGTGCTGCGCGCCGGATCCGCGGACGAACCCGGCGCGCTCGGCCCCTTCGACCTGCACAGCCAGGGCGAGCATGCCGACCTGTTGATCGTCCCGGCCGGCGGGGCGAAGCAGCGCGAGTCGGCGGACCCGCGTGATCATTTCGTCGCCATGCGGGGCACGGCCGTCTTCCGGCATGCCTGCGCGCGGATGACCGAGTCGGCGCGGGCGGTGCTCGACCGCGCGGGGCTGTCCGTGCACGACGTCGACCGGTTCGTCGGCCACCAGGCCAACGTTCGGATCCTCCAGGCGACGGCCAAGCAGCTCGGCCTGCCCGAAGACCGCCTGGTGGTCAACATCGGCCACACCGGCAACACCAGCGCGGCGTCGATCCCGCTGGCGCTGGCCGACGGGTGCGCGGACGGCAGCCTTCAGCCCGGCCATCGCGTCCTGCTGACGGCCTTCGGCGCCGGCCTGACCTGGGGGTCGACCCTGCTCACCTGGCCCGAGGTCAAGCCCGGCTCCGGTTGGTGAACCAGCGCTGGTCCACAGTGGACGGACATTCGCGGAATCCGGGACTATTCGGTCTCCTGCTCGGTGAGACCCTCCCGGAGGCGTTGCAGCGTACGGGCCAGCAACCGGGAGACGTGCATCTGCGAGACCCCGACCCGTTCCGCTATCTGCGTCTGCGTCATGTTGTGTACGAACCGGAGCCCGAGAATGCGCCGCTCCCGCTCCGGCAGCTCCCGTAGCAGCGGCAACAGGGCCTCGTGGTTTTCCACCCCCGCCAGGCCCGCGTCCTCTTCGCCGAGCGTGTCCCCCAGCGCGAGATTTTCGGTGTCTCCTGAGAGCACCTCGTCGAGCGACATCGAGTGGTAGGCGTTGCCCGCTTCCAGTCCCTCGTACACCTCGTCCTGGCTGATGCCCAGATGTGCCGCGATTTCGCTCGGGGTCGGGGCCCGCCCGAGATGCTGGGCGAGTTCCGTGCTGGCGCCGGAGATCGACAGGTGCAGTTCCTTGAGCCGTCGTGGTACCCGCACCAGCCACCCGCTGTCCCGGAAATGGCGGCGCACTTCGCCCATCACGGTGGGAACGGCGAAGGACAGGAAGTCCGAGCCCCGCTCCGCGTCGAACCGGTCGACCGCGTTGATCAGCCCGACCGTGGCGACCTGGACCAGGTCCTCCCTGGCCACGCCCCGCCCCGAGAACCGTTGCGCGATGTGTTCGGCCAGGGGAAGGTGCCCGGTCACGAGCTCGTCGCGGATCTCCGAGCGGCGCGGGTCATCCGGTGGCAGCGCGGCGAACTCGTCAAACAGCGGAGCAAGGTGCTGGTACTCGTTCGACGATGTCGGATGCGCTGCTTCGGGTCGCGAACTCCTCACACGCCCGCCCCTGGCACCTCCACCGCCCGCCGTTTGGCGAGCTCGATGTTCAGCTCGTAGTGCTGCCCGTTCGACGAGACCCGGCTGTTCACCATGTCGGTCAAAGTGGTCAGCACCCGCCAGCCGAACGACTTCGTGCTCGGTTCTGTACCCGTCGCCGACTGGACGTCGCCGGTGAAGCACAGCGCGTCGCCGGACACGGTGAGCCGGCAGGTCATGACCGTGCCGGGGACGGCTCTGGTGATCAGAGTCGAACAAGCCTCGTCGACGGCCAGCCGGAGGTCGGCGATGGCGTCGAGATCGAAGTCGGCGCGGGTGGCGATGGTCGCCACCACCGACCGCACGATCGGCAGATTGACCAGATCCGCGGACAGCCGCAGCTCGATGTCACCCGGCCCCAGGTCACTGCGCTCGCGAGGATCAGGAGGATCCCAGTCGGTCACGTTCACCTCACCTACGTTCAGATGCAACCTGCGGACCATAATGCCTCGCTTGGGGTTTCTTCGCCGTGTTTCAACCGTGACGGAGGATCGCACCGAATCCGCCGTCCAGCAGCCCGGTGAGGGCGACGATCTCCGCGTCCGCCGCGATCGCCGCGAAGGGGATCGCCTCGTCCGCGCGGCGTTCGCGAACCCGCTCGATCCCTTTCTCGATTCCCTTCCCGGTTCCGATTGCCTCGAGTTCCCGCTCGGACGCGGCGACCATGCGGGGATCGTCGCCGGGATCGTCGACAGTGAAGACCGTGCTGTCGCCGGGATTGCCGACGATCAGCACCTCGACATCGGCTTCGCGCAAGGCGGTCGCCACGCCTGCCAGGCCTTCGGTGGCGAGACCGCGGCCACGGCTCAGTTCCGTGCGGTACCGCGCGTCGAGGTCCGCCAGCCGGCGGTGCTTGGCGCCCTCCACCAGGTCTTCGACCGCGCTTTCGTGCGTCGCCTCGTGCGTGATCGCCCGCACGGAATCCGGCAGCGCGCTGTGCACCGCCGTGCGGGCCCGCACCCCGCCGACCAGTACGACGAGCCGGGCGCCGGTTCGTTCGGCCGCCTTCGCCACCGTGTCGGTGATCTCCGTGAGGTAGTCGTGCACGGGGTGGCCGCGCCCGCGCACGGTTTCCGACTCGGTTCGCCGGCCGTGTTCGTCGAAGGCGTCGATCGTGCTCTCGGCACGGTCGACGGCGGCGACGACGTGCCGCAGGGGTGGTTCGCCATAGCGCACCAGCGGTACCAGATACGGCAGCGCGGAAACCCGCGCGACGTGGGTGGCGGGCGGCTCGGTCAGTTCTTCGTCGACGACGACGTGCCCACCGGCGGCGATCAGCGCGCGCCCACCACGGCCGACGGTCCGGGAGCGCCCGCGGGCCGAATTCTCGATCGCGGCCAGCGAGTCCTCCGGGGTGTCCTGCGCGGACAGTTCGCCGCGCAGTTCCCGCAATTTCAGGTCGAGCTGCTTCTCGGCGTCCTCCGGGTGATGCGAGTCGTCGAAGTAGACCGAGACGAACGGGCCGGGGATGGTGAGCAGCGACCGCAACGCCGACGTCTGCATGAGGGCTACATACCCGGTGGTCGAGGCCACAAAACGTGGCTCCCGCGAGACCGCCACGGCCGGCTGGACCGGCGGTCGCGCGGGAGCGGCGACGTCAGCGCGGGAAGGTGCGGGCCGCCTGGAGGAACAGCTCGTTCTCGTCGGGCCAGCTGATCGTGACGCGGACACCGTAGGGCTGGAACGCGCGGACGACGACCTTGTTGGTCAGCGCGTGCTCGGCGAACTCGAGCGCACGCTCGTTCAGCGGCAGCCAGACGAAGTTCGCCTGCGACTCCGGCACCTGATAGCCCATCGCCAGCAGCTCGCCGCGCACCCGCTCGCGCTCCGCGGCCGTCTCCGCGCATCGCGTGAGCAATTCGTCCTCGGCGTCGAGACAGGCCATGGCCGCCGTCTGTGCCAGCGCGTTCACGCTGAAGGGCACATAAACCTTGCGCACCGCTTCCGCGACCGCGGCCGGCGCCGCGAGATAGCCGACGCGCAGTCCGGCCAGGCCGTAGGCCTTGGAGAAGGTGCGCAGCACGGCGACGTTTTCCCGCTCGCGCACGAAACGCATGCCGTCCGGCACTTCCTGATCCGTGACGTACTCGCGATACGCCTCGTCCAACGCCACCAGCACGTTCGACGGCACGGCATCGAGGAACCGCACCAGTTCGTCGCGGCGCACCGCGGTGCCGGTCGGGTTGTTCGGGTTGCACACGAACACCAGCCGCGTGCGCGGTGTGATCGCGGCCAGCATGGCGTCCAGGTCGTGCGTGAAGGTTTCGTCGAGCGGCACCTGCACCGCGGAAGCCGCCGCGATGCGCGTCACGATCGGATATGCCTCGAACGATCGCCAGGCGTACACGACCTCGTCGCCCGGCGCGCACAGCGCCTGGATGAGTTGCTGGCACAACGCGACCGAGCCACAGCCCACCGCGACCTGCTCGACCGGAATGTCGAGTTTGCCGGCGAGCCGCCGGGACAGTTCACCGACCGCGATGTCCGGGTATCGGTTGACGTCGATGGTGGCCTCGGCGATCGCCTTGGCCACGCTCGGCAGCGGGCCGCCCGGGGACTCGTTGCTGGACAGCTTGATCGCACCGGGCAGGGAACGTCCCGCGACGTAGGAAGGCAAGCTGTCGAGATCGACGCGGGGCTGGACGGACATTCGGTTGCTCCTCACTGGCGGAACGAAGTTGCTGCCACGTTAACCCGGGGCAGCGGGGGCCGTGCGCGTTGACCGGCGTTCATCCGCGAGTGGTTGAGTAGGGAGATGACGCAGACGCACACCGAACTCTACGAGCGCGAGGACGGCCGCGCGATCGAGCTGACCTATGGCGAGCCCGACACCGTGGTGCGGGGCGGTCTGGTAGTGCTACACGAGGCCGACGGGATCACCGACGGAGTGCGACTGCTGATCTCGAGTCTGGCCGGCGAAGGCTGGCTGGCCGCCGCCCCGCACCTGGATCTCGACCCGATCACCCGCGAGGACGTGCTGGCCGCGACCGACATCACGCTGGCCTGGCTCGTCGAGCGCGGCGTCCGGCCCGATCTGCTCGGTGTCGTCGGGTTCGACCTCGGTGGCGTGGCCGCGCTCCTGGTGGCGTCCCACCGCAGGCTGGGTGCGGCGGTCAGCGTCGGCGGCGGCAGTGAACTGCCCGTGCTGGCCGAACTGGCGGGCAACCTGATCAGCCCGTGGCTCGGCCTGTACGGGGACGCGGGAGACGAGGCTTCGGCGGCCCGGGTCGAGCGGTTGAAGGACGCCGCGGCGAGTTCGGGTGCGGTGACGAACGTGGTGCGCTATCCCGGCGCCCATCACCGCTTCGACGCCGACCCGGCCGCCGCTGTCGAAGCCTGGCAGCGCACGCTGAGCTGGTTCGACGCGCATCTTCGCTGATCTGGAATTCCCGAAACCGTCCGGCGTGACGGGTTCGCCCCCAGGCGCTCGCAAACGCTTGCGTCGCTGGGCCCACAGTCGCCCGCACGAGGTGAAGTTACGCCTCCATTTGCTCGATTTCGCGGGTTAGAGTCGTTCAGTGAGCAACGCTACGGAAACACCCGAAGTGCTGTGGCGGCCCTCCGCCGATGAGGTCGTCGACAGCAGAATCCAGGCCTTCCGTGACTGGCTGCGTACCGAACGCGGCGTGCTGACCACCGACTACGACGAGTTGTGGCGGTTCTCCGTGACCCGGCCCGGCGAGTTCTGGGGCGCGGTCGCCGATTTCCTCGAAGTGCGCTGGCACGATCGGCCGACCGAGGTCCTCGCCACCACGAGCATGCCGGGTGCCCGCTGGTTCCCCGGCGGGACGCTCAACTACGCGGAGCAGGCACTGGCCGGCAAGGCCGACGGCGACCTCGCGGTGATCTTCCAGCGCGAGGACGGGGAAGGCAGCGAGCTCACCTACGGCCGGCTGCGCGAGCAGGTCGCGGCGGCGCGGGCGGTGCTGGCGGGATTCGGGGTCGGCAAGGGCGATCGCGTGGTCGCGCTGGCGCCCAACTGCCCGCAGACACTCGTCGCCTTCCTCGCGACCGCGAGTCTCGGCGCCATCTGGTCGTCGTGCTCACCGGACTTCGGGGTGCGGGCCGTGGCCGACCGGTTCGGCCAGATCGAGCCGAAGGTCCTCGTCGCCGTCAACGGGTATGTCTACAATGGACGATCGTTCGACGTGCGGCCCACCATCGACCTGCTGCGCCAGAAAATCCCCGCGCTGAAGGCGACGTTGCTGGTCGACTACGCCGGCGGTGGCGCGATGGACGGCGTGCACGACTGGGAGACCACGCTCGCCGCGCACGCGGGCGCGTCGCTGGAGTTCGAGCCCGTGCCCTTCGACCACCCGCTCTGGGTGCTGTATTCCTCCGGGACCACCGGACTTCCCAAGGGCATCGTGCAGGGGCACGGCGGGATCGTGCTCGAACACCTGAAGGCCACGGCCCTGCAGCTGGACCTGAAGCCCGGAGGCCGGTTCTTCTGGTTCACCACCACCGGCTGGATGATGTGGAACTTCCTGATCGGCGGCTTGCTGGTCGGCGCCACCATCGTGCTGTTCGACGGCAGCCCCGGCCAGCCTGACCTGAACGCGTTGTGGTGGCTGGCCGAACAGCACCGGATCACCTATTTCGGCACCTCGGCGCCGTTCATCCAGAGCTGCCTCAAGGCGCGACTGGAGCCGGCGAAGCACTACGACCTGTCGGCCCTGCGCGGCATCGGATCGACCGGCGCCCCGCTCAGCGTGGAAGGGTTCCGCTGGATCGCCGACGAGATCGGCGAGCAGGTGCAGATCTGCTCGGTGTCCGGCGGCACCGACCTGTGCGCGGCGTTCGTGTGCTCCGCGCCGGACGTGCCGGTGTGGCTGGGCGAGTTGTCCTGCCGCGCGCTGGGCGCACCGGTCGCCGCGTTCGACGACGACGGCAACGAGATCGTCGACGAGGTCGGTGAACTCGTCGTGACCGGGCCGATGCCGTCGATGCCGGTGTTCTTCTGGAACGACCCCGACGGCTCGCGGCTGCGGGAGGCCTACTTCGAGCACTATCCCGGCGTGTGGCGGCACGGTGACTGGATCCGGATCACCTCGCGCGGGTCCGCGGTGATCTACGGGCGCAGCGACTCCACGTTGAATCGCGGCGGCGTCCGGATGGGCACCGCGGAGTTCTACCGGCTCGTCGAAGGCTTCGACGAGATCGCCGACTCTCTCGTGATTGACACCTCGGGGGCCGGGAATACCGAGGGTGAACTGTTCTGTTTCGTCGTGCTGGCGCCGGGCAAGGCGCTGTCCGAGGTCGAGCCGGAGCTTAGGCGCGAGCTGCGAAGCACGCTATCACCGCGACACGTGCCGGACCGGTTTGTCGAGGTCACCGAGGTGCCTCGGACGCTGAACGGCAAGAAGTGCGAGGTCCCGGTGAAGAAGATCCTCACGGGGACCGCGCCGGAACGGGCGATCAGCCGGGACGCGCTGGCGAACCCGGACGCGTTGGGGCCGTTCGTCGAGCTGGCCAGGGGGAGATGAGGGGAAGCCGGTGCCCGGGCCGAGGCGGTCGGAAAGCGAGGGGGAGGCGGGCCACGCGATCACCGAGGGCGCGCCCGGCCGTCACGGTGTCGAGCCGTTCCCGAGGGAAACCGCGCCCCCGCCAGGGACGGAGCCGGATGGGTCCCGGCCGGGGCCCGTCCGGTGGCGGGCCACCGGCGCGGTTTCCGTCGTCGCGATCACCTGGGTCACCAGGCTGGTGGGGCTGCTGACGGTGCTCTCGGTGGTGCTGCCGGTGGGACACCGCGAACTGCGCGGGCGTCTGGTCCAATGGCTGGAGCTCCCGCAGGACGCCACCACCGGCGCGGCCGCCGTCGCGCTGGTCACCGGGGTGCTGCTGATCCTGCTCGCGTCCGGACTGCGGCGCCGCAAGCGCCGGGCGTGGCAGCTCACCCTGGCCGCCGGCCTGTTGCTCGCGCTGGCGCATTTCGGGCTCCGGCACATCCTCGGCGCCGGGCTGGTCTCGGTGGCGCTCGCGGTGGCCCTGGTGATGAACCGGCGGTACTTCATCGCGCTGCCCGACCCGGTGACCGGACGGTGGCGGGCGGTGCGGGTGTTCCTGCAACTGGTCGTCGCCGGCCTGCTCATCAACTTCGCGCTGCTCACCTTCGCGCCGCCGCGGTTCCTCGAACCATTGGGCGTCACCGGGCGGCTCAGCGAGTCGGCGCTGGCCCTCATCGGCATCAGCGGACCCGCCGACTTCCACGTCAGCTGGCTCGACGACCTGGTCGCCAGCGTCGGCCTGCTGTTCGGTCTGGGCGCGGTGCTGCTCGCCGCGTACTTCCTGCTGAGATCGGCCGAGCCGGCGCCGCAGCTGTCCGAGGAGGAGAAGTCGCGGCTGCGGGACCTGTTGACCCAGCACGGAGAACGCGACTCCTTGGGCTACTTCGCCTTGCGGGACGACAAGTTCGTCGTCTTCTCCAAGACCGGGAAGGCCGCGGTGACCTACCGCGTCATCGCCGGCGCCGCCCTGGCCTCTGGCGATCCCCTCGGCGACAGCGAGGCCTGGCCCGGGGCGATCGAGGAGTTCCTCGAGGTCTGCCGGCGCTACGGCTGGGTGCCCGCCGTGTTGGGCTGCTCGGAGCTCGGCGCCACCGTCTGGGCACGATCCGACCTGGACGTACTGGAAATCGGCGACGAGGCCGTCGTCGACGCCGAAACCTTCACCCTCGACGGCCGGGCAATGCGCGGCGTCCGGCAAGCGGTGTCCCGCACCCGGCGCGCGGGCTACGCGGTACGGGTGCGCTCGGCCGAAGAACTCGGGAAGGAGGACCTGGCGCACCTGAGGGACCTGGCAGCAAAATGGCGCGGCACCGAGACGGAGCGCGGTTTCTCGATGGCCCTGGGCCGGATGGGCGACCGAGGGTCGGTCGTCGTCACGGCCGAGCAGGACGGGCGGATCCGCGGGCTCCTCCAGTTCGTACCGTGGGGCGCGCACGGCCTGTCCCTCGACGTGATGCGCAGAGACCGAGCCGTCGACAACGGCGTCAACGAGCTGATGATCTCAGAACTGCTCCTGACGGTCCGGGAACGCGGCGTGAAACACGTCTCACTCAACTTCGCAGCCTTCCGCAAACTGATCGAACAGGGCCAGCGCATCGGCGCCGGCCCCGTGGCGCGGATCTCCGCCAAGATCCTGCACTGGGCGTCACGCTGGGTCCAGATCGAGACCCTGTACCGCTTCAATGCCAAGTTCCAACCGAGGTGGGTCCCGCGCTACCTCGTCTTCCCCGGCGTCCGCGAACTGCCCCGGGTCGGCGTCGCGATCTTCGAAGCCGAAGGCCTCGCCGGGCGTTCTCGCTGGCTGATGCGCCTCCTCCGGAGATGAGGGGGTGCTTTGCCCGGCGGTGCGGGGGCTGTGTAATCTATGCAAGCAGTGGTCGTTGATCCGGGAGGCTTCGCCTAGTCTGGTCTATGGCGCCGCACTGCTAATGCGGTTGGGGGTAACCCCCCCTCCCGGGTTCAAATCCCGGAGCCTCCGCTCAGCGCCCGGTT
>DASSAD010000163.1:0-28794 GCA_035685725.1 Amycolatopsis sp. | reverse complement strand
CGCGCACCTTGATCGCGCCGATCTCGGTGATCCCGTCGGCCCCGGGCCGCGTGCCGGTGGTTTCCAGGTCGAACACCACGAAAGTGGTTTCGCGAAGCGGCGTGCCCAGCTCGTCGAAGGCCAGTTGATCACTCGCGACACGCATGATCGGCACCCTAGGCCGAAGCACCGACAATTCCCGTATGCGGTGATCGTCAACGTGAGCGACTACCCTGAATGGATGCCGCCCTCAGCGCACGCCGAACAGCCGGAGGCTCCGGGTCTCCGGGCACCGGCCGCCGCCTCGCGGCCGGAACCGGATTCCGGGCCGACCGCCGAGTGGCGAGAGTTGCCGGAACCGGTGCGGATCAGGCTGACCGAGCTGGCCGCCGAGGCACTCGGGAAGATGGCCAGGCACGACGTCCCCCAGCAGTTGCGGCCGGTCGCCAAGTTCGCCCCCGCCAAGCGGGCCCGGCTCGGTGCGGCCGCGCTGGTGACCGCCCTGCAGGAGTCCTCCGCGTTCCGGACCGCGACCTTGGAGTGGCTGCGCGAGTACCGCCCGGACGCGTTGAACCCGAACGACGACGATTCCGTGGCGGCGGCCACGGCGGCCCTGTTGCTGGGCGAGGCGACGGCGACCTCACGGGTGCGGCTGGTGGCCAAGAACGCGGCGGAGACGGCGTTGCGGGCCGAACGGGACGCGGCGATCGCACGCAACCAGCGCCTCGACGCGGAGCTGGCACAGGCGCAGGAGGAGCTGAAGGCCGCGCTCGTGGCGGTCGAGGAAGCCCGTCGTGAACGGGAGGACGAGGTCGTCAAGCTCCGTGGCCGGCTTCGCGAACAGGGCGTCGTGCTCAAGCGGGCACGCGACGAGGCCGCACAGGCACGCGCGGAGGCCGGCCAGGCGAACGAGCACCGGGACGAGGAACTGGCCTCGCTGGCCGCCCAGCTCGACCGGGAACGCCGCCGCGCGGCGACCGAGCGGGCGCGGGCGGAGCGGGCGGTGGCCGACGCGGAGATCGCCCGCCAGTCGGCCCGCGAGGCGCGGGAAGCCGACGAAGTGCGCTTGAAGCTGCTCGTGGACACCTTGGACGGGGCCGTTTCCGGGCTGCGCCGGGAGCTTTCGCTCGGCGCCAGCACGCGCCGGCCCGCCGACGACGTCCGGGGTGCCCGCTCGGCGGCGGGAGCGGGCGTGCAGGTCCGGGACGCGGCCGCGCTGGACCGGTTGCTGACCCTGCCGAGCGTCCACGTCATCGTCGACGGCTACAACGTGACCAAGACGGGATATCCGGAGCTGGCGCTGGCCGATCAGCGTGACCGGCTGGTCGGCCAGCTGGGTGCCCTCGCGTCGCGGACCGGCGCGGAGGTGACCGTCGTCTTCGATGGTGCCGGCGTGCTCGCGGTGCCCACGGCGGCGGTCCGCGGGGTCCGGGTCCTGTTCTCCAAGCGCGGTGTGCTCGCCGACGACGTCATTCGCGAACTGGTGGCCGCGGAGCCTTCGGGCCGGCCGCTCGTGGTGGCGACCTCGGACCGCGCGGTCGCGGAGTCCACCCGCGCGGCCGGCGCCCACCCGGTGGCCTCCGCCGTTCTGCTCACCCGTCTCGGCCGGGTCTGAGCGCGGTTCCGAGAACCGCAGGAAAGGGCTTCCGCCATCCGAACGGGGGCCGCGGTACACCGATTCGCCGAAATTGTCGGTGCCCGTCCCTAACGTAGGTCCCGAACGAGTCGAACGAAGGTTCGAGGGAGGACCTGTGAAGGACGAAGGTGTGATCGTCGACTGCGGCCGGTGCGCGCTCCGGGGCATCTCCTGCCCGGACTGCGTGATCACCGTGCTGGTGGACCGGCCGCGGCCGGTCGAATGGGACGAAACCGAACTCGATGCCCTCGCCGCGTTGGCCGAGGCCGGCTTGGTGCCGAAACTGCGGTTCGCGCCGGCGGCGGCGTCCCGGGACAGGGCGGCCTAGGCAGCGTCCAATCGGCGCCCGGTCGGCGGCCTGGTCACCGGAAAGCGGGAATTGGCTGTTCGTCCGGAAGAACGGTCAGTAGTCGTATTTGCGCAGCGAGCGAGACGTGGGTCACACAGGTTGCGTCTTCGCTGGTCCGAATGGGGTTTCCCGGTATCACCAAGAGTTTTTGCGGGGGACGGGTAGACGCGGCGGCGGCGTTTTCGTAACCTGTCCGAGATCTCGCGGCGGTAGCCGTCACTGTGACGGCAACGCGGGATTGCCGCCGAAGCAGCTTTGTCGGGGAGTTGCGCCGGAATCAGCACTGTGAACCAGGCGCATCACCCCTGTGCCTGGCGCGACTGGAGTCGCCGCTTGCCGCACCGGGTGATCGTGCCCCGGAATGGCGTGCAGAGGGCCCCCGACCTCTGCTGGCCGGCACGGCTCGACAGCGCGTTACCGGCAGGCGGCCGAGTACAAAGGAGACACGCGCGGCGTGCAGTCGCAACCAGTCAAGCGCGTGGTCGCAGGAGCCCTCGCAGCGGCCGCGGTCCTCGCGGCAGCCGGCTTCCCCCAGGCCAGCGCCACCCCCACTCCGAATCTCGCCAGTCCCCCGCCAACCACCAGCTCGGACGCACTGGCCCAGTACCGCCAGCTCGCCGCGCAAGCCGAGCAGATCAGCCAGCAGCAGTTGCAGGCGCAGGACGACTACAACGCGAAGAAGGCCGAACTCGACAAGGCCAACGCCGACGTCGCCAGCGCCAACCAGGCCGTCCAGGCCGCGCAGGCGAAGGAAGCGCAGTACCAGGTCACGGTCGACCAGTTCACCGACGAGTCGTTCGTCAGCGGCGCGCAGTTCGCGAAGTTGTCCACGCTGCTCAGCGGCACGTCGACGCAGGACTTCCTGGACCGCTCGTCGGCGCTGGAGGTCCTGGCCGACAACGACAACAGGGCGATGCAGACCTACATCGACGCCGTGAACGCGGCGTCGACGGCGGAGCAGCAGGCCGCGGCCGCCAAGAACAAGGCCCAGGCCGATTCCGACGCCGCGGCGAATCTGCTCAACAACCTCAACACGCAGTCGGCCGCGATGCAGAAGCAGCTCAGCGACCTCAACGCGGTCGCGGCCAGGCTGACCGCCGCGGACAAGCTGGCGCAGCGCGACCACGGCGCTTCGGCGCCGAACCTGCCCGCGCCGACCGCCGCCGCGCAGACGGCGATCAACGTCGCGCTGGGCAAGTTGGGCGACGACTACGTGTGGGGCGCGACCGGCCCGAACACCTTCGACTGCTCCGGCCTGATGCAGTTCTCCTACCGCGCGGCCGGTGTCTCGCTGCCGCGCACCGCGGCCGAACAGCAGAAGGTGGGCCTTCCGGTCTCCCGGTCCCAGTTGGAGCCAGGCGACCTGGTGTTCTTCGGTTCGCCCGCCTATCACGTCGCCATGTACCTGGGTGACGGCATGATCGTGCAGGCGCCGACCACCGGTGACGTCGTCAAGGTGTCACCACTGTTGAACAGCTATTCGGGCGCGCGCCGGGTCGCCACCTGACCCGCCGGGACCCGATCAGGGGCGGCATCCGCGCGGGCGGGTGCCGCCCCTTTTGTTGCGGGCCGGTAACCTCCCAGCGTGCTTCGGACCCTGCTGGTGACCAACGACTTCCCGCCTCGCCCAGGAGGGATCCAGAACTACCTCGACTCGTTGGCCCGCCGGTTGCCCTCCGATGATCTGGTCGTCTACGCACCGTCCTGGAGCTCCGGATCCGGTTCCCATCCCGAGTTCGACGCGGCGGCCCCGTTCGAGGTCGTCCGTCATCCGACTTCGCTCATGCTGCCAACGCCGGACGTGCTGCGCCGGGCGAAGGAGATCATGCGCGCCCGGGACTGCGAGGCCGTCTGGTTCGGCGCGGCGGCGCCGCTGGCCCTGCTGGGGGCGCCGTTGCGGTCCGCGGGCGCGCGCCGGATCGTCGCCTGCACGCACGGCCACGAGGTCGGCTGGTCGATGCTGCCCGGCTCGCGCCAGGCGCTGCGGCGCATCGGCGACACCACCGATGTCCTGACCTACGTCAGCAAGTACACCCGCCACCGTTTCGCGGCCGCCTTCGGGCCCCTGGCCGGGCTGGAGCATCTGCCCTCCGGGGTGGACACGGCCTTGTTCCGCCCCGATCCCGCGGCCCGCGCGGAGATCAGGAAGCGGCACGGGCTCGGCGATCGGCCCACCGTGGTGTGCGTTTCCCGCCTGGTCCCGCGCAAGGGACAGGACATGCTCGTGCGGGCACTGCCGGAGCTGCGCCGACGGGTCCCGGACGTCGCGCTGCTGCTGGTCGGCGGCGGGCCGTACCGCAAGCGGCTGACCACGCTGGTGAGGGATTGCGACGTCGAGCGCGATGTCGTGTTCACCGGGTCGGTGCCGTGGGACGAACTGCCCGCGCACTACGCCGCGGGCGACGTGTTCGCGATGCCGGCGCGCACCCGGGGCAAAGGCCTTGACGTGGAAGCACTCGGCCTCGTCTATCTGGAGGCGTCGGCCGCCGGTCTCCCGGTCATCGCCGGGCGATCCGGTGGCGCGCCGGAGACCGTGCTCGACGAGGTGACCGGGCACGTGGTCGACGGCCGCGACGTGGACCAGCTCGTGGAGACGCTCGCCCCGCTGCTGACCGATCCGGCGCGCGCCAGGAAGATGGGCGAAGCGGGCCGTGCCTGGGTCAGCGAGCAGTGGCGCTGGGACGTGCTCGCCGACCGCTTTCGCGGGATGCTCACCGCCGAGCTCTGAAACGATCCGCCGCGGCGTGCGCGAACGCGGTCTCAAGCCGCTTCCCGGACCGCGGGGTGGCGGGGATCGTCGGCGCGGACCAGGACATCCGAAATTTGGGCCGGACCCACTTCGCGTTCATAGCGTTCGTAGGCCGGTAATGCCCAGTGCTCCTCGACGGGCAGGCGGCGGCGCAGCGCCCCGGCGGACACCGCGAGGTGCACCGTGAGGTCGAACGGAAGTCCTCTGCCCAGCAACAGTTCCCCGTCGACGATGAGCACCCCGCCGGGCGGCAGCGCCACCCGGTCCAGCCGGGTGGCACGGTCCCGTTCGGTGTCCCACAACGCGGGCAGCACCAGCCCGCTCCCGCCGGGCGCGAGCGGATCCAGCACCTCGCGCCGGAGTGCGCTTTCGTCGAGCCAGTCCGCGTAACGGGCGTCCGGGTCCTGCCTGCCGCGTTCGAACCGCAGCGACGCCGGCCGCAGGAAATCCACTGTGGACACCCGGAGGGTGGGTTTCCCGCCGACCCGCAACGGCTCCGCCATCGCCGACGCGAGGAGACCCGTGTCGACGGCCCCGTCCACGGCGACCCGCGCCCAGGCGGTTCCGGGCATCCTGAGAATGCGCTCGGCGAGTTCGTGCGCGAGCCGGTCGAAGGAGATGGGCCGGTATTTCATGCCCTCGATCCTTCCGCATGCCCGTTCGCCGCCCGGGGTACGGCGGCACACTCGAGGAAACGCCGGCCAAGTGCCGACCGGAAGTGGAACGGTGTGGTGAACGGGGCACAATGAGCGGCGGCGGTGCGTTATGGGTCTGACGGAACCGGGAGGCGGCATGCGGGTGGTCGACGAACCGATCAAGCTCGGCGGCGAATTCGTCCAGGATCCGCACGAGCTGTACCGGCGGTTGCGCGCCGAAGGGCCGGTGCACCCGGTCATCATGCCGCGGGGGCTGAAGGTCTGGCTGGTCACCCGCTATGCCGAGGCCCGGGCGATGCTCGCCGACCCGCGGCTGAGCAAGGACAGCGCCCGCGCCCGCGAACTGTTCCAGACCCATGCGACCGAGACGGGCAATCGCGCCGTGTTCGCGTCCGCGCTGGTGGGTCACATGCTCAACGCCGACCCGCCGGACCACACCCGGCTGCGCAAACTGGTCAACAAGGCCTTCACCGCTCGGACGATTTCCCGGCTGCGCCCGAGAATCGAGCAGATCACCGAAGAGCTGCTGGACGGCGTGGCGGCGGCCGGTGCCGTCGATCTGATCGACGCGTTCGCGTTCCCGCTGCCGATGACCGTCATCTGCGAACTGCTCGGCGTCCCGACAGCCGACCGGGACCAGTTCCGTGCCTGGATCCACACCATCGTCTCGGCCTCCGCCGCCGATCGGCTGCAAGCGGACTCCGCGGCGATGGCCGAGTACCTGATCCAGCTGATCGGCGAGAAGCGGCGATCGCCCACCGAGGACCTGCTCACCGACCTGGTGCACGTCTCCGAGGAGGGAGACCGCCTGTCCGAGGCCGAGCTGGTGCCCATGGCGTTCCTGCTGCTGCTCGCCGGCCACGAGACCACGGTCAACCTCATCGGCAACAGCGTGCTCGCCCTGCTGCGCGATCCCGGCCAGCTCGCCACGCTGCGGGCCGACACCGCCCTGCTGCCCAGCGCGATCGAGGAGTTCCTGCGCTTCGAGGGCCCGGTCAACATCGCGACCATCCGGTTCACCACCGAGACGGTGCGAGTGGGCGAGACCGAGGTGCCGGCGGGGGAGTTCGTCCTGGTCTCGCTGCTGGCCGCCAATCGTGACGGCGAGCGTTTTCCCGACCCCGATCGCCTGGACGTCACCCGGCCGCCGGGCGGGCACCTGGCGTTCGGGCACGGCATCCACTACTGCGTGGGCGCGCCGCTGGCCAGGCTGGAGGCCGAGATCGCGCTGGGCGGGCTGCTCCGCCGGTTCGGCAACCTGGCCTTCGACGGCGAACCGGTCATGGTCACCTGGCGGGAGAGCACGCTGGTGCGCGGGGTGGAGTCGCTCCCGGTCCGCGTGTCGTGACCCGGGTGTCTTCAGGCGCGTGATCCGGCGGGCATGACCGTCCGGTCGGTGCCGGTCGGTGCCGGTCGGTGTCGGTCGGACCGTCGCGAGTCCGGATCGGACGGCCGGCGCGGGACGGGTTCCCGGCAAGGGCTGTGGAGGCGTGCCTTCCGGGTCCGTCCACCCGGGATCGGGCCCACCTTCCGGTCTCGAAATGAAGTTCACTCGATCCAGTGTGGGCACTGCCACACCGTCACTGAGGGTCGACGTTTGTCGGGCTGGGCCGTCGCATTGAGTGTCCCCCGTCACGCGGACTGTTGATTTTGTCCTGTTCGCAGGGTTCCTGATCGGTGACGATCCTCGAAGATCAAGATACGAGAATTCTTCACATAACGGACATTTCCGTCGTTTTTCGGTATCTGTGGAGCGCGGGGGTCACTGGGGACCGCCCGAACTCTCAGCGCACATCTCCCACGGAGGCCTTCCATGATCGACACCTCGGCTCGTGAGCGTGAGCACGCACCGCCCGGCCCGGCCGCCCGGCTGCGGTCGGCCCGCGGCACCCTGCGCCACGACCTGCCCGCTTCGCTCGTCGTCTTCCTGGTCGCGGTGCCGCTCTCGCTCGGGATCGCGCTCGCTTCGGGAGCGCCCGTCGTCGCGGGACTGATCGCCGCGATCGTCGGCGGCGTCGTCGCCGGGGCGCTCGGCGGTTCGCCCTTGCAGGTCAGCGGCCCGGCCGCCGGGCTGACCGTGATCATCGCCGAGACGATCGCGGAATTCGGCTGGGCGGCGACCTGCGCGATCACCGCGCTCGCCGGTGTCCTCCAGATCCTGCTCGGGCTGAGCGGGCTGGCGCGCGCCGCGCTGGCCATCTCGCCGGCCGTGGTGCGCGGGATGCTCGCGGGCATCGGCGTGACGATCGTCCTCGCCCAGGCGCACATCGTGTTCGGCGGCACCGCGCGCAGTTCGCCGGTCGACAACCTGCTGGCCCTGCCCGGCCGGATCCTCGACCACCACGCGCAGGCCACCCTGCTCGGCCTGCTGACCCTCGCCGTGCTGATCGGCTGGGGCCGGTTGCCCGCGGCCGTGCGGAAGGTGCCGGGCCCGCTCGCCGCGGTCGTCGCCGTCACCGTGGTCTCGGTGGTCGCCGGGATGAGCGTGCCCCGAGTCGACGTGCCGGCGAACGTGCTGGATCTGCGGTTCGCGCCGATGTTCCCGGACGGCGGCTGGCTCGGCTTCGGCGTCGCCGTGGTGACCGTCGCGGTGGTCGCGAGCATGGAGAGCCTGCTCTCCGCGGTCGCCGTCGACCGGATGCACACCGGGCCGCGCGCCAACCTCGACCGCGAGCTGATCGGCCAGGGCGCGGCCAACATCGTCTCCGGCTCCCTCGGCGGGCTTCCGGTGACCGGGGTGATCGTGCGCAGCTCCACCAACGTCCAGTCCGGCGCGCGCAGCCGCGCTTCGGCGGTGCTGCACGGGCTCTGGATCCTGCTGTTCGTCGCCGTGCTCGCGGGCGTGCTCCGCGACATCCCGCTCGCCGCGCTGGCCGGGCTGCTCGTGTACGTGGGTGCCAAGCTGGTCGACATCAAGGACATCAAGGACGTACTCCGCCACGGAGACCTGCCGGTCTATCTGGCCACGCTGGCCGGGGTGGTGGCGATCGACCTGCTCGCCGGTGTCCTGATCGGGATCGGCACCGCCGCCCTGCTCATGCTGCGCCGCCTGCTCTGGTCGGGAATCCACGCCGAGCGGGACGGGGAGGACTGGCGGGTGGTCGTCGAAGGCGCGCTGTCCGCCTTGTCCATTCCCCGGCTTTCGGCCGTGTTGAGCGGGATTCCGCGCGGCACCCGGGTCACCCTTGAGCTGGTGGTCGACTACCTGGACCATGCGGCGTTCGACACCCTGTCCGCCTGGCAGCACTCCCACGAGCAGGCCGGCGGCGCGGTGATCGTGGACGAGGTCGGGCATCCCTGGTTCGCGCGCGGCAAGGCCGGCGAGCCGATGCGGCACCGGGCCCGCGCTCGGCACATCCTGCCGCGCTGGTTCGCGCCCTGGTCGGAATGGCAGCAGTCGGAAGTGCCGCAGTCGGAAGGGCGCCGGCCGGGCGTCCCGGCCGGGCCCCTCCCGGTGGCGGAGGAACCGGCGCCGGACCTGCCGGCTCCGCGGGCGCCGGAGAGTTCCATGCGGCGGGGCATGCGGGAGTTCGAGCGGCGGACCTCCCACCTGGTCCGGCCGATCCTGAGCCGGCTGGCCGACGTGCACGAGCCGCAGACGTTGTTCATCACCTGCGGCGACGCTCGGATCGTGCCGAACCTGATCACCAGCAGCGGTCCCGGAGACCTGTTCACCATCCGCAACATCGGCAACCTCGTGCCCGATCACGCCGGCTGTGCGGAGGACTCGTCGATCGGCGCTTCCGTCGAGTTCGCCGTCGGCGTCCTCAAGGTGCGGG
Organism: Amycolatopsis sp.; assembly: GCA_035685725.1. Lineage (GTDB taxonomy): Bacteria > Actinomycetota > Actinomycetes > Mycobacteriales > Pseudonocardiaceae > Amycolatopsis_E. The sequence goes on along the minus strand of DASSAD010000163.1, from coordinate 19,646 downwards.
AGATCGTGGTGTGCGGCCATTCGTCCTGCGGTGCGATGAAGGCGTTGGTCAACGGCATCCCCGGGGACGCACCGGCGTTGCGCTCCTGGTTGCGGCACGCCGAGCCGAGCCTGCGCCGGGCCCGGGGGCGATCGCCGATCACCGTCGACGGAAGGCTCCCGGAGTCGGATGCCGATCAGGTGGCCCTGCACAACGTGGTGGAGCAGCTGGACCGGTTGCGGGAGTACCCGACGATCGCGCACGCCGAAGCCCGGGGGGAGGTGGATCTGGTCGGGATGTACTTCGACGTGGGTGCTGCCCGGGTGCACCTCTACGACGCCGCGGGCGAGTCGTTCGGTTCGGCCGCTCCGCTCGCGGTGAAGTGATCCGGTGACCGGCGGCTTCGGGCGAGCCATGGGCGTGGGTGCCAGTGGTCGCCGGTCTTGCTTCTCCTTCGGCTGTCGCGGCCGGTGTTCCCCGTCACACCAGACAGTGAAGGGTCGGTACTACGGTGGAGTCCTGTGAGCATGCTGGTCGTAACCGGAACTGGGACCGGCGTCGGCAAGACCGTGGTTACGGCGGCGATCGCCGCCCTCGCCCGGGATGCCGGCCGGCGGGTCGCCGTGCTCAAACCCGCGCAGACCGGGGTTCCCGTGGGCGCGCCGGGCGATGTCGCGGACGTGGTCCGGCTCGCGGGCGAGGTGACCACCCGCGAGCTGCGCCGGTATCCGGATCCGCTGTCGCCGGAGGCGGCGGCGCTGCGCAGCGGGATCGCCGCCGTCGGACCGGCCGAGGCGGCGGGCGCGGCGACCGCGCTGGACGCCGGGCACGACTTGGTGCTGATCGAGGGCACGGGCGGCTTGCTGGTCCGCTACACCCCGGAGGGCAGCAGCCTGGCCGATATCGCCTGGGCGCTCGGGGCACTGGTGCTGGTGGTCGCCGACGCCGGGGACGCGGCGTTGAACGTCACCGCGCTGACCGCCGAGGTGGCCACCGCCCGCGGCTTGCATGTGGTCGGCGCGGTGATCGGGTCGTGGCCGCGCGAGCCGGGTCTGGCGGCGCTGGCCACGATGCGGGAGCTGACCGTCGCGGTCGGCGGTCCGCTGCTGGGCGCGTTGCCCGAAGGGATGGGCGCGATGGACCGCGCGCGGTTCCTGGACCATGCGCGGCGCGGGCTCTCGCCCTGGTTCGGCGGGGAGTTCGACGCCGAGCGTTTCGAGAAGGAGATCTCCGCGGGCCTGTGACACCACCTTCGCGGCGATCGACGGACCGCTCCGGCTAGGCGTGCACCCAGCGCGGCAACGCCGGTCGGGGACCGCGCTGGTGTGGTGATCTCGGCGGCGATGGAGCGGACACGGTGCGTGCACACCGGAGCGGACCGACTAGTCTCGGTCGTGGGCCGGTGGGCGGTGAAACGGAGGCGGAGTGGCGGAGTCATCGGTAGAGAGCGGGCCGGTGGACGGGCCCGTGCTGCCCCCGACGGCCTTCGTCCTGCCCCGGCGGCGACCCCTGGTGGTCGTCAAGGCCGACCTGCTCCCCGCGGTGAGCGTGCTGTGCGTGGTGGGGCTGCTGGGGATCCCGCTGGGCTGGCTCTGGTCGCGGCTCGCCCCGCCGGAACGGGTCTATGTGCGCGACGCGAACCTGGTCATCCCGCTACAACTGGAAAGCTGGCATCGGTTCGACGACCTCGCGATCTTCGGCCTGGTCGGGCTGGCGGCGGGCCTGTGCACGGGGATCGCCGTGTGGATGCTGCGTGAACGACGCGGCCCGGTGATCATGATCGCGGCGGCGTTCGGCGCGCTCCTGTCCGCGTGGCTGTGCGCCAAGATCGGCCTCGCGTTCGCGAACAGCCACTACGCCCTTTCCGGCGCTCCCGCACCGAATTCGGTCATCAATGAGGCGCCGCGTCTCGAAACGATGTGGGTGATCGTCGCGCAACCGCTTGCCACCGCCCTCGTGTACGGCCTGCTCGCCGGCTGGAACGGCCGCGACGATCTCGGCCGGCGGCTCGGCTAGGGACTGTTTTCGCGCCGGCTTGTCTCCGGTGCGCCTTTTGCGGCGGTCGGTTCTCTCCGGCGGTGGCCGTTCACGGCGCCGCTCCGCGTCTCTGCTCACCGGCCGCACCGTTGCGTCCACAGTGGATACTCAGTCGTCTCAGTCGTTCGCGCGGGTGGACCTCGATCGGCGGCGGTGCGGCGAAGGGAACCGGAAAGGCGGGCGCGCCACCGAACGTGACGATGATCGGGCGGCTACCGTCAGTTGAGGGTGGCGCGTGCGGTGAGGTCGAGGAATTCGGGCGTAGGGGCGGGAACCGCGCGCAACGCGGAGAGAAAACCCGCCTCGCGCGACAGCAGACGGCAGACCAGCCGGAGTCGGCGCAGCGGATGCCTTTCCTCCAGCAGCCGCTGCCGGTCGGCCAGCGGCAACAGACAGTCGGCGGCCAACTGGTAGGCGAGCTGGGCGGGATCGGTGTCCGGCTCGGGCGAATCCCAGGTTTCGCGGTCCCAGGCCGACTCGCAGTAGCGCCGGTGCGCCGCCCGCGCCGAGGCGCTCAGCCGGGCCGCCGCCTCCTCCGCGGCGGCGGGCAGCCGTTCGTCGGGTTGCCATTCCACCGTGGCGACGAGGTAGGGCGCGCGTGCGCGGTCGATGGACAGGAGTCTGAACCGCCGTTCTCCGGTGGTCACGATGTCGAACCGCCCATCAGGCAATCGCTTGCTTTCGCCGAGCAGAGCCGTGCATCCGATCGCGTAGACGTGATCGAGCGTCTCCACCTCGCGCACGACCGAGTTCCTGATCGCCACGACGCCGAAGCGCCGATCCGGAACCTGCTCGGTCAGCAGATCCACGGCCAGTTGCCGGTAACGCGGTTCGAACAGGTGCAGGGGTAGGACCGCCGAGGGCAGCAGCACGGTCTGCAACGGGAACAACGGCAGTGTCTCCTGTCTTTGCTCATCCGTCACGGCTAACACGTTACGTCGAAACGCCGTCGCGCGCTGGCCATCAGCCCGGCGGCGGGCGGAACACGGCGAACGGGTCCGTGACCTGGATTCCGTTGCCGGTGAACGAGAACAGCGCCGCGGGGCGGCCGCCGCTGCGGCCGGGTGGCGAGGTCTGCCCGGTGGCGGCCAGCAGGCCGCGCCGGGACAGCACGCGTTGCAGGTTGGTCGCGGACACCTTGTAGCCCAGCGCCGCGGAGTACAGCTCGCGCAGTGCCGACACGGTGAACTCGGCCGGCGTGAGCGCGAAACCGAGGTTGGTGTAACAGAGTTTGGAGCGCAGGCGGTCGCGCGCGCCGAGGATGATCTCGCGGTGGTCGAAGGCGGTGCGCGGCAGCGCGTCGACCTCGTGCCACCGGGTGTCCTCCGGCACCTCGGGATCCACGTCGGAGGGGACGAGCCCGAGGAAGGCGGTGGCCACGACGCGGGGCCCGGGTACTCGGTCCGGGGCGCTGAACACGGCGAGTTGCTCGACATGCTTGAGTTGGCGGACGTCCACCTTCTCCGCGAGCTGGCGGCGGATCGAGGTTTCGACGTCCTCGTCGGGGCGGAGCCGGCCGCCGGGCAGCGACCAGCGGCCGAGGTGCGGATCCAGTGCCCGCCGCCACAGCAGTACCCGCAGTGTGGCGTAACGCACCTGTAATACCGCCGCCAAAACCTCGTGTGCCAGGGGGGCACTGCTGTTAATATGGCTGTGCATGGTTTTCGATTATAAGGCGAAAACCCGGAGGGTGAACAGGCGGCACCCTGCTCCCGTCGCAGGCGGGAAGGTCGCCGGGAAGAGGAGGGCCCGAATGGCCACGATGACTCTGCACGATCTTGCGCCTTACGACGGCGTCGAACCCGACGCGGCCTGGGCCGCGGAGGTCCGCAGGCTCGCCCGTGAGCGCGACGCGGTAGTGCTGGCGCACAACTACCAGATCCCGGAGATCCAGGACATCGCCGACCACACCGGTGATTCACTGGCGCTGTCCCGGATCGCGGCGAAGAGCGACGCGTCCACGATCGTCTTCTGCGGCGTCCACTTCATGGCCGAGACGGCGAAGATCCTGAGCCCGGACAAGACCGTGCTGATCCCGGACGCCCGCGCCGGCTGCTCGCTCGCCGACTCCATCACCGGCGCCCAGCTGCGCGCGTGGAAGGCCGAGCACCCGGGCGCCGTCGTGGTCTCCTATGTCAACACCACCGCCGAGGTCAAGGCCGAGACCGACATCTGCTGCACCTCCTCCAACGCGGTCGACGTGGTCGCCTCCATCCCGGCTGACCAGGAGGTTCTCTTCTGTCCGGACCAGTTCCTCGGCGCACACGTCAAGCGGGAGACCGGGCGGGAGAACCTGCACGTCTGGGCCGGGGAATGCCATGTGCACGCCGGGATCAATGGTCCCGAGCTGGCCGCGCGGGCCGCCGCGAACCCGGACGCGGACCTGTTCATCCACCCCGAATGCGGCTGCGCGACCTCGGCGCTCTACCTGGCCGGGGAGGGCACCGTGCCGCCCGAGAAGGTCAAGATCCTCTCCACCGGGGACATGGTGGCCGCGGCGCGGGGCACCCGGGCCGGCACGGTGCTCGTGGCGACCGAGGTCGGCATGCTCCACCAGCTGCGCAAGGCCGCGCCGGAGATCGACTTCCGCGCGGTGAACGACCGCGCCTCCTGCCGGTTCATGAAGATGATCACTCCGGCGGCGCTGCTGCGCGCGCTGCGGGAAGGCGCTGACGAGGTCCACGTCGAACCGGCGGTGGCCGCGCGTGCCCGCGCCTCGGTCCAGCGCATGATCGAGATCGGCGCGCCGGGCGGCGGCGAATGAGCGACCCGGTTTGTGACTTTCAGGCGAAAACCAGATTGTGGGAGGCCCGCGCCGAGCTGGTCGTGATCGGCAGTGGGGTGGCCGGGCTGACCGCCGCGCTGCGCGCCCGCGAGCTCGGGTTGCGGGTCCTGGTGATCACCAAGGCCACGGTCGCGGACAGCAACACGCGCTGGGCACAGGGCGGCGTCGCCGTGGTGCTCGACGGCGAGCGCGACGAGGGCGACTCCGTCGACCGGCACGCCGAAGACACCGTGACCGCGGGCGCGGGCCTGTGCGAACCCGATGCGGTGCGCGCGATCCTGAGCGCCGGGCCGCAGGCGCTTGCCCGGTTGCGGTCGCGCGGCGCGCGCTTTGATGCCGGGGCGGGTGGTTTGCTCGCCAGAACCCGCGAAGGCGGGCACAGCGCGTTCCGGGTGATCCACGCCGGCGGTGACGCGACCGGTGCCGAGCTGGAGCGGGCCCTCGTCGCCGAGACCACGGAACGGCTCGTTCCGGTGCTGGAACGGCACATCGCGGTCGATGCGCTGTCGACCCGGCGCGGCGAGGTCGCCGGGGTTTCGGTGCTCGATCCGAACGGCGTGCCCGGCTGGGTGCGCGCTCCGGCGGTGCTGCTGGCCACCGGCGGGCTGGGCCAGCTCTACCAGGCGACCTCCAACCCCGAGATCGCCACCGGGGACGGCCTCGCGCTGGCCCTGCGCGCGGGCGCGCAGGCGGCGGACCTGGAGTTCGTCCAGTTCCATCCGACCGTGCTGTACACGCCGGGTGCGCGCGGTCGCTGTCCGCTGGTGACCGAGGCGGTGCGCGGCGAAGGCGCGGTGCTCGTCGACGGCGCGGGCGTGCCCGTGATGCGTGACGTGCATCCGCTCGGCGACCTCGCACCGCGGGACGTGGTGTCCCGGGCGATCACGCGGCGGATGCGTGCCGCGCCGGGTGGCGTCGACGACCACGTCTTCCTCGACGCCACCGGGATTTCCGGCTTCGCGCAACGGTTCCCGACGGTGTATGCGGCCTGCCGCGCGATCGGGGTGGATCCCGCGCGGGCCCCGATCCCGGTGGCGCCGGCAGCGCATTTCGCCTGTGGGGGCGTGGTCGCCGACATCGAGGGCCGGACCGGGGTCCGCGGGCTGTATGCGGCGGGAGAGGTCGCGCGCACCGGGTTGCACGGGGCGAACCGGTTGGCGTCCAACAGTTTGCTGGAGGGCCTGGTCACCGGCGCCGGTGCGGCCGAGGCCGTCGCCGCGGACCTCGCGGCCGGGCTGCTCGCCGACCCGCGACAGGCCCGTGCGCGCGAGCGGACGGTGCCGATCGCCGAGCGGGCGGCGCTTCAGCGGGTAATGAGCACCTACGCCGCGATAGGCCGTGACGCGGAGGGATTGGCAGTGGCCGGCTCCGTGCTCGATCTGTCGGCAAAGGACAGTCCTATGAGGACACAACAAGAGGTGGAGGACGCCGCGCTGACGCTGGTGGCGCAGGCGCTGGTCGCCGCGGCGGAGCGGCGGAGGGAGTCCCGTGGCTGCCATGTGCGGGACGACTTCCCGCGGCGCGACGACGGCTCGTGGCAACGGAGCCAGCTCATCCGGTTGAGCCCGTCCGGGCAGCCGGTGCTGGCGGATCCCCTTCTGGAGGGAGCGGCATGAACCTTGATCTGGATGACGCCCGGCGCGTGGCGGAGCTGGCCTTGGCCGAGGACCTGGCCTACGGCCCGGATGCCACGACGAGGGCGACGGTGCCCGAAACCGCGACGGCGCGGGCCGAGATCACCCCCCGCGTGGCCGGCACACTCGCCGGTGTTCCGGTCGCGCTGGCCGTTTTCGACGCCGTGCTCGGCGAGAGCTACGAGGTGTTGTCCGCGCGCGAAGACGGCGAGCGGCTAACGGCGGGCGAGCCCGCTCTGGTGCTGCGCGGCCCGGTCCGGGGCCTGCTCACCGCCGAGCGCACCGCGCTGAACCTGCTCTGTCACCTCTCCGGCATCGCCACCGCCACCGCGGCCTGGGTGTCCGAAGTGGACGGAACCGGCTGCGCGATCCGGGACACCCGCAAGACGTTGCCCGGCCTGCGGCTGCTGCAGAAGTACGCGGTGCGCTGCGGAGGCGGGGTCAACCACCGGATGGGGCTCGGGGACGCGGTACTGATCAAGGACAACCACGTGGTGGCCGCCGGGTCGATCACGGCCGCGCTGAAGGCCGTGCGGGAGCAGGCCGCCGGGCTGCACTGCGAGGTCGAGGTGGACAGTCTCGGCCAGCTCGCCGAGGCACTGTCCGCCGGTGCCGACGAGGTGCTGCTGGACAACTTCCCGGTGGCGGACTGCGCGAGCGCGGTGCGGCTGCGGGACGAGGCATCGCCCGCGACCCGGCTGGAGGCCTCCGGCGGACTACGGTGGGAAACCGCGCGGGCCTACGCCGGCACCGGTGTCGACTACCTGGCCGTGGGTGCGCTCACGCACTCGTCACCGGCATTGGATCTCGGTCTTGATTTGCACTGACCGTCGTGGCCGGCGATCCTCCTGGGACACTCGAATGGAGGTTGTCACCTCTCACGGTGCTTGCTATTAGTAACCGCGAGGGTGAGGGAAGCAGGGCGGATACTCGTGGCGAGGGGTTCGAATTACCTGGGCGCGCTGTTGCGGCAGGGCGTGCCCGTGCTCGCCGCGACTCCGCGAGAGCTGCCCACCGAGGTCAACGACCCGGCGCCGCTGCCGGCGGTCGACCGGATCGGTCTGCTGGCCATGACCAAGGCCGACGGCCCCCGCGATGCGTTGATGATCCGGGCCACCCGGTATGCGGTATTGCTCCCGCTGGCGAGCCGGGTCTTCGTGCTGGCCGTGGTGTGGCTGTGGTTCACCATCGCCTTCGGTGCCGGGGCGGCGCCGGTGGCCACCGCCTTCGCCTGGATCGGGATGCTGACCACCCTGGCCAGCATCATCTGGGTGCTGCGGGTGCCGGATCGCAGCGGCCGGCTCACCCGCGTGCTCCTGGTCGCCGACGTGGTGTTCGCCTTCGCCGGATGCGTCCTGGTCAGCGTCACGGTGCCGGCCGAGCTGTACTGGCCGACGGGGTGGGTGACCTTCGTGTACCTGACCGGCAGCGTGGCGCTGTGGACGATGGTGCGGGGACTGCCCGCCGGGCTGGTGCTCGCCCTGATCGGCATCGGTGTCCAGATCGTCATGCTGTGGACGGGGCACCTGCCGTTGATCTCCTCGCTCGCCGTCGCGGGGGTGGTGGGCGCTGCGGGGATGCTGCTGGTGGCGGTCGTGCTGTCGGCGGGCTCGCTGGTGATGATGGGCCTGGGCATCCGGCTGGCGCTGGCGATCGGGATCCGCCTCGGGCACACCGGCGAACGGGCGCGCACCGAACGCATGCTGCACGACACCGTGCTCCAGACACTCGAAGCCATCGCGATGAGGAGCTTGAGCGATGACGCCGACTCTCGTGGGCAGCTCGCCCGCGTCCGCCAGATCGCTCGCGCGCAGGCGACCGAACTCCGCCGGGGGCTGGGTGCGGCGAACGACGCGCCGGACGGGCTCGCGGCCGAACTCGCCGCGCTGGCCACGGAAATGGCTCGCGACGGCCTGCGCGCCGAGCTGGCGATCTCCGACATCGGCGACGACCGGCTGTCGGAGGTCCGCCGGGTCGCGGTGCGGGACGCGGCCCGGGAGGCGCTGCGGAACACGCTCAAACACTCCGGCACCCGGGAGGTCGTGGTGCGGCTGGAGGAGCGGGACAGCGGGATCGCGGTGATCACTCGGGACCACGGCGCGGGCTATGACGAGAACACGCGGCCGGCCGGGTTCGGGGTCAGCGAGTCGATGAAGGCACGGCTGACCGAGGTGGGCGGCTGGTGCCGGATCGAGTCCTGGCCGGGCCGGGGCACCCGGGTGACCCTGTGGGTGCCGCGGTAGCACCGGGCGGTCTGGACCGGTCGGGGCCAGGTGCGCGCCGCACACCGGATTGCCTTGGTGCGGGGTGATTTCCGGCGCGATTTTTCGGATATTCCGGCAGGCGGATAATCGCTCCCGTGAGCATATGGCCCCACGTGCACTCCGCGGCCGCCGGCGCCGCCGGTACCGATCGTGACCGCTTCGCCGCGATGGTCTGCGACCTGTTGACCGTGCCGGTGGCCACCGGCCCGGTGACCATACTCTCCGGGCACCTTCGTGACGCGGATCCACTCAGTCTCATCGACGTGCTGGCCGAATACCGCAACGAGCGGGAGAAGGCAATCGAGGAGGGCCGGCCCGAGCCGTCCCCACACATCTTGAAGGACCTGAATGAAGACGACCGGGTCGAGGCCGATCTGCGCTACTACCATGGCGAGGATCTGCGGGCGATCAGGTCCGTGCTCGACGACGCCCCGGTGGGCAGCCAGGATGTGGCCGTCGTCTTCCACGGTGGTCTGTGCCTGCCCGATGGTGCGGACTTCGAGTATTCCGACCTCGCGCTCTACGCCACGGTCGAGCCCGTGACGCTGTACGCGGATGGCCTTGTCTACGTGATGCCGGACGGCCGGATCTTCGACGAGAGAACGCCGCCGCCCGACGACATCATCGACGAGACCGAGTCCCACTACACGCTGAAGAACAACCAGGCGCGGTGGTTCTTCTACTCCTACGGCAGAGGTGGGCCGTTTGAATTCCTGCCGCATGCCGAGGCGGTGCTCGACCGTCACCTCGGCGCGGACCGGGTCAGCGGCGTGTGGTGCACCTGATCGGTTCCGGCGGGGTTCTCCGACCGGCGCGGCCGCTCGGCCGACTCCCTCAGGCTTCGGGAAGGTGGGTGTTCGCGCGGCGGACGAGTGGCGCCAGCTCCGGCAGCTCGACGACCTCGCGACCGGCGGCGCGCAGTTGCTCGGCGCCCTGCCCGTCGACGAACACCGCCGGCTCCCGCCAGGCGAACACCACCCGCCCGATGCCCGCCCGCAGGATGTGGCCGGTGCAGCTGAGGGGACGGGAACCCCGGGCACTGCACGGTTCGAGCGAGCTGTAGAGGGTGGCGCCGGCGAGCCGGGGATCGCCGGGTGCCAGCTTGGCCAGCGCGGCCTCCTCGGCGTGGTCGTGCGGATCGGTCTCGCCCGAGTACCCCGTGGCCAGCACGCGGTTTTCCGCATCGGTGATGATCGCGCCGACGCGGAAGGTCGGGGACGGCGGACAGTTCTCGGCGAGTTCGGCGGCTTCGCGCAGCCGCGCGAAGTCCCACGCCGCCCGGCCCGCCAGGTACCGCAGCAGCACGACGTCGCCCAGCTGCCGGGTCTCGGCGAGCAGCATCGGGTTTTCCGGGGACTGGGGAAACGATCCCGGGCCGACCAGCCGGGGCGCCGCGGGATCGCCGACGAAGAACGGCGCGAAGACGATCTGCAGTTCGTCGACGAGGCCGGCGGTCAGGAATCTCGTGTGCACCTCACCGCCGCCTTCGACCATCAGGCGGCCGACCCCGCGCGCGGCGAGATCGGCGAGCATCTCGTCCAGACCACTCGCCTCGACGACCGTCGCGAGCCCGCTGAGCCGCCCGGAAAACCGCGTGGCATCCGGGGTATAGACAAGTTTTTCGCCTTCACCACGGGTGAAGAAACGGGCGTGCGGGTCGAGGTTCCCGCTGCGGCTGAGCGTGACCTTGATCGGATCGGGGGACCGGTCGCGGTCCCGGCGGGCCTGCCGGCGCTTCTCGTCGCGGATCAGCAGCCGCGGGTTGTCCACCCGGACGGTGTTGGCGCCGACCAGGATCGCGTCGACACTCGCCCGCACCTCGTCGACGCGGTCGAAGTCCTCGTCGGTGGAGAGCACGAGGCGGTTTTCCGTCGCGTCGTCGAGACAGCCGTCGAGGGACACGGCGGCGGAGAGCAGGACATACGGGCGGCGCACAAGGCCAGTCTCCCACGCCCCGCTACCGCGGCAGGGCCAATGGCAGGGTCCGCCGGATCCCGGTGGCCTGGCGGCCGTAGAGCGGGATCAAGGGCCCGGTGAGCGCACGGACGTCCCGTGCGCGTGGCGCGAGCCCGGTGCCCTCCTTGACGACGAGCCGGTCGACGACCCGGATCGTCAGCTCGTCGCGCAGTTTCCCGGACTCCGTGCGCCACAACGTGTACGAGGTCACCGTGACCGACGCACCCGGCGCCCGCGCCAGCAGGGCCGACACCGGGTCCGCCCTGCCGAGCGGGACGAAACTCGCCTGGGTCGTGCCGCCGGCCGACCACCATCCCCAGCCCTCGGCGGGCGCCGGTCCCGGGGTCCGCCCGCCGAGCGCGGCCCGCAGCTCGGCGGCGAGATCGCCCACCTCCAGCAGCGTGCAGCGGTGCCCGGCCGCGGCGACCGTGGCCATCAGGGCACGTGCCGCGTGCGCGGTGGCCCGCAGCTCGCCGCCTTCGCCACCGCCCCGCAGCAGCGCGGGCAACGGCGCCAGAACCGGCCGGTAGCGGGCGGCGAGGAGATAGACACGGTCCTCGCCCTGGGTCCGGATGGTCAGTTGCGCGCCGGCGAGCGGGATGTCGGTGTCCGCGCACGCGGCGCGCAGCGCGGTGAGCAGCGTGTCCACCGGCGGTTCCCCGGAAACCCGGATGAGGGCGCTCCACCCGTCGCCGGCCCCGGCGATCCCGCACTGGTTTCCCGCGCGGTCACGGTGCTGCCGCAAGCGGAAGTCGGGGGAGAGCGCGTGCAGCGGGTCGGTGGCCAGGACCGGACCGTGGTGCCGCAGCAACCGGTAGGAGATCCAGGTCAGCGCCCAGCCGGCCAGGTGACGGCCGGCGAACCGGATCGACGTCGCGGCGAGGAGCAGCACGGCGCAGAGCATGATCACGATCTGGTCGAGCCGGCTTCCGGCGCGGAAGCTCAGTGCGATGGCGACCAGCGCCGCCGCGCAGACCGCGAAGCGGGTGATTCCCCCTGGCCGCGGCCGTGCGCCGCCCGCGGTCCCTTCGCGCGCGGGCCCGGCCAGCGGGACCGCGCCATCGGCAGTTATCAAGTTCGGCGTACCCTTCTCGCTTTCCGGGTACAGAATAAACTCTTTGATACGGCTTTCCCCCAGGGAAAACTGCCCACAGGAGGCGAAGATGATCCGGGCTGGGGTGATCGAGGACCATCCGTTGTACCGGGCCGCGGTGGCGCGGGTGCTCACGGAGGCCGAGGACATCGATCTCGGTCCGGTCGCCGATTCGGTTCCCGGGTTCGCGGTGGCGCGTGAGCCGGCGGGCTGTGTGGTGCTGCTCGACCTGAAACTGCGGGGCGTGGCCGACGCGGCGGCCGTGCACAAGGTCGTCGGAATGGGGCACAGGGTACTGGTCGTTTCGGCGCATGCCGGGCAGGAGGAAGTGCTCGGCGCGATTTCCGCGGGTGCCCGCGGTTATCTTTCCAAGGCCGCCGACGGCCCGGACATCCTGCACGCGGTCCGCGAGATCGCGGCCGGCAACACGTATGTTTCGCCGACGCTGGCTTCCTACCTGCTCAATTCGACGCGTGGTGTGCGCACCCTGCTTTCCGCCCGCGAACGCCAGGTGCTGTCGCTGCTCGCGGCGGGGGAACGGGACGCCGACATCGCCGAGGCGATGTCGATCAGTATCCGGACGGTTCGGTCCTATCTGGAGCGCATCCGGGACAAGACGGGGCGCCGTCGTCGTCCCGAACTGACCCGCCTCGCGATCGAAGAAGGCATTACCTGACCGATTACCTGACCGGTACCCGCCGGGTGGACCGCGGTCCTTCAGCCGTGTGGGGTTCCCTTGCCGTTGCCGGGATTGGTCGCGCCACCGTTGCCGTTGCCGTTGCCGCCACCGTTGCCGTTGCTTTTGCCGTTGCCGTTTCCGGTCGAACTGCCGGTGGTGCCACCACTGCTGGGCCCGGTCGTCGTGCCGGGCTCGGCCGCTGTCGTGGTGGTGGGCGGAACCGCGGTGGTCGTGGTCGGGCCGGGGGTGGCCCGCGCGCCGAACCCCGACGGCTCGTCGCCCTGGCTGGTGGCCGTGATCAGCATCGGTGAGGCCAGCGTCCCCGAGGTCGGCACCGGTGCGGGAGAGGGCGATACCGGGGGCGAGGAGGACGTAGGAGCAGCGGGCTGCGTGGTAGACGGCGGGGCCTGCGTGAACGGAGCGTCGGAACCACCGAGCAGGACCCAGGAAACGGCCGCGACGGCAGCCGCGCCGGTGACGGTCGCGCCGAGCAGGACCCATCTCCGGTGCGGCGGCGCGGCCGGCACACGACCCGCAAGAAGGTCGGCGCATTCCGCCATCGTCGGGCGCAGTTCGGGCTTCGTGGCGGTCATCGCGTGGATCGTGGTGGCCAGCGGCGCGCTCAGTCCGGCCGGCACCCGGGGCCGCCGATGCAGTCTGGCCAGCGCGGTTTCCGCGTCGCAGCCTTCGTACTCGGGCATGCCGGTGACGCATTCGAGGAGCACCAGGCCGAGTGCGTAGACGTCGATCGCCGGAGTGGCATCGGCACCGAGCACCTGTTCCGGGGCCAGATAGCCGACGGTGCCCATGATCTTGCCGGTCGCGGTCACCCGGGTGACGGTGTTGAGCAACCGGGAAATGCCGAAGTCGGCCAGGAACGCGCGACCGTCGTGGTCCAGCAACACGTTCGACGGCTTGACGTCGCGGTGCACGACTTCGACGTCGTGCACGTAAGCCAGGATCGAGCTCAGCTGGCGGCCGAGGTCGAGCACCTCCGGCGCGGCCAGCGGGCCTTCGGCGAGCCGCGACGACAGGGTCTGCCCCTCGATCAGGCGCATGACCAGGAACGGTTCACCCTCGCTGAACCCGGCGTCGTACACGGAAACCAGGCCCGGGTGATGGAGCCGGGCGAGCAGCCGTGCCTCTTCTTCGAACCGGCGGCGCTCACTGTCGTCCCCGCCGGACCGGAACATCTTCACCGCGACGGGACGTTCCAGCGTGAGGTCGAACGCCCGGTACACATCCGCCATGCCGCCCCGGCCGAGATAACCCGTCAGCCGATAGCGCTGAGCTATCAACCGCGAATCGAACCCGGGCTCGCACCTCATATGTGACAGACCTTACCCCGGTCCGGCTCCGCTCGTTGCCTTACGGCGGCGCGCAGGGGAGGGCGCCCAGCAGGAGGGGCGGTGCTGTCGCTACCGCTGTCAAGAAGCCGTCACGCGGCGACGTGCACCCGATGTCACGAGTGGCGTTCGGTCAGGCCGCCGGAGCGCGGTGAGCGGCGATCGCCGGCCCCATCCGCAGCACGATTCCCTCACCGCGCAGCGCGCGCCGGAACCACAGCAGGGAAATCACGATGGCGAGGCCGACCACGCTCCAGGAACCGGCGGTGGACACCATCAGGAAGTCCCCGACGGTTTCCTTGGCGAGCATCCACAACGTCGTCACGCCGTTGGTGAGGAACACCAGTGCCCAGAACAAGGACAGCCGCCGGAAGATCTTGACCACGCGAGGATGTTCGGAAAAGGCTGCCGGGAAGGCACAGAAGTCGTCGGCCAGCTTGGCGATGAACGGGCGGCCGAAGGGCAGCGAGCCGACCAGCACGAGGGCGACCAGGAAGTTCTGGAGGGTCGGCTGGAGGAAGTAGAGGAACACGCTGCCGGTCATCAGGCCGAGCACGGTCCGGCCGACGAGCAGGCCGGTGGTGAGCACGAGGACGGCGGGCACCGGGCGGCGCAGCACGATGCGGCGGCCGAGCGCGAGTATCGACCAGGACAGGGCCGCGATGAGGCCGCCGCTGAAGCCGACGGTCGTCAGCAGCAAGTAGAACAGGCCCAACGGGACGATCGTCGATTCGAGCAGGTGCTTGGCGCCCTGCCGGATCAGCGAGCGGAAGTCGGGGAGGTGCACGGTCAGGTGTGGTGGCATCGGCCTGGCTGTCTCTTTCGGGGCGGAGGCATCCTCGGCTGGAGTGCGCTCAATGTACCCGCCCGATGCGTGAAATCCACATCGGTTGGGAATATTTCTTGCGCCTCGCGCTCTGCTTCCATGCCATCGCTAAGCGTAACCCGTTGGCCCGGAAGGCCGCCACCATGTGGCAATCGGCATGTCTTCGTTCATATCGGGAAGACGCCTGGGGGCCCGGCACGTTGCACTCAGCAGGAGGCGCGCGTGTTATGAGTCAGTTATGAGTCAATGGCCGAATCTAGTGGTGGCGGTCCCGGCGGCCGTCACCGGGGCGGGCTTCATGGGCCTGGCCAGCGCCGCGCAGGCGAGGGCGACGCATGAGGTGCCGGTCGAGAGGACTCTGCATCCCCGGCTGTTGGTGGACCTCGCGCACCGGCCGCTGTGGCTCATCGGGATCGGCGCGACGGTCGCCGGGCTGGGCCTGCAACTGGTCGCGCTCGGCTACGGGCCGCTGTTGCTGGTGCAGCCGCTGTTGGTGACCGCGCTGCCGTTCGCGGGCGCGTTCTCCGCCTGGCTCGACCGCCGCCGTCCCGACGGTGTGGTGCTGCTGGGTGCGTTCATCTGTGTCGCGGGCCTGTCGATGTTCCTGATGCTCGCGCGGCCGACCGACGGTTCGGCCGAACTGTCGTCCGCGGGACAGGTGGTCCTGGTCGCGGTGGCGCTCGGCGTGGTCGCGCTCGCGGGACTGGCCTGGTCGTCGCTGATCCGCCGGCCGACCAGGGTGCTGGGACTGGCGCTGGCGACCGGGGTGTTCTACGGGGTCACCGCCGGACTGATGAAGCTCGTCGCAGCCGACCTGCGTGCCGGCTGGCTGACCACCTTCACCCACTGGTCGCTGTACGTGGTGTGCGTGATCGGACCGATCGGATTCCTGTTGTCGCAGAACACCTTCCAGCGGGGGCGGCTGGTCGCCCCGGCGCTGGCCGTGATCACCACCGTCGACCCGCTGGTCGGCGTCGTGATCGGGGTGTGGTGGCTGGGCGAGTCCGCCGCGACCGGCGGCCTGACGCTGCTCGGCGAGCTCGTCGCCGCGGTGGCGATCGTGGCCGGGATCGCCCTGCTGTCCTGGCGGAACACCCATCCCGCACCGGCCGAGCGCGAAGCGGCCGACCGGGTGGTGCGGACCGAGCTCAGCCCAGCCTTCGGTTGGCCAGCGCGCCGGTAACGCCGCGCGCCCGCTCCGCGACGGCCGGGTCGACCTGGACCACGACCACCTCCGGCCCCGGGCCGAGCTGGGCATGCACCCGGCCAAGGCCGTCCGCGACCGTCGAGTGGCCGATCCCGGTCGGTGCCTTCGGGTTGACCGCGACCCCGGTCGCCGCGGGATCGGCCTGGCCGCAGCCCAGCACCCAACAGCCCGAGTCGAGCGCGCGGGCGCGGACGAGCACCTCCCACTGCTCGCGCTTGCCTTCCCCGGCGCCCCACGAGGTGGGCACCACCACGGCCGCCGCGCCGCGGTCGGCCAGCGTCCGGAACAGTTCGGGGAAGCGGAGGTCGTAACAGGTCGCGAAGCCGATCGTGACCGCGTCGACGGTCAGCGTGACGGGCTCGGCGCCCGGCGCGACGGTGTCCGATTCGCGGAAGCCGAAGGCGTCGTAGAGATGGATCTTGTCGTAGCCGAGATGATGGCCGAGCCCGGTGATCAGCAGCGTGTTGCGCACCCGGCCGTCGTCGGCGGGCGTGAACATCCCGGCGACCACCAGGACGTCGTGCTCGCGGGCGATCTCGGAGACGGACTTCGCCCACGGGCCGTCGAGCGGCTCGGCGATCGGCTTGAGCGAGACGCCGAAGCGCGCCATGGCCGCCTCCGGGAAGACCACGACCCGGGCGCCCTGGCCCGCCGCTCGCGCCACACCCGCGCGGATCGCTTCGATGTTGTCCGCCGGGACCTCGCCGGACGTGAGCTGGCACAACCCGATGCGTAGCGTCGACTGCTCGACCGGCAGCACGGATACCTCCCTGGTCGCCGATGTGCTCCCCACTCGTACCCTAGACCCATGTTAAGCCGCACCGACCTGCGTGGAAGCGTCCTTTCAGCCGCTGGACTGCGCGCCACCCTGCCGCGCGCCGAGATCGACGTGGACGCCGCCCTGCATCAGGTGCGGCCGATCGTGGACGCCGTGCGGGAGCGCGGGGTCGCGGCGGTACTGGACTACACCGAACGGTTCGACGGTGTGCGGCCCGAAACCGTGCGGGTACCGGCCACGGAACTGGCCGCGGAACTGCGCGAACTGGACCCCCAGGTGCGCGCCGCGCTGGAGGAATCCATTGCCAGGGCCAGGAAGGTGCACGCCGACCAGTGTCGCGAAGACGTCACGACGACGGTGGCCGAGGGCGGCACGGTGACCGAGCGGTGGGTCCCGGTCGAGCGTGTCGGCCTGTACGCGCCGGGCGGCCTGGCCGTCTATCCGTCGAGTGTGGTGATGAACGTCGTTCCGGCGCAGGCCGCGGGGGTCGGCTCGCTGGTGCTGTGTTCGCCGCCGCAGGCCGAGTTCGGCGGGCGTCCACACCCGACCATCCTCGCCGCGGCCGCGTTGCTCGGTGTCGACGAGGTGTGGGCGGTCGGTGGTGCGCAGGCCGTCGCGCTGCTGGCCTACGGCGGCACGGACACCGACGGCGCCGAACTCGTCCCGGTCGACCTGGTCACCGGTCCGGGCAACATCTACCTGACCGCGGCGAAACGGCTGCTGCGCGGGCTGATCGGCATCGACGCCGAGGCGGGGCCGACCGAGATCGCGATCCTCGCCGACGAGACGGCCGACCCGGTGCACGTCGCCGCCGACCTGATCAGCCAGGCCGAGCACGACACGCTCGCCGCGAGCGTGCTGGTCACCACCTCCGAGAAGCTCGCCGACGCCGTCGACACCGAACTCGCCGCCCGCGTCGCGGCCACGAAACACAGTGAGCGGGTGTCCCAGGCGTTGCGCGGCAGGCAGTCCGGCACCGTACTGGTGTCTACTGTGGACGAAGGACTGCGGGTGGTGGACGCCTATGCCGCCGAGCACCTGGAGATCCAGACGGCCGACGCCCCAGCCGTCGCGGCCAGGGTGCGCAACGCGGGGGCGGTGTTCGTCGGGCCGTACGCACCGGTTTCCCTCGGCGACTACTGCGCCGGTTCCAACCACGTGCTGCCCACCGGCGGGTTCGCCCGGCACTCCTCGGGATTGTCCGTGCAGAGCTTCCTGCGCGGCATCCACGTGATCGACTACGGGCCCGCGGCACTGCGCGCGGTCGCGGACAAGGTGGTCGCGCTGGCCAACGCCGAAGACCTGCCCGCCCACGGCGAAGCGGTGACCGCGCGATTCGCTGGGGAGGCCCGGTGAACGCCCCCGAAGTGCGGCTCGAAGACCTGCCGTTGCGCGAGGACCTGCGGGGCCGCAGTCCCTACGGTGCGCCGCAGCTCGATGTGCCGGTTCGGCTCAACACCAACGAAAATCCGTACCCGCCGCCGCGGGCGCTGGTCGAGGACGTCACGGCGGCCGTGCGGGAGGTGGCCGCCCGGCTGCACCGCTACCCCGACCGGGACGCGGTCGGGCTCCGGCGCGATCTCGCCCGGTACCTGACGGCGACCACCGGTGTGCCGCTGTCGGAGCGGAACCTGTGGGCCGCCAACGGTTCCAACGAGATCCTGCAGCAGGTTCTGCAGGCCTTCGGCGGGCCGGGGCGCACGGCGCTGGGCTTCGAGCCCTCGTATTCGATGCACCCGATCATCTCCGCCGGGACGCGCACCGAATGGGCGCCAACCCCGCGCCGCGCGGACTTTTCCCTGGACACCGTGCGCGCGGCCGAGATCGTCGCGCAGCGCCGGCCGGACGTCGTGTTCATCACCAGCCCGAACAACCCGACGGGCGGCTCCATCCCACTGTCCGAAGTGGAACTCATCCTGCGGCAGGCGCCCGGGATCGTGGTGGTGGACGAGGCGTACGCGGAGTTTTCCAGTCAGCGCAGCGCCGTGGAACTGCTCGCCGCCCATCCGGCGAAGCTGATCGTTTCGCGCACCATGAGCAAGGCGTTCGCCTTCGCCGGTGGCCGGCTCGGCTATCTGGCTGCCGCGCCCGCGGTCGTCGACGCGCTGCAGCTGGTGCGGCTCCCGTACCACCTTTCGCTGCTGACCCAGGCAGCGGCGTCGGCCGCGCTGCGGCACGCCGACGCGACGCTCGCCTCCGTGGCCAAGCTCGCGGCGGAACGCGACCGGGTGGCGGAAGCGTTGCTGGGACTGGGATTCACGCCGGTGCCCAGCGACGCGAACTTCATTCTGTTCGGCGCCTTCACCGACGTGAAGGCGAGCTGGCAATCCTATTTGGACAACGGGGTGCTGATCCGGGACGTCGGCATCGCGGGGCACCTGCGGGTGACCATCGGTACCCCGGAGGAGAACGATGTGTTCCTGACGGCGAGCAAGGAGGTCCCGCGGTGAGTCGGGTCGGCAAGGTTTCCAGGACCACCAAGGAGTCCTCGATCTCGGTCGTGCTCGACCTCGACGGGACGGGGGAGGTCGAGATCGCCACCGGGGTGCCCTTCTACGACCACATGCTGACCGCCTTCGGCGTGCACGGCTCGCTCGATCTCAAGGTCGAGGCGACCGGGGACGTGCACATCGACGCGCACCACACCGTCGAGGACACCGCGATCGTGCTCGGGCAGGCGCTCCGCCAGGCGCTCGGCGACAAGAAGGGCATCCGGCGGTTCGGGGACGCCTGGATCCCGATGGACGAGACGCTCGCGCACGCCGCGATCGACGTCTCCGGGCGGCCCTACAGCGTGCATGTCGGCGAGCCGGCGGAATTCAGCACCTTCACCATCGGCGGGAACTATCCGTTCGTGCTGAACCGGCACGTGTTCGACTCGCTGGCCTTCCACGCGCAGATCGCACTGCACGTCCGCGTGCTGCACGGCCGCGACCCGCATCACATCGCCGAGGCCCAGTACAAGGCCGTGGCGCGGGCCCTGCGCACGGCCACCGAACCGGACCCACGGGCCGGCGGCATCCCGTCGACCAAGGGCGTGCTCTAGCGCGGTGTTTTTTCCC
>DASSAD010000162.1:0-15644 GCA_035685725.1 Amycolatopsis sp. | reverse complement strand
CTCTCGAGCGGGCGGCACTCACACGAAGACGCTTGCGCAGAGTCTCCGCGGAAACTGGCCGACGGCACATCTCCCAGTGTCGAGCATCCTCAATACGAGCCCGAGCGAGCACTTCGTCCTCATTTGGCCGCTCAGACTCCGTAGCCCCGTCGCTGTGCCCTTGTCCGGAGTCCCTGACAGCAATGAGAGGCGGTGAAGGTTGGGCTCGCACATCCAACTCTTGCGTTTAATCCCGCAAGCGATTCGAACCTGCGACATGGCCCCGCTCCCCCACCCCTGCCCCGCTGGCCTCGGCGTACGTACCCGGCCGCCGCTCTAGCGGACATCAGCGCGCCCGCCGGCAACGAAACCAGCGCGCGCGTTTCGATGCCACCCGGTCGCGCTCGGCTTCCGCCATCCGAGCCAGAACGTGGAGGAACATCAGCCCGGCAGGAGTTTCAGAAGCAAGGGTCGGCTCGGCCGCAGAGTGCAGGGCTACGCCCGCGGCATCGAGGGCATCCAGGATGTCTGCCAGCTCATCGATCGACCGCGATAGCTGACTGACCCGGTCCACCAGCAGGAGATCGAACACGCCCACACGGGCGTCGGCGAGTGCGCGGCGAAGAGCTGGCCGGTCAGCCAGCGGACCCTTGGGATCGCAGTAGGGCGCGTGGACGAGCGTCCAGGAGGAGTGGGCATCCAGGCAGGAACGCACGGCAGAGGTGACGGCACCACCGACGAGGTAAAGCGCCACCCGAGTCCGCGAACTATGCGGGATGGTTGGCGGGGCTGGCGGATCAGGCGACCGTTGTCGGCGCTGGCTCACGAAAAACGTCCTTCGTCGCATCCTCCCCCGGCCGGTTGGCCGGGGGAGGACCAGGACCGCTCAACTCCTTGGCAAAGGGCAAGCGGCTCTCAGGTGCTTCCGCGATCCCGCCCCTGATGGACCAGGCGCTGGCGAGAGCACTGTTGGAACGACTCGTCCGCCAACAACTCGCCGAGCCACTGCGCGAGCACGGCGCCGGTCGCCGCGCACGTAGATACTGGGGAGGCCGACCGACCACACCAGGATGCATCATCGCCGCCTGTCGAGTGAACGACCAGGGCCAGCGCAACCGGATCTTTCCGAACACGCCACCGGGCGAGATCGCGCCCGAGCCGCGCCCCGATCATCCACAACCGGCGACAACGGCGCGCCACGCCCACCAACGGGCGCCGAAGCGCTCGAACAGCAGTCAGCCGACGTCAACCGTCGCCAACCGCCCTCACCCGAACACCATTGACGCAGGTTGACGACCGTTCAGTGATGTCGACCACACTCCGAAAAGGAGAGGCAGCGAAGGCGACCCCGAAAGCCCTTGGGTCAAAGCGATTTCATGATCGTCTCCTGATTTTCTCCTGCTCACCCATGTTGATCTCGATCTAGACCACAATGGACAGGCAAGCAAGATCAACAACAGAACACAAAAAAGCCCGCTGGCCTGGGCAAATACCCAGAACCAGCGGGCCCATCAGACCGTCGGGACGACAGGATTTGAACCTGCGACCCCTTGACCCCCAGTCAAGTGCGCTACCAAACTGCGCCACGTCCCGGCCATCGCCTCGGAAGGCGACGCTCATTACTCTATAACGCCCCCGAAGCCCCCCGACAGCCAGGTGGTGGCAAGTGGTTGACCTGCGTCGATGTCACAGCCAGGCGTGGAGGTGGGGGCTTGGGTGGCGAGGACGGTGGTGAGGGCGGCGGCGTCGGGGGCACCCGTGGCCTCGATCTCACTTTGGCGCCGGTCGCGCGTAGGGTCGCGGGTCACCCAGCCGGGCGATCAAATCCAGGGAGCCGGTTCCGCCCCGCCGCCGGAGCACCGGGTGGTCGCCGATCCGGCCGCGCATACCGCGGCCGCCCCGGACTCCGGCCGGTCGAACAGGGAGCCAGCCGGCGCTGGCCGCCCGTGCCGGCCGGCTCCGTGTTCGACCGGCATCTCGGCCGAATCCCCGAGCGGCACGTGCGGGCGGGGCGTGCCGTGCGGCTGCCGGCCACCGCGGGCCTCCCTGGTCGCCGTCGCGCGCCGGTGCGGCCTCGGATCCACGGAGACACGGAGACGCCGCGCCGGGCGGTGCTCGAACACTTCGCCGCGACACCGACGCATACACCAACGCACCGGAAGGCCGAGATCAGCGACGCCCTAAAGTGTGCGGCGATGCCTAAACCTTCTGCGAATAGCGAGAACGACGCCCGCGGCGAGTCGCGACCCGCGGGCGAGCCCATTGGGGTGGGCGGGCAGGCCGCGGTCGGACCGGCGGTGAGGCGCGGGGCGAAGTACCGCAAGTACCTGTGGCTGGTTCCGGTGCCGTGCGCCGTGTGGCTGTTCTTCGCGCTGCAGGGCATGTTCCACTACCTGCCCACGCGCCCGCAGATCGACCTGCAGGTCTACCGCTTCGGCGTGCAGGCGTGGTGGGGCGGCCACGACATGTACGGCGTGCTGCCCCGGGTCGCCAACGGTGCGGAGCTGCCGTTCGTCTACCCGCCGTTCGCGGCGTTGATCCTCAGTCCGCTGGCCATGTTGCCGTGGGACGCCTCGGTCATCACGGTCTACATCTTCAGTGGGCTCGGGCTGGC
This sequence comes from Amycolatopsis sp., assembly GCA_035685725.1. Classification (GTDB taxonomy): domain Bacteria; phylum Actinomycetota; class Actinomycetes; order Mycobacteriales; family Pseudonocardiaceae; genus Amycolatopsis_E. The sequence continues at coordinate 13,051 of DASSAD010000162.1, read as the reverse complement.
GGCGACGCTCTATCTGGTGGCGATGCGGGCACGTCCTTCGCTGGGTCGGGCGGGAGCGGTGGCGGTCGCCTCGATCGCGCTGCCGCTGACGGTGTTCCTGGAGCCGGTGATCGACACCTTCGGTTTCGGCCAGGTCAGCCTGATCATGATGGCGCTGGTCGCGATCGACTGTCTGGCGGGCCGGACCGGCTGGCCGCGTGGGTTCGGCATCGGGATCGCCGCCGCGATCAAGCTGACGCCGGCCGCGTTCGTGCTGTTCTTCCTGGTGCGCAAGGACTACCGGTCGGCGATCACGGCGGGCATCACGTTCGCCGTCGCGGCGGCGATCGGGTTCGTCGCCGACTTCTCCGCGTCGATCGAGTACTGGTTCCAGGGCGGGCTCAACGGCGGTGGGGTCAGCGGTACGGCGTTCAAGACCAACCAGGCCATCGAGGCCACACTGGTGCGGACCGGGCTGGCCGGCGCGCCGGAGAAGGCCTTGTGGATCGCGCTGGTGCTGGGGCTGCTCGTGCTGACCGTGCGCGCGATGCGCCGGGCCGAACCGCTGCTGGCGTTGCTGGCGAACGCCGCGCTCGGCCTGCTGGCCTCGCCCACATCGTGGTCGCACTACTACGTGTGGGTCGCTCCGGCCTTGCTGGTGATGCTCGCCTACGCGATCCGGCGCGCCGAGCAACGCTCGTGGCTGGCGCTGGCGTGGCTGGCCTGGGCCGTGTTGACCGCCGTGTTGTTCTATCTCGCGCCGTTCCACACGCTTCCGCTGACCGACTTCCCGGTGGTGCACGTCCACTGGACCTGGCCGCAGCAACTGTCGGCGGCCACGTATGTGCTGGTCAGCCTCGGGCTGTTGCTCGCCTTCGCACTGCCGAGGCTGCGTCGCCCGGCCGAACTCCGGCCTACTCCGCCGCCCGTGAGGCAGCCTGTCGACGCGATCAGCTCGTGAGGCACGCTCGCCTGTGGGTGCCGCCGCTGGCGGTGCTCGCGTTGGTCCTGGAGTTCCCGTGGCGGTTCGAGGCCCATCTGGACCTCGAGGTGTACCGGTTGGGCGTGCAGGCGTGGTGGCATGGCCGGGATGTTTACGGCGTGCTGCCGCCGACGTCCATCGGCCTGCGCCTGCCGTTCATCTACCCGCCGTTCGCTGTGGTCGCGCTGAGCCCGCTGGCCGCGCTGCCGTGGGATCCGGCGGTCGTCGTGCTGTTCGCGGCGAACCTGCTGTGCGCGGCGGGCACCCTGTTCCTGGTGACCCGGCGGGCGTGGCCCTCGGGTGGCCGGCGGGGCGCGCTGCTGGTCGCGACGGCGGCGCTGCCGGTGGCCATGGCGTTGGAGCCGATGCGGGAGACCTTCGCGTTCGGCCAGGTCAACCTGCTGCTGATGGGCCTGGTCGCGGCGGACTGCCTGACCCGCCGGCCGCGCTGGCCCCGCGGGGTCGGGGTGGGGCTGGCCGCGGCGATCAAGCTGACACCGCTGGCGTTCCTGCTGTTCTTCCTGGTGCGCAAGGATTATCGGGCGTCGATGACGACGGTGCTCACCATGGCCGTCGCCTCGGCGCTGGGCTTCGCGGTCGACGCGCGGGGCTCGGTGCGGTACTGGTTCGGCGGGCTCGCCGGGGCGGGTGGGCTGAGCGGGTCGCCGTATCGCACCAACCAGAGCATCGAGGCGGTGCTGGTGCGGCTGGGCTTCCCGCCCGAGGCGGCGAAACTGTGGTGGATCGCCCTCGCGCTGATCATGCTGGTGCTCGCCGCTGCCGCGATGCGGCAGTCGGAGCCGGTGGTGGCGTTGATGGCGAACGCGGGGTTCGCGTTGCTCGCCTCCCCGATTTCGTGGTCGCACCACTGGGTCTGGGTGGCTCCGGCATTGCTGGTGATGGTGCTCTACGGCTTCCGGCGCGCGGGGGAACGGTCCTGGCGCGCGGCCGCGGGGTGGTGGAGCGCCGCGGTGGTGACCGGGACACTGTGCACGGTCGCACCGTTCAGGTACCTGTCCGCGCATGACAAACCGGGCCAGACCTGGACGCTGCTTCAGCAGATCCCGGGCGACTGCTACGCGTTGCTGGGCATCGTGCTGCTCGTCACCTACGCGGCGGCGAAGTTCAGGACCGCAGCGCGCCGCGCCGACGCTGCCAGTCGGTGACAGCGTCACAACCCGCGTCGATTTCGGCTCGCAACAACGCCTTCTGTTGTGCGGCGACCTCTTCACCGAGCAGTTTCTCCAGTCCCGCGGCGCCGAGTGCCTCCCACGGGGTGCTGGGCAGACTGCCGAGTTCCCGCCCGCGCGGTGGTGGCGTGAGCCCGTCCTCGATGCCCGTCCGGCCGGCTGCCAGCAGCGCGGCGAGCACGAGGTGCGGCTGGGCGTCGGCCCCGGCGAACCGGAACTCCAGGCGCAGCGAGTCGTCATGGCCGGCGACGCGAACGGCCGCGGTGCGGTCGTCGATGCCCCAGGTGAGCACTCGTGGGGAAAACGGTGCGGTGCGCAGGCGCACGTAGCTGTTCCAGGTCGGCGCCCAGATCGCGGTGAGCGCCCGTGCCTCCCGCAGTACTCCGGCCAGGAAGGCGCCCAGAACCGGGGAAAGCGCGGTCCCGCCGGCCGAGGACGCGGGCACTCCGTCCAGAGTGGACAGAGACAGGTGGACGTGGCAGGAGTTGCCCTGCCCCGTCTCCGGTGCGGCGAGGTAGCTCGCGGTCACTCCGTGCTCGGCCGCCACGGCGCGGACGATGAGCTGCTGCAGCATGGCGTCATCGCAGGCCGCGAGCGCGTCGCGGTGTCGGAGCACGATCTCGTATTGTCCCGGATGGCATTCCGCCCTGGCCGATTCGACGCCGAGCGGCTCCAGCGCCGTGCGGAGATCCCGGAGCAGCGGCCGCAGCCGTTCGGTGCCACCGACGGCGTAGTCGACGCCGTGCGGCGTCAGCGGACCGTGCTCGTCGAGAAAGGTCACTTCGTGCTCGATGCCGACCGAGGGCACGAACCCGAGTTCTTCCACCGCGCGCAACTGCTCGGTCAGCACCTGACGGGGTGCGGCCCGCACGGGCTCACCGCCGGGCCATTCCACGTCGCACACCACGGCGGTGGTCCCGTCGGGCAGCGGAGTCACGGTGGCGAGGTCGGGCCGCATCCGCACATCCCCGTACCCGTCGAGATACCTGCCGAGCAGCGGGTCCACAGTGGACACCGGAGTGCGTTCGGGGTCCCAGGCGAACACGTAGGTGCACAACCCGTAGCCGTCGTCGAGGACCTCGTCCGCGACGAACCGCCCGGACAGCTCCACCGCGGCGAACCGGGCGTGCGGATCCGGGACCAGCAGAAGCATCCGGGACACCGCGTCGGCCGGTGCCGCCGCGGCCGCCCGCGCGTCGAGGGTCCGCGGCCCGGTCGGCCGGGCGCCGCTCACCAGGCGCCGGCCGGATCGGGGGCGTGCAGCGGGTTCGGCACGCGACCCCAGCGGACGTCGAACTCGTCGTCGCGGTCGACCTTGTCGAATCCCTTGCCCGCCAGGTGCTCCCGGTTCAGGGTGACCCGTTCGACCTCCGGCGCGAACAGGCCGCAGGCGTCGAACCGCCGCGCCAGAGCCGGGTTGCGGTCGCGGAAGTTCGCGACGACCGCCCGCACCAGCTCCCACAGGCGCGCGCGGGACAGGCCGAGATCGTCGAGCAGGATTTCCGCCCAGAACCGGATCTGACCGGAGAACACCGAGCTGAACAGCGACTGTGCCAGCAGATGCGCGGGCCAGCGCAGCATCTCGGCCCGCGCTTCCTCGTCGAGTAGCGCGTAGCTGTCGAGTTCCTCGTCCAGCAGATCCACGCCCTGCGCGAAGTCCTTGATCGCCACGCGCAAGGGCCGCCCGAGGGTGTCGGTGACGAGGATGAGGTTCTGGCCGTGCGGGCAGAAGCCGACACCATAGGTGAGCAGCCAGTGCAGCAACGGGGTGAGCAGCAGGTCGAACAGCCGCTCGCACCACTGTTCGGCGGTCCAGCCGCTGCGCCGGATCAGCTCGGTGATCACCGCGGTGCCGTCGAGGTCCCGGTAGGGCAGGGCGGCGAAGGAAAGCGCGTGCTCGCCGTCGCCGAGCCTGCTCGCGAGTGGCTCTCTCCACAGCGCGCCCAGCGTCTCGTGGAACCGGTAGGGCAGTTCCTCCAGCGCGCCGAACAGCGGATGCCGCACCGACACGCTGGCGACTTCGCCGAGCAGTTCGAAGCGGTATTCCCGGGCCAGCAACGGATCCGCTTCGCCGACCCGCTTCAGCCACGCCGTCACAGCGGGCCCGGCGAGGGTGGCGGCCGAGGCCAGGCCCCGGTAGACGAGGGTGTTGCGCACGGATACCGCGGTCTTGACGTCACGGCGGCCGGGCCGGCTGATGTTCGCCACGGTGCGCACTGTCTGATGTGGACGGTAATGGTCGCGGCTCGGCCCGAGGTCGATGAGCACCCCGGTGGCCAGCTCGCCCGCGTAGAGGGTGCCGACGATCTCGTCGGCCTGCCAGGGGTGCACCGGCAGCCACAGGTAGTCGGCGGGGTCGCCGACCTCGGCCACCTTGGCGGTGAACTCGGCGCGCTGCTCGGCATCGAGTTCGTCGAGCAGCAGCAGCTTCTCGCTCAGTTCCTCGACGGAGCGAAACCGCGCGTGCGCGCGGTGCACGGCGAACCAGCGCAGGTGGATGTCCTCACCGGACTCGGGCGCGTACTGCACCCGGTCGGCGGCCGAGAACCCCACACGCCCCTTGTTGAGCACGAGCCGAGGATGCCCGGGCAGGTGCCCGTCGGCCAGATTGTAGTCCATTGTGGCCAATCGATCGGCGGAGGGCGCGCGCCTGAGCCGGGCCGCCTCGTTGGTCACTGTGGCGGTGAGTTCGGCGAGCACGTCGGCGAGCCGCAACCCGGTCAGCCCCAGCGTCGCGCGCGCGTCCACGACGAGCGTCCGGGGATCCTCCGCAGGGACCGCCGCCGTGGTCCCGGCCCGGCGGAGCGCCGAGCCGGGCGCGACGGTCCAGGAATCGAAGGCGCCCCGGCGGGCCCGGAACTCGTAGTCCACGCCGTCCGGCAGCGACAGGCGCCAGCCACGGTAGGCATCGGCGGCCTCGTTCGTGGATTCCTCGGTGGGTACCGGGTCGAACAGCCCTTCGTAGGACAACTCACCGAGCATCTTGTGGGTCACCAGCGACCCCGCCATCCGCCAAGCGGTCGCTTCGTCGAGTTCGTCGCTCACTCTGCCTCCGTCTCAATCCCGCGCGCCGCTGCTCTCGTCAAGGTCCTGCCCTAGCCCGAACCTAGTGAACGCGGTCCGCGACGGCAGGGGGTACACCGCCCGCCCGCACACCGAGTTGATGATCGACGCGGCGCGCCACGCGGCCAGGCCCAGGTCCGGCGCGCCGACGCCGTGGGTGTGCCGTTCGGCGTTCTGGACGTACACCGACCCGGTGACGTCGGCGGGCAGCCGGAGCCGGTAGTCCCGTTCGACCACCGGCCGGCCGCTCGCGTCCCGCGCCACCCGGTCGGCCAGCGGGCCGAGCAGCCCGTCCAGCGGCGTCTCGGCATATCCGGTGGCGGCCACCACGGCGTCGGTGTGCCAGGTGGCCGTCCCGCCGTCCTGCCGGTGCGCCAGGCCGAGCGTGATCCCGGTGCCCGCCCGCTCGGCGGAGACGACTTCGACGCCGGGGATCAGCGTGACCTCGGGCCAGCGACCGCCGATGCCGCGCCGGTACAGCTCGTCGTGGATCTCGGCGATCGTGCCGCTGTCGATGCCCTTGTACAGCTGCCACTGCGCCGGGACGAGCCGGTCCCGCACCGGCTCGTCGAGCGCGTGGAAGAAGCCGGTGTAATCCGGCGTGAACTGTTCCAGACCGAGCTTGGAGTACTCCATCGGCGCGAACGCCTCGGTCCGCGCGATCCACCGCAGGCCCGACCGGCTCGGCCGGTGGCGCAGCAGGTCGAGGAAGATCTCGGCGCCGGACTGGCCGGCGCCCACGACCGTCACCGTCGGCGCGGCCAGCAGCCGCGCCCGTTCGGTCAGGTAATCGGCCGAGTGCACCACGGAATTCAGCCGCCGCAAGGGTTCGGGCAGCCATGGCGAGGTCCCCACGCCGAGCACGACGTTGCGCGCCGCGACCGGCTCACCGGTGGCGGCGGTGAGCCGGAAACCGCCTTCCGCCCCGGCGATCCCGGCGATCCCGGTGATCTCGGTGCCGAACCGGCAGCTCGGCAGCCGGCCGCTGGCCCAGCGACAGTAGTGGTCGTACTCGGCGCGCGGCAGCTGGAACCGTTCCGCGAAATAGAACGGGAAGAGCCGGTCGTGCACGCGCAGGTAGTTCAAAAAGGACAGTGGACTGGTCGGATCGACCAGGGAAACCAGATCGGCGAGGAAGGGCACCTGGATGGTCGCGCCCTCGATGAGCAGTCCCGGATGCCAGCGGAACTCCGGCCGCCGCTCGAACATCGCGACGGCAAGGCCGGGCACGGGTTCGGCCAGCGCCGCCAGCGACAGGTTGAACGGCCCGATGCCGACCCCGGCGATATCGAAGGTCACGACGCGGCCACGCCTTCCGCCGCGCTCGCCTCGGCGGTCGCCGTCGCCACGGTTTCGTCGAGCAGGCCCCGGTAGTCCGCGACCGTCGCGTGCGGGTGCAGGAAGGTGAGCTTGAGCCACACCCGGCCGTCCAGAGTGGCCCGGCCGATGATCGCGCTCCCGGCTTCCAGCAACGCCCGGCGGACGCGGGAGACCAGCGCGTCCCCGGCGGGACCGGCGAGGCCGTCGGCGATCGACGGGCGGAACACCACGGTCGACAGCGTGGGCCTGCCCCACAGGCGCAGCCCCGGCTGGGCCTCGATCAGTTCGGCGATCTCGGCCGCGGTCCGGCAGCACCGGGACACCAGCGCGCCCATGCCCTCGACGCCCAGAGCGCGCAACGTCACGGCCATGCGGAACGCGTCGGGCCGGCGGGAGGTCCGAATGGACCGACCCAGCAGGTCCGGCAGGCCGGCCTCGGTGTCGTCGGCGGCGTTGAGGTACTCCGCACGCACCGTGAGCGCGTCGAGGTCGGCGGCGGCCCGCACCGCCAGCAGGCCGGCGGAGATCGGCTGCCAGCCGAACTTGTGCATGTCCAGACCGACCGAATCCGCCGCGTCGAGCCCGTCCAGCAAGGGCCGCAACCCGGGGCTGCACAGCGCGAGCCCGCCATAGGCCGCGTCGACGTGCAGGCGCGCGCCGTGGCGGCGGCAGATCTCCGCGATGTCACGCAGCGGGTCGATTTCGCCGGTGTTCGTCGTGCCCGCGGTCGCCACGACGACGGCGGGCAGACCGTCGAGCCGGCTGAGCGCTTCTTCGAGCGCGGACACCGACATCCGTTCGCCCTCGCAGCCGACCACGACCGGCGCCGGAAGGCCGAGCAACCAGGCCGTACGGGCGACGCTGTGATGCGCGTTGGCCCCGCACACCGGGCGGACGCCGGGATCGCGCGCGCGGGCGAGCAGGAGACCGAGCAGGGTCGACTCGGTCCCGCCGGTGGTGACCAGGGCGTCGGGTGCCCGCTCGCCCGGATAGCACAGGCGGGCCATGGCCGTGACGAACTCGCGTTCCAGCTCACTGGCGGCGGGCGCCTGATCCCACGAGTCCAGTGAGGGGTTGAGCGCGCCGGCGACGACGTCCGCGGCGACCGCGACGGCCAGCGGCGGGCAGTGCAGATGCGCGGCGCACCACGGTTCGGCGGGGTCGACCGAGCCCGCCGCGAGCAGCCGGCTGAGTTCGCCGAGCGCCCGCTCGGCGCCGACGCCTTCGGCGGGCACGAGCGGTGCGACCGCGGTCAGCGTCGCCGCGACGGCGGCGGGTCCGCCGGCGGGACCCGCCGTGCCGCGTTCGGCCACACCGGCCGCCAGCCCGGCCAGTGCCACCGGGATCAGCTCCGCCAGCCGTTCGTGCCCGCCCGGCCCACCGGCCAGTGCGTCAGCTCCGCCCACTGTCACTCCCTAAGGTATGCCTACCCTTAACTACTCTACGCATACCTTCGGATCCACCACCGTAAGCCCCCGGGCGCGCGCCGGGTACCACGGCGAGCCGGAGATCAGGCCGGCGCCAGGGCCGAGACCACCGCGATCGGGTCGGTCCCCGACTCCGCGGTCGCCGCACCGGCCTGGACCAGAGCGACGACCGGGGTGTCCAGCCCGGCCTCGACATAGGCCTGGATCTTTTCGCGGCACTCCCCGGGCGAACCGTGCACGAGCAGGTCGTCGACCACCTCGTCCGGGATGGCGGCGTTGGCGGCCTTCCGGTCGCCGGCCGCCCACGCGCGATGCATCGGCGCCAGCAGCTCACCGCGCCCGAGCCAGTCATGGAACGCCGCGTACACCGGCACCGTGAGGTAACTGCTGATCAGCAGGCGGCCCAGCGCCCGCGCGGCCGCCCGGTCCCGGGTCGGGCACACGAAGATCCGGGCCACCAGCTCGACGTCCGGACCGATCACGGCGCGCACCTTCGGCACATCGCCCGGGGCGAGCCAGTTCGTGATCGCGCCGTCCGCCTCCTGCGCGGCCAGCCGCAGCATGCCGGGCCGCAACGCGGCCAGCATGATCGGCGGCGCCGGGTCCGGCACCCGCTCCAGCGCGAACCGGCGCACCGAGAACGTCGGATAGTCCGCGGTCACCTTCTCCCCCGCCAGCGCCGAACGCAGGAACCGCAGCGTGTCCCGGGTGCGCGCGAACGGTTCGGCGAACTCCGCGGCGTTCCAGTTCGACACGATCACCGGCGAAGACGCGCCGATCCCCAGCACGAACCGGCCCGGCGCGGCCTCGGCCAGCGTCGCCGCCGACATCGCCAGCAAACCCGGACCCCGTGTGTAGACCGGCGCGATCGCGGTGCCCAGCCGGAGCTCCGGCGCCCACTGGGACGCCAGCAACAACGGCGAGAACGCGTCCATCCCGGCCGTCTCCGCGGACCAGGCATCGGTATAGCCCAACTCCGGCAACCGTTCGACCACCGCACGATGCGCCGCGAGCGGCACGCCGGTGAGCGGAACGGTGAGTCCCCAGCGCCTCATCACGCCTCCGTCCTGTCCCTGTCGCGCGGAAGATCCGCACCGCCGGTATCACCGGCACCGCCGAGGGATCCCAGCTCCCGTTTGATCCAGTCCACTTGCAACAGAAGCAGGTTCTCGGCGACTTCCTCGGCCTGGGGAGTCATGTGCGTGGCCCCGACCAGCGGCAGAAAGGTGTGCGGCCGCCCCGCGGCCAGCAAGGCGGCGGAAAGCCGCAGTGAATGCGCGACGAACACGTTGTCGTCGGCCAATCCGTGCACGATCAGCAACGACCGGCGCAGCTCCCGGGCGTCGGCCAGCAGGGAATTCCGTTCATAGCACTCGGGATGCTCGCTCGGCAGCCCGAGATAGCGTTCGGTGTAGTGGGTGTCGTACAGCGACCAGTCGGTGACCGGCGCCCCGGCCACCGCGGCGTGGAACACGTCCGGCCGGCGCAGCACCGCGAGCGCGGAGAGGTACCCGCCGAACGACCAGCCACGGATGGCCACCCGGTCGAGATCGAGCTCGGGACGCTCGGCCGCCACCGCGTGCAGCGCGTCGACCTGATCCCGCAGCGGCACCTCGGCGAGCCGGCCCGCGACCTCCTTCTCCCAGGCCGGTCCGCGCCCCGGGGTGCCGCGGCCATCGGCGATCAGCACCGCGAAACCCTGATCGGCCAGCCACTGTGCGGTCAGGAAGGCGTTGCGGCTGTGCAGCACCCGCTGCGCGTGCGGACCGCCGTAGGGGTCCAGCAGCACGGGGAGCTTGCCGTCGGCGGGCCGGTACCCGGTGGGCAACAGCAGCGCCGCCCGCAACTCCCGCTCTCCCACGCTCAGCAGAACCGGGCGCGGCACGAGGCCCGGGTCGACCGGGTAGGAACCGATCGTGGCCGCCGGTTTTCCGTCCCGCACCACGGAAACCTCGGGCCCGCTGTGGTCCAGGCTCCACGAGGAGAGCACGGCGACCTTCGCCGTTCCCCCGCCGATGTGCACACCGTCCGAAGTAGACAGACGGGTGACACCGCCGTTTTCCGTGCGGTACACGTGAATCTGGGTCGGGTCCTCGGCGGAGGCACTGAACAGGATTTCCTCCCCGACGTCCAGGACCGAGCGCACCTGCAGACCCGGCGGCGTGACCGGCTCGCCGTCGACGATCAGCCGGTAACCGCCGTCGGCCGCGCTCACCCGCACCAGCCGCCCGTCCGGCGTCCACGCCGGCACCCCGGGCACCAGTTCCACCCAGTCCGGGTCGGTTTCGGTGTGCAGCAGGCTGATCGAGCCGTCGGCCGGGTCCACCGCACGGATCTCCAGACGCCGCTGGTCCCGCGACTGCACGGTCAGCAGCGGCGGTCCGCCGGCCGACCAGTGCACCGCGGCCAGGTACTCCCCGTCGCCGCGCTCGACCTCCACCCGCGAGCCGTCGAGTCCCAGGAAAGCCAGTGATACCGCGACGTTCGCGGTGCCCGCCGCCGGATAGGCGACCGTGTCGGCCCGCGAACCCGGATCCGCGGGGTCCGCGATGGTCCAGCGCGGCACGCCGGCGCGGTCGGTCCGTTCGGCGAGCACGCTCGCACCGTCCGGCGACCACCAGTAGCCGTGGATCCGGCCCATCTCCTCGGCCGCGACGAACTCGGCGAGTCCCCAGGCGATCTCGTCGCCATCCTCCTCGACGAGTGCCCGGTCCTCCCGGGTCGCGAGGTCGACGACCCGCAGCCGCCGGTCGCGAACGTAGGCCACCCGGCTGCCCGTCGGGTCCGGCCGCGGGTCGATCACCGCCCCGCCGGCCAACTCGGTCACCTCGCGGGTCGCGAGGTCCACTGTGTACAGCCGGCCGGACAGCGAGAACACCGCGATGCGCAGGTCGTCGTCGACCGCGTAGCTCACCACGCCCCCCGCGCTTTCCCTGCTGCGCTCGCGGCGGGCGCGTTCCTCGGCGGGCAGGTCCTCCTCGCCCGGCAGCAGTTCGGCGGCGTCCACGACCTTGGTCTCGGTGACCCCGTCGGCCGCGGCGTCCGGGCCCAGGTCCAGCTCCCACAGACTGTTCCGCCGGTCGGTGCCGGACTCCGAGCGCAGGAACAGCAGCTTCGATCCATCGGGGGCCACGCGGAACGCCCGGGGCGTGCCGAGGGTGAAGCGCTGGGTGCGGGCCTGCTTGCGCAGAAAGGAAAGCTCTTCGGTCACCTCCGCACTCTTGCAGATTCCGGGCGGGCCTGACGAGGACGGTGGGCAGCGAAGTCCTGGCACGCGTCCGTCACGGAACCGTCGACGTCACGGAGTACGGGGTCAGTTCGTCCCTGCTGCGGATGGGCCCTTGGCCCGCGGACGCCTCGTCCGACCACGCACGCAACGAACAGCCGCAGGGTGACGAAATCACGCAACGAATCGGGCCATCCGGCAACGTTTTCCGGGCTGATTCCGACGTCAAGCTGCCCTTAACCTGGGGAGATGACGACGTCCGCGAGCACCGCCGGGTTCGCAGCCGGGTTCATCGCGCGCGACGAGCGATGGAGCACCCACAACTACCATCCGCTGCCGGTGGTCATCACCGAAGCCGAGGGCGCCTGGGTCACCGATGTCGACGGCCGGCGCTATCTCGACTTCCTGTCGGCGTACTCGGCACTCAACTTCGGGCACCGGCACCCGGAGCTGGTCGCGGCGGCCGTGGCGCAACTCGGCCGCGTCACGCTCACCTCGCGCGCGTTCCACCACGACCAGCTGGGCGTCTTCTGCGCCGAACTGGCGGAGCTGACCGGAACGGACATGGTGCTGCCGATGAACTCCGGCGCGGAGGCCGTCGAGTCGGCGCTGAAGGTCGCGCGCAAATGGGCCTACGAGGTGAAGGGGATACCGGCCGGGCAGGCCGAGATCGTCGTCGCCGGATCGAACTTCCACGGCCGCACGATCAGCATCGTGTCCTTCTCCACCGACGACACCGCCCGCGCCGGGTTCGGGCCCTTCACCCCCGGGTTCGTGATCGTCAAGTACGGCGACACGGCCGCACTGGCCGACGCGATCACCGAGCGCACCGCGGCGGTGCTGCTCGAACCGATCCAGGGGGAAGCCGGCGTGGTCGTGCCGCCCGACGGCTACCTCGCCGAGGCGCGGCGGTTGTGTGACAACGCGGGCGCGCTGCTGATCGCCGACGAGATCCAGTCGGGACTGGCGCGCACCGGCACGCTGCTCGCGCTCGACCACGAGCGGGTTCGCGCCGACCTGTACACGCTGGGCAAGGCACTCGGCGGCGGGATCGTCCCGCTGTCGGCGGTGGTCGGCCGGCGCGACGTGCTCGGCGTGCTCAAACCCGGCGAACACGGGTCCACCTTCGGCGGCAACCCGCTCGCCTGCGCCGTCGGCCGGGCGGTGATCGGGCTGCTGTCCACCGGCGAGTTCCAGCGGCGCTCCGCCACGCTCGGGGCGCACCTGCACGCCCGGCTCGGGGACCTCGTCGGCCAGGGCCTGGCGGAGGTCCGTGGACGCGGCCTGTGGGCCGGTATCGACATGACGCCGGGCGGACTGTCCGGACGCGCGGCGTCCGAAGCCCTCGCGCGGCGAGGCGTGCTGTGCAAGGAAACCCACGGCGCCACCCTGCGGATCGCCCCGCCCCTGATGATCAGCCGACAGGACCTGGACCACGGCCTCGACGCCATCGCCGCCGTCGTCCACCGCTGACCCACCGTGTCCCCTGTTCCGGTCGCCGTGTCCCCTCTTCCCGTCGCCGAGTCCCCTCTTCCCGTCGCCGTGTCCCCTGTTCCGGTCGCCGAGGTCGCCGATCCGCGTCCTCGCGCGGCGGTCTGATCGTCACCAGGGACTGCGGCGCCGAGTCGCCGGTGGACGCGGACACCCCACCGCGACGCCCCACCGCGACACCGCACCGTGGCCGCCGGCCGGGAAAATCCGCCGGTCCTAGCCGGCCGGGACCGCGTCCCGGGCGAGCGCGGTCAGGCGGCTGACCGCGCGCAGGTACTTCTTCCGGTACCCGCCCTGCACCATCTCCTCGGTGAACAGCTCCGGCAGGGGCTGCCCCGACACGAGCACCGGGATCGCCCGGTCGTAGAGCCGG
>DASSAD010000161.1:0-16887 GCA_035685725.1 Amycolatopsis sp. | reverse complement strand
CCGTTGTAGGACTGGATGATGTCGAAGAACGCCTGGTCACCGGGCCGGATGATGCGGTCGGAGAAGTTGTGCGGGTGCGGGTTGCACCGCTCGCCCGAGACCGCGTTGATCGCCTCGACCTGGTCCGAGCCCATCTCGTAGAGCCGCTTGTTGGCCAGCGCGACGATCTCGTTCTCCCGGATCCCGGGCTTGAGCACCTCGACGATGTCCTGGTAGACACCGTCGACCATGGCCGCCGCCTGGGTGAGCAGGGTGATCTCGTCACTGGACTTGATCTGCCGGGCGTCGAGCATCAGCTGCTGGGCGTCGAGCACCTTCAGGCCCTGGCGCTGCATTTCGAACAGGAACGGCGGCTCGACGATGTCCACGCCGACCGGCTGGTCGGCCAGGCCCGCGTCGATCAGCATGCCCTTGATCTCGCGCACGGCCGACTCCATCAGGCCGGCGCTCGGCGCGATCGCGCCCCGCAGGCCCAGCATGCCGGCCCGGGAGTTCTCCGGGCGCAGCCACGGGGAGTACAGCTGGTGGTGCTTGGCGGCGGAGCCGAAGTCCCACAGCACCGGCTCCCCGCCACGGGTCAGCAGCGCGTAGCGGGTCATCTTGTCCCCGAGCGCGCCACCGATCCAGGTCTGGGTGACGTAGCGGATGTTGTAGAAGTCGAAGAGCAGGAACGCGCCGCACTCGCTGGACTCCAGCGCGGCCCGTGCCCGGGCGATCCGGTAGTCGCGCAGGCGGCCGAAGTCCACCCGCTGCTCGAAGTCGACCCCTCCGTGCCCGGGTGCGGGCAGTGGTCGGGTTTCCACGGTTGCGGTCCTCTCCCTCAGTCGTCGAGACCGTCGTCGACGGTCACGTGCTCGGGCTTGAGCTCGATGCCGGAGCGGCGCGCCTGCTCGAGGATCAGCTCGGCGAAGTCGTTCTCACGCGAGCCGGCACCGATCGCCTCGGCGACCAGCTGCGCGGTGGCCGAGGCGATGGGCATCGGCGCCTCCAGCTCGCGCGCGGCGGCCAGGCCGAGGTCGAAGTCCTTGCGCAGCAAGGGCATCGTGAAGGTCGGCTTGAAGTCCAGGTTGACGAAGGCGGGACTCTTGTAACGGCTGAACACCGAGCCCATCACCGAGTTGTTGAGGAACTCCAGGAAAGCCGCGCGGCTCGCGCCGCCCTTTTCCGCCAGTACGGTGATCTCCGCCAGCGACTGGGTCACGACACCGAGCAGCACGTTGTGGCAGATCTTCACCAGGCGGGCCACTTCACCGTCGCCGACGTAGGTGACGCCCTGGCCGAGCAGCTCCAGCAGCGGGCGCACGGCGTCGAAGGCCGCCTGCGGGCCGGACACGGCCAGCGTCAGCTTGCCCGACTTGACCACCTTGGGGTTCCCGCTGACCGGCGCGGCGAGGAAGTCGGACCCCTTCTCCGCCGCCGCGGCCCGCGCGATGGCCGATGCCTCGGTCGAAACCGTCGACGAGTCGACGATCAGGCCCGGCGCGACGCCGTCCACGGTCAGCACGCCACCGGGGCCGGTGGTCACCGCGGCCAGGTCGGCGGACGCGGAGACCATCGCGAACACCACGTCGCGGTCGGCCAGCTCGGCGGGGGTGTCCACCACCGTGGCGCCCTGCTCGGCCAGCGGCTCGGCCTTCGCGCGCGTCCGGTTGTAGACGGCGACATCGTGGCCCGCGGCCAGCAGACGCGCGGCCAGCTGGTATCCCATCCGTCCGGTGCCGATCCACCCGATCTTCGGGCGCTCGGTCGCGGTGTAGCCCATTCCGGTCCTCCTTGACTCACGTGAGTTGCAGTGTTTTCGCACCCGGTCGCAGTCCAGCGATCCCCGCCCCGCCCTGTGCCGATCATGCGGAAAACCACTGTTTCACCAAGGAACCATGGCCCGGATCCGGGCCGCCGGCGATCGATGGACTGGTCTTCATTCGGGCAGTTTCTGCAACCGGTTGTGGTCATCGTGCCGCAGCCGTGAACTGGTTGTCAACCAACTCCTTGGCAGGATGGGGAACCATCCCCGAACGCACCCGCAACCGCAACCGCGACCGGTTGCAGAGCGAGGTCCGGTTTGCGTACCATGATCGCCGTGGACAAGCCGCCCACCATCGCCGACGTCGCCCGGCTCGCCGGTGTGCACAAGGCCACCGCCTCCCGGGCGCTGAACCCGCGCACCAGCGACCAGGTCAACGCGGCCACGGCCCGGCGCGTGGTGTCCGCGGCCAAGCGGCTGCGCTACCAGCCCAACACGCTGGCGCGCAGCCTGAGCACCCGCCGGTCGGCGACGATCGGGGTGCTGATCCCCGATCTCACCAACCCGCTGTTCCCCTTGGTAGTGCGGGGTATCGAAGACGCGCTCAGCGAACAGGGCTACACCGCCCTGCTGGCCAACACCGACAACGATCCGGAGCGGGAACAGACCCAGTTCGAGGCGTTGCTGTCCCGCAAGGTCGACGGGTTCATCCTGGCCACCGCCCGCCGTGACCATCCGCTGCTCCGGCAGGCGCACCAGCAGGGCACGGCGGTCGTGCTGCTCAACCGGTCCACCGACGAACCGCTGTTCCCCGTGGTCGCCGGGGACGACGCCGCCGGGGTGCACGCCGCGGTGGACCACCTGGTCGCGCTGGGCCACCGGCGGATCGCCCACCTGTCCGGCCCGACCGCGATGTCCACCGGCTTCACCCGCGGCCGCGCGTTCCGCTCCGCGGTCGCGGCACACTCGCTCGCCCCGGCCGAAACGCCGGTGGTGGAGTGCGGGTCCTACACCGAAGACTCCGGCGCCGCCGCGACGCGGCGGCTGCTCGCCGAACACCCCGAGATCACGGCGATCTTCGCCGGCAACGACATGATCGCGCTCGGCGCGCTGCAGGAATTGCGCGAGCACCGGCTCGACTGCCCCGGCGACGTCTCCCTGGTCGGCTTCAACGACATGCGTTTCGTCGACAAGCTGGTGCCACCGCTGACCACGGTGCACGTTCCCCACCACCAGCTCGGCGCCGAGGCCGCCCAGCTGTTGCTGGACCAGCTCGACAGCCCGGACCGGCCCGCCAAGACCGTCTCGCTGCCGCTCGATCTGGTCATCCGGCAGTCCACCGCACCACCACGGTCCTGAGGCGCTGGTCCCGGCGGAGATCAGCGCGGCCACGCCCCGTGGCGAACCGGCCACGGCGGGGTGACGCGGTGACGCGTGCCGTCAGGCAAGAGTGCCAGAGGCGGTGGCTCGGGAGTGGCTCCGTCAGGCGGTCGCGGCGGTCGCGGCGGGCCGCTTCATGATCGCGACGAAGATCTCCTGAACGATCCGCACGATGACGGCCTCCAGCAGCGCCATTCCGGCCTTGGCGAGAATGGTGGCGAGTAGGTCGGGCATCACGGGTCTCCTCTGTGCCAGCGTTCGGCCTTGCGTCTCCCACGGTCGCTTCTCTTGATGAGCGGTATGTGGGGCTCAGGTGTGGGACAGGTTAACCCCTGCCAAAGACCTGTCTAAGCAGCCGATACCCAGCGTTTTGCCCGGTCAGGGCGAGACGCGGGTGATGAGCGACACTGCCGGGCGGTCACCGGGCCGCGATCAGGCGCGGCCGCCGTGGGGCCACAGCTGCCAGGCCAGCTCCGCCGCGGTGGCCGCCGCGGAGGAGCCCGCGGCGATGGCCCACTGGTGGGGCAGCAGCGGCCGGCACCCGAAGAAGTGGCTCAGGCCGGGGGTCTGCACGACGGCGGCCAGCAGCGCCGCCGATCCCACCCCGGCGCCGATCACCAGCGGGGTGCGGCCGCGCACGGCCACCGTCTGCCCCAGCTGCCCGCCGACGAGGGTGACCAGCGCGGTGGTGCTGGCCTGGGCCGGGCTGCTCACCGGCCGGGCCAGCAGCCACCCGGCGCCGGTCGCGCCGCCGGTGATCGTGGCGCGCCGGTAGATGTCGGCCATGAGCGCGGAGCCGAGCGAGGCTTCGGGGCCCTGGCTGAGCAGTTCCTCGGGTGTCACGTGCGGCGGCGGGCGCACCGCGACGGCCAGTGCGGGCAGGACATCGGTGAGCAGGTTGACCAGCAGAAGTTGCCGCGCGTTGAGCGTTTCGCCGCTGCTGAGCAGGCCGGAGCCGACGGTGAAGGCGATTTCGCCGAGGTTGCCGCCCACGAGGATCGCCACCGCTTCGCGGACCGATGTCCACATCGAGCGGCCTTCGACGAGTGCCGCGGTGATCGTTTCGATCCGGTTGTCGGTGACCACGAGATCGGCGGCCCCCCGGGCCGCGGCGGTGGCGCCGGAGCCCAACGCGATGCCCACGTGGGCGAGCCGGATGGCGGGGGCGTCGTTCGCGCCGTCGCCGGTCATCGCGACCACCTTGCCCGATCTGCGCAGCTGCCGGACCAGGCGGGCCTTCTGCGCGGGGCTTACCCGGGCGAACACGCCGATGCCGGGCAGGGCTTCGACCAGGCCGTCGTCGTCGAGTGCGTCGATCTCGTCGCCGGTCATGACCCGCCCGCCGTCGATCATCCCCAGCTCGGCGGCGATGGAAGCCGCCGTGCTCGGGTGATCCCCGGTGATCATGACGACGTCCACGCCGGCGCGCTTGAGCTCGTCCACCGAAGCGGCGGCGGTGCCGCGCACCGGGTCGGCCAGCGCGACCAGGCCGACCAGGTCCAGGCGCTGGATCCGCGCGTCGTCGAGTTCGGCGCGCCCGGACGCGTCGCGCTCGGCGACGGCGAGGACCCGGTAACCGGCTCGGGCCAGCCGGTCGACCTCGGCGTCGACGCGGGCCATCGCTTCGGCGTCCATCGGCACGTGCCCGTCCGGCCGCCGCCAGCGCACGCAGCGGGCCAGCACGACTTCGGGTGCGCCCTTGACGCTGAGCAGGTAGCCGCCGGGGCGGCGGGCCAGCGCCGCGTGATAGCCACGGGCCGGTTCGAACGCCAGCTCGGCGACCCAGTCGAGCTGCCCGAGACCATCGGTCGCGGTGACCTCCTGCGCGTGCGCACCGGTGAGCACGGCACGGTCGGTGGGGTGCGGCAGTTCACCGTCTTCGTGCCACGGGCTGGCCCGGACCGCGGCGGCGAGCACCGCGCGCAGCGCGGGGGTGAGCGCCGAGACCTCTTCGTCGGTCTCGCCGTCGGAGACCCGGCGCAGGCCGATCCGGCCTTCGGTGAGCGTTCCGGTCTTGTCGAAGCACAGCACGTCGACCCGGCCGAGCGCCTCGATGGTGGCGGCGCCCCGGACGATGACGCCCTGCCGCGAAAGCCGCCGGGCCGACGCGAGCTCGGCGACGGTGGCCACGATGGGCAGCCCCTCCGGCACGGCGGCCACGGCCAGGCTCACCGCCCGCCCGAGCGACTGGCTGAGCCCGCGACCGCGGAACAGGTCGAGTCCCATCAGCAGGCCCCCGGCACCGAGCGACACCGGAAGCGCGCGGCCGGTCAGCTCGCGCAGCCGTTCCTCGACACCCGTCTTGGGCGGCTCTCCCTCGGTCTTCACGCCCCGGCCGGCTTCGGTGAGGTCACCGGTGGCCACCACGATCCCGAGACCGCGCCCGGCGGCGACGGCGGTTCCCTCGTAGAGCATCGACGACCGGTCGGCCACCACGGACGCCGAGATCGCCGGCACCGACTTGCGGACCAGCTGCGACTCCCCGGTGAGGCTGGATTCGTCCATTTCCAGCCCGTGCGCCTCCAGGATCCGGCAGTCGGCCGGCACGGCGTCGCCGGCCCGGAACTCGATCACGTCACCGGGCACGAGCTCGTCGGCGCGGGCCTCCCGCAGCGTTCCCGCGCGCCGCAGCCGCACCCGCACCGCGCTGGTGTCGAGCAGGCGGCGCAGTTCCCGGGTGGCGCCGACGCGCTGCATCCCGCCGATCAGCGCGTTGAACCCGAGCACACCGGTGATCATCACCGCGTCGGCGATCGAGCCGACGGTCGCCGAAATCCCGGCCCCCGCGGCCAACGCCGGGGTCATCGGGTTCGCCAGCTCCTCCATCGAGGCCATCGCCAGCCCGGTGCCGTCCAGTTCGGCGGCCTCGGCCGGCGGGCCGTGCCGCAACTTCGAATCTTCCTCGGCCAACCCCGCCGAGGAAGTCGACAACCGGCGCAGCACCGCGTCCGGGGACATCTCGTGCCAGGGCGTGCGGTCCACCGGCACGGGCACCGGCCGGCGGGCCACCGTCACGCCCCGCCAGGTGCCCAGTCCCATCGCGAGCGCGGCCGCCATCTGGACCGGGAACGCCGCGCGCGTGGTCGCACCCGTCGCCGGGCCGAGCGCGCCCAGCAGCGCGCCCAGGGACGAGCCGGCGAGCGAAAGCCGCGCCACGTCACGACTGGTCCGGGTGGCGACCGGGGCCGCGTCCAGCAGCAGGCAGGCCTGCCCGATGTCCGGGCATGCCACGTCGGCCCCCCACGGCACCTCCCCGCGTTCGCCGCGGACCCCGATGCCCACGTCGGCGGCGTGCAGGGCGCTGCGGGCGCGGTCCGAAACCACGGCCACCACCCGGCCCTCCTCCTGCAGCCGCCGCACCGAGCGGGCCAGGCGTGTCCCGCCCGCGACCGTGCGTTCGACATCGAGCCGGGCATCGAGCCTGCTCCGTAGCCCGGCCACCACCACCGTTCCCGCGCGGCGGGCGGCCGCGACCAGGGCATCGGCACGTGGATCCAGTTCACTCAGCATCCGGACCAGGCCGACGGGCTCCGCGCCGCGCAGCGCCACGAGCGGCACCGCACCGGGCCCACGCAACGCGGCCACGCGGCTCCGCATGTCGACGGGCAGCGTGTCGCGGACGGCGGTGGGCGACGCGATCGCCCATTCCCCGTTGTCCCGCCGGTCCCGCGGCCGGAACGGGTCGACGAGGTCGTGGGCGAGTTGCGCGAGACGGACCTCGTCGACCTCCCCGTCGAACCCATCGAGCACGATCACCGAGTCCAGCACGTAACCGCCGGTCAGCAGCAGGGCCGAATCCAACACCACGGTGTCGACACGATCCATCCGCCGTAGCGCGTCCGGCTCCAGCACCAGGCTTCCCGCCCGGGAGAAGTCGACGTCCACCTGGCCCGCGAAGGCGTCCCGCCCGACCTTCGCCGCGCGCGGCACACCGGCCAGCAGCACCGTGGAGGCCCGCCGCAGGCTGCGGCTGGCGGCGTACACCGTGCCGAAACCGGCCAGCGCCACCGGCGCGGAGAGGTCACCCAGCCGCTCGACCGGACCGGGCGGCAGCGGCGAACGGGGGGACAACCGCGGGACCGGTCCGCTCTCGTGGATCCCGGCCCGGTCGGCGGTCCGTTCTTCCCACCGGCGCCAGGCCGCCTGCCGCGCGGCCACTTCCCGGCGCATCAGCGCGCGGTAACCGGCGTCGGTCAGCAGTGCGATCGGGTTGCGGGCCAACGTGTTCCCGGTGCTGCTCCCCCAAGCCAGCACCAGGTCGGTCGCGGGGCGGCCCAGGCTTCGCTCCACCGCGCCCCGCCACCGGGGCGCGGAATCGACGAGCGAGATCAGCGCGGGCAGCGCGGGCGGCAGCGCCCGCACCGGCAGCACCCGGCCGACGAGCGCATACCCGGCACCGAAGAGGCTGATGCCCAGCGCGACCGCCTCCCGCACCGCCGGAGCGGCGTTGGCCGGGTGACTGGCGCCGGCCGGCGCCTGGGTCCGCAGGCCCCACTCGCGCTCGGCCTCGGCCACGACCGCGACGAGCGCGTTCTCATCGATCACGTCCCGGTCGTGAGCCACCACCACCCGGCCGAAATGCGCGTTGACTTCGGCGCTCTTGACGCCGTCGAGATCCAGCAGCCGCTGCCGGACATCCCGGGCGGCCTCTTCCGACCCGGGCTCGTGCACCCCGCGCAGCTCGATGTGTGTGCGGCCCGCGGAAGTCCACACGCGACGCCAGGAGGCGGCCTCCGCGATCGCCCGGACGGCGGTGCCGACCGGGGAAAGAACCTTCGACGCGAGGTCGCGCAAGCCGGGTGGGGGCATCACCTTCTCCGCGGCCTACTCCGCGGCGGTCCGCTTTTCCCGCTGCCCGGCGGTTCTCGCCGGCCGGGCGCGGGCGGACCTGCTCGCCTCGTCGTCACGGCGGGTTCGCAGGATGACCGTGCCCAGACCCATCGCCGCGGCCACCGGCCACTCGATGAGGTCGAAGACGGCCATCAGCGCCAGCCCGCCGTAGTAGGCGATTTCGCGGGTGGGCGGCAGATAGGACTGGGCGGTCTTCACCGCCACGTCGAGTTCTTCCCGGCTCACCCGTGGCGCCGGGATCTGCACGCGCGGTACGTGGACCCGCGGCGGCCGGAGCTGGAGGGTCACGAAGGGTAGATTCACCGTCGGGCGCTGCCGCTGTTGCGGGCGCGCGCTCTCCCGTTTCCGGGTGCCCTGCTCTGGTTGGCTCCGCCGGGTCGGCCTCGCCGGTTCGTCCTTTCCGGTCGCACGCGATCGCGCTGGGGTGCGCCGGTTCCGGGACGGGGTACTTGCCGTCATTGTCGGCCCCCTGAAGAAAGTTTCCGGGACCTGTTCGATGCTACAAGTCACACCGTCCCAACGGAACCGTGATGGCGCGGTGACCCCGGAACCGGAGCCTGGTTCGTCCACAATGGACCAAGTCGGATTCGGCTACGAGCGGCCCGCCGCCGGCGTATCCGGAACCTCCTCCGCCAGCAGCCGGCTCAGTTTCGACGGCCAGCGCACCGGCCGGGCGCCCGCGCGGATCAGGGCCTCGCCGAGAAGATCGAGCAGGCCGGTGTTCGCCGCGGGTTCCAGTTCGAGTTCGAGTTCCCGCCAGTTCCTCCGGCGTGCGTCCACTCCGGACGTCTCACCGCGGACGTCGTCATCGGTCAGCACCGCGACCGGATGGCCCTCCTCGTCGGCGAGCACGTAGCTGGTGCGGTCGGTCCGCAGGCGTGCGATCGCGGCCAGGTCCGCTCCGCCCGTCTCCGCGCGAACGCGTCCGGCGAGCGCCGGCGGGACCGGGTCACCGACCGCATCGGGCGGCAACCGGATCTCGTCCCGGGCATCGGGCCCGGCCGGCAGCTTGAGATGCCAGCCGGCATCGGGCCCACCGGACCGCCGGCGCAGCGTGATCCCCGCCCGCGCCAGTCGCCGGTCCGCGGTGTCGAAGTAGGTCGCGTCCAACCTGGAGGTCACCGGTTCCCGCTGGGCGGTCACCGGGCCGGTCCCGGTCAGCAGCGGAACCGGCAGGCCCGGATCGAGGGCGAACTTCCGTTCCCGTTCGCGCGCCACCAACGGCACGTCACGATCGTCACGCATGGCCCAGGCTGCCCACCGGAACGGGCACGAAAACAGCCATGACCGCACGGTGTCCTGTCGTGACTCGCCGTGACTCGCCGTGACACGAACGCTAAGCGCCCGCGGCGATTTCGTACATCGCGACCCACACGTCGAGCCGGTTCAACTGCTCGTTGAGCCGGATCCCCTCGCGGGTCAGCGTGAAGTGTGCCGGGCCACGGTCCGGCGTGTCCCAGGAGCCGTACCGGCCGGCCCGGCAGACCGCCCGGTGCGCGGCGAGCGTGCGCATCGCCGCGCGCAGATCCCGCCGTCGGGCATGGAGGCGACGACGCACCGTCGCGAACGCGAGGGGACCTTCCGCCAGAAGATCGAGCGTCTCGACGGCGTGGCGGCAGCCCGCGAGACGGACCAGGGCCAGCACGGTCTCGTCATCACCGACCATCTCAGCCTCCCTGGTGTCGGGGTCCCCGGCACGACAACCTAGGGCGAAAGGCGGGGAAAGGGCGTTTCGCTGAGGTTCTTCCAACGCCGCGGCCACGAATTTTGACGAGATCTCTACGCCTGCTCCGCCGTCCGGGTGGACTTTCGGAACTTACGCTGCGTTCGTGGTCTCCCCGACATCTGTCCTCAAACGACTCGTAGTGGGTCGGCCGTTCCGCAGCGACTCGCTGACCGAGACGCTGCTGCCGAAACGGATCGCCCTGCCGATCTTCGCGAGCGACCCACTGTCCTCGGTGGCCTACGCGACGCAGGAGATCCTGCTCGTGCTCGCCCTCGGCGGGGTGGCCTTCCTGCACCTCACCCCGTGGGTGGGACTGGCCGTGGTGGTGCTGCTGGCCGTGGTCGTGCTCTCCTACCGCCAGGTCGTGCAGGCCTACCCCACCGGCGGCGGCTCCTACGAGGTCGCCTCCCGCAACCTCGGCCGCTCCGCCGGCCTCGTCGTGGCGGGCGCGCTGCTGGTGGACTACACCATGACCGTGGCCGTCTCGGTGGCGGCGGGTGTGGACAACATCATCTCCGCGGTCCCCCAGCTCAACGGGTACCGGGTACTGATGGACATCGTGTTCATCGCGGTACTGGCCGCGGTGAACCTGCGCGGGATCCGGGAGTCGGGGCGCACCTTCGCCGTGCCGACCTACCTGTTCGTGACCGGGGTCCTCATCATGATCGCCGTGGGGCTCGGCCGCACCGCCCTGGGGCATGCGCCGGTGGCCGAGAGCGCCGGGTGGAGCATCCAGCCGGAGCAGACCGGTTTGGCCGGACTCGCCGTGGTCTTCCTGTTGCTGCGCGCCTTCTCCTCCGGCTGTACGGCGCTCACCGGCGCGGAAGCGATCTCCAACGGGGTGCCCGCCTTCCGCAAACCCAAGGGCCGCAACGCCGCCAGGACGATGACCGCGATGGGGGTGCTGTCGATCGTGATGTTCGGCGGAATCACCGTCCTCGCCCTGATCGCGCACGTCCGGATCGCCGAGAACACCTGCGATCTGATCGGCTTCCCCGGAAACTGCGCCACCGGGGCACAGCGCACGGTGATCGCGCAGATCGCGGCGGCCACCCTGGGCGGCGACCAGAGCCTGCCGTTCTACTTCATCCAGGCGACCACGGCGCTGATCCTGATCCTCGCCGCGAACACCGCGTTCAACGGTTTCCCGTTGCTCAGCAGCATTCTCGCGCAGGACCGCTACCTGCCGCGTCAGTTGCACACCCGCGGAGACCGGCTCACGTTCTCGAACGGGATCATCCTGCTGGCGGCGATCGCCGCGGGCCTGGTCTACGCCTTCGAAGGCTCCACGACCAACCTCATCCAGCTCTACATCATCGGCGTGTTCACCTCGTTCACCTTGTGCCAGACGGGAATGGTGCGCCACTGGAACCGCGAACTGCGGACGGCCACCACCTCACGCGAGCGACGGCGGATGAGGCGCGGCCGGCTCATCAACGCTTTCGGCGCCTGTTTCACCGGGCTCGTGCTGATCGTCGAACTGGTCACCAAGTTCAGCCACGGGGCCTACCTCGTGGTCATCGCGATCCCCGTGCTGTACGTGCTGATGCGGGCCATCCGGCGGCACTACGACCGGGTGGGCGCGGAACTGGCGCCGCAGCCGGAGAGCATGCTGTTGCCCAGCCGGGTGCACGCCCTCGTGCTCGTGTCCACTGTGCACAACCCGACACTGCGGGCACTCGCTTTCGCCCGCGCCTGCCGGCCGGACACCTTGAGCGCCATCACGGTCAACGTCGACGACCGGGACACGCGGGAGCTCCAGCGCCGCTGGGAGACCTACGACCTGAAGGTGCCGCTGAAGGTGATCGATTCGCCGTACCGGGAAATCACCCGCCCCGTCGTCGACTACATCAAGAACCTGCGGCGTGCGGGGCCCCGCGACGTCGTGTGCGTCTACATCCCGGAGTACGTGGTCGGACACTGGTGGGAAAACCTGCTGCACAACCAAAGTGCGCTGCGACTGAAGGCGCGCCTGCTGTTCGAGCCCGGGACCATGGTGACCAGCGTGCCGTGGCAGCTGCGCTCCAGCACGCACCGCGCTCTCGATCGCGTCGACCGCCTGCCCGGCGATGTCCGGCGCGGCATCCCCCGTGGGACGGAGGAAAAGTCCGAAACCGTCCTGAGCCGGCCGCCTGATCAGGACAAGTAGCCACCGGGCGGATCCGGGGGCCGGCACTCGGGCAGGATGATCGGCGGTCACCGCGGGTTCCATCGCATTGGTTCCCCGGAGACCGCCGTCTCGCCAGGAAGGTCGCCGTGCTCCCCCTGCGTTCCATCGCGCTGTTCCTACTCGCCGCGCTCGCCGAGATCGGCGGGTCCTGGCTGGTCTGGCAAGGAGTGCGCGAGCACCGCGGCTGACTGTGGGCCGGCGCCGGCGTCCTCGCGCTCGGCGCCTACGGTTTCGTGGCCACGCTTCAGCCGAACGCGCAGTTCGGACGCATCCTGGCCGCGTACGGGGGTGTGTTCATCGCGGGCTCGCTGGCCTGGGGCGTGGTGTTCGACGGGTACCGGCCGGACCGCTTCGACGTCGTGGGCGCCCTGATCTGCCTCGCCGGGGTCGCCGTGATCATGTACGCCCCGCGCGCCTGACGGTGACCGGCGGGCGCACCGGACTCGCGGCGTGCGCCCGATCACATCCGTCGGCGAAGTCACCATCGAAAACCCCCGCTTTGCCGAATTCCGCACACCGCCGCCGAGATCCTGACGATCTCTTGACACCGGCGGCGTTTCCCGACGCTTAGCGTGACCGTTGTCCGGTGATCCGAGACCACCGGACAACGGTACAAAGCCAACAAAAACCCAACAAAGAACACTGTGGATGGTCAAAGTGGACACTGTCGAAGGTGGCGACGACCGACATCGGCTGACCGCGATCACCGGCACGGTCGGCCTGGGACTGGACGCGCTGGCGTCCGTGGCCTACGGGCCCGAGGCGATCGTGCTGGCGCTGGCGGCCGCGGGTACGGTGGGGCTGCACTGGACCCTTCCGGTGACCGGGGTCATCGTGCTGCTGCTCGTGGTCCTCGTCGCCTGCTACCGGCAGGTCATCGCGGCCTACCCGGACGGCGGCGGCGCCTACACCGTGTCGAAGGAGCACCTCGGCGCCAAAGCGGGACTGGTCGCGGCCGCGTCACTGGTGGTCGACTACGTGCTCAACGTGGCGGTCTCGGTGGCCGCCGGGGTCGCCGCGCTGACCTCGGCCTTCCCGGGCCTGCTGCCCTGGACCGTGGAGCTCTGCCTCGCCGCACTGCTCGTGGTCACCTGTGTGAACCTGCGCGGAGTGGTGACCAGCGCCCGGTTGTTCATCCTGCCCACCGCGGTGTTCGTCCTCTCCCTGACGGCGGTGATCGTGACCGGGCTGGTGCGCGGCGCGCCGATCCATCCGCTGCCGGCCCCGTCCCAGCCGGTCACCGTCGGCTCGGTCGGAGTGGCGATGGTGCTCGCCGCCTTCGCCAACGGGTGCGCGGCGCTGACCGGGGTGGAGGCCATCGCCAACGCCACCCCCTCCTTCCGCGCACCGCGCGCCGCGCGGGCACGCCGTGCCGAGGCGGCCTTGGGTGCCGTGCTGGGACTGCTGCTCATCGGCCTGGCCGTGGTGATCGAACGGTTCAACGCCCGCCCGGTCGACGGCCGCACCCTGCTTTCGCTGGTCACCGAGGGTTCACTGGGCACCGGCGCCGGCTACGTGATCGTGCAGCTGGCCACCGTGCTGTTGCTGGCGCTGGCGGCGAACACCTCGTTCGGCGGACTGCCGGTGCTGGCCGCCCGGTTGGCTTCGGACGGGTTCCTGCCGCATTTGTTCGGCCTGCGCGCCGACCGCCTCGTGCACCGCTACGGCGTGCTCGTGCTGGCCGTCCTGTCCGGCGGGCTGCTGGTGTTCTCCGGCGGCGAGGTCGACGTGCTGGTCCCGATGTTCGCCGTCGGTGTGTTCGTCGGCTTCTTCCTCTGCCAGGTCGGGATGGTGCGGCACTGGCGCGTCGAACGCGGCGCGGGCTGGCGTCGCCGGGCGACGGTGAACGGGCTCGGCGCCGTGCTCACCGCGCTGGCGGCGTCGGTCATCACCGTCACCAAGTTCACCCACGGGGCCTGGCTCATCGTGCTGATCGTGCCCGCGCTGGTCGTCCTGTTCGCCCGGGTGCGCTCCGCCTACGACCGCATCGGCCGCCAGCTCGGCGTGGGTACCCTGCCACCCGCCCCGCACGAGCTGGACACCCTCGTCGTGGTGCCGATCGTGGCCATCACGCGGCTGGCGTCCGAGCTGCTGTCCACCGCGCTGGGCATGGGCCATCGCGTGGTCGCCGTGCACGTCAGCTACCCGGGAGAGTTCGGCGCGGTCCAGGAAATGGAGCGGGACTGGCTGAGCTGGCGGCCGGACATCCCGCTGACCGTGCTCGCCTCGGAGCACCGCGAACTCGGCGCGCCGCTGGCCCGGTTCGTCCGGGAGGCAGACGCCGAACGCGTCATCGTGCTCATCGGCGAGGTCCAGCCCGCGCGGCGGTGGGAACGGGTGCTGAAGAACCACCGCGGCGCGGTCGTCGCGCGCCGCCTGTCCCGCACCACCGACGCCGTCGTGTGCCGGCTCCGGATGCCCTTGCGCCCCAACGATTCCGTCATCGCTTCGGCAGACAGCGGGTCACCGCCACGATCCACCGCGACGGCGGGACACCACGCTTGAGTCCCGAGTGGTCCGTCGGGCCTTCTCCCGAAGGACCACTCAGCTCAGCGAAGCGCCCGACGTCTCATCGGTCCGCCGCCCCGCGATGTCGGGGCGGCGGACCGGCAACGACACGATCACCGTGAGCCCGCCGCCCGGCGTGTCCTCCGCCCGGATCGTTCCGCCCATCGCATCGATGAAGCCCTTGGCCACCGACAGCCCGAGGCCCAGCCCCTGCGCACCCCGGCGGTCGCCCGGTCGCTGGAACGGGGTGAACAGGGCGTCGGTGGTTCCCTTGGACACTCCGCGACCGTGATCCACGACGCGCAGTTCGACGAACCCGCCGTACTCGCTGGCGCGCACCGCGACGGG
The DNA here is from genome assembly GCA_035685725.1 of Amycolatopsis sp. Taxonomy (GTDB): domain Bacteria; phylum Actinomycetota; class Actinomycetes; order Mycobacteriales; family Pseudonocardiaceae; genus Amycolatopsis_E. Next base: position 2,160 of record DASSAD010000161.1, on the reverse strand, counting down.
GGGCTCATCCGGCTGCCGGGGCAGACCCGCGCGGCGCACCGGTCGGCCGTGCCGCAGCGCGTTGTCGATGACGTTGGCCACCACGCGTTCGAGCAGTCCCTCGTCCGCGTACACCGGCGGCACCGCGGGATCGATGTCGACCTCGACGGTCGCCCAGTCCTGCTCGGGCATCGCGCGGGCCACCACCTCTTCGTAGTGCACGGGCTCCAACCGGGGCCGCACCGCGCCGGTGGCCAGCCGCGACGAGTCGAGCAGGTTGTCGACCAGGCTGCCGAGCCGTTCGGCCGACTTCCCGATGGTGTCGACGAGTTCCCGAGTGTCCTGTTCGGACAGTTCGAGCCGGGTGTCGCCGAGCCCGTCGAGGGCGGCCTTGATCGAGGTGAGCGGGGTGCGCAGGTCGTGCCCGAGCGCGGAGAGCAGCGCGGTGCGCAGTTCGGTCGCCTCGGCCTTGCGCCGGGCCTGTTCGGTCTGCGCCGCCATCCGCTGCTGACGCAGGGCGAGCAGCGCCTGACCGGCGGCGGCTTCGAGGATGTTCCGGTCGGCGGCGGGCAGGGTGCGGCCCCGCAGCGCCAGATGGACCTCCGGGGTGATGGGCACGTCGACGTCGGCGTCATCGGGTTCGTCGCACGGGTCGGCGCCCACACACGCCGCGCGGTGCCACCGCCCGCCTTCGTTTTCCAGCAACGCGACCGAAACCAGGCCGAAGTTCTCGCGGATCTTCTCCAGCAGCGCCTGCAGCGGGCGCGGGTGGGCCAGCACCGTCCGGGCGTAGGAGGACAGCAGCGCCGCCTCGGTCTGCGCTCTCGCCGCCTGCTGGGCGAGCCGGGCGGCGCGGTCCACGACGAGGGACACCAGCACCGCGACGATCACCATGACCAGCACCGCGATCACGTTCTGCGGCTCGGCGATCGCGAGACTGTGGTACGGCCCGGTGAAGAAGTAGTCGTAGAGCAACCCGGACAGCACGGCGGCCAGCAGCGCCGGGCCGAGACTGCCCACGATGGCGACGACGACGGTGACGAGCACGAACGCGACGGCCATGGTGGCCTGCCCGGCGTGGGCACGCAGCAGCACCCCCAGCGCGGCGAGGACCGCCGGGAACAGCACGGCCAGCAGCCAGCCGGTCACCCCGGCCGGCGGAATGAGCCCCTGCCACCGGCGCGGGCGCGCTCCCGCCGCGTATTCGTGCGTGACCATGTGGACGTCGATCGGCCCCGACGCCTGAACCGTGGCCGCGCCGATGCCCTCGTCGAACAGGCGGGCCAGCCGGGACCGCCGCGACGTGCCGACGACCAGCTGGGTGGCGTTGACGCCCCGCGCGAAGTCCAGCATCGCCTTCGGCACCTCGTCACCGACGACGGCGTGAAAGGAGGCGCCGACGTCTTCGGCCAGGCGCCGGCAGGCGGCCAGGCTGTCCGGCGTCACCCCGGCCAGGCCGTCACTGCGCCGCACGTGCACGACGAGCAGTTCACCGCCGGCCCGGGCGGCGACCCGGCTGGCGCGGCGGATGAGGGTCTCGCTCTCGGCGCCGCCGGTGACCGCCACGACGACGCGCTCGCGGGCCTCCCAGGTGTCGGTGATCTCGTGCTCGGCGCGGTAACGCTGCAACGCCACGTCGACCTGATCGGCCACCCACAACAGGGCCAGCTCGCGCAGCGCGGTCAGGTTGCCCGGCCGGAAGTAGTTGCCGAGCGCCGCGTCGATCTTGTGCGCCGGGTAGATGTTCCCGTGTGCCAGGCGCCGCCGCAGCGCCTGCGGGGTGATGTCGACCAGCTCGATCTGCTCGGCGCGCCGGACGACCTCGTCAGGCACCGTCTCGTGCTGGCGGATCCCGGTGATCCGTTCCACGACGTCGTTGATGCTCTCCAGGTGCTGCACGTTCACCGTGGAGAGCACGTCGATCCCCGCGTCGAGGAGCTGTTCGATGTCCTCCCAGCGCTTCGCGTGCCGGGAACCGGGCACGTTGCTGTGCGCGAGTTCGTCCACCAGTACGACTTCGGGGCGCCGGGTCAGCACCGCGTCGACATCGAGTTCGGTGAACTCCGTGTCCCGGTAGGGCACGATTCGCCGCGGCACCACCTCGAGCCCGTCGAGCATCTGCTCGGTCTTCGCGCGGCCGTAGGTCTCCACGAACCCGACGACGACGTCGGTCCCGCGCTC